>DAOUHE010000159.1:0-15542 GCA_034428715.1 Dehalococcoidia bacterium | reverse complement strand
CGTCAGCCGGACTCCATACTTTTCCCTGACCATACCACCGCCTCCCATCAACACTATCCAGAGTCAGGGTAGCTCTTTTGCTCAATCTTTCACGTTACCATTAATATCAAGTTTGACTGACTACTAGTGGCCTGGTGGCCCGGCGACGGCAACGCGAATGACATCGTAGGCGGCAACCACGGCACGTTGGTAGGTGGGACTACATTCGCCCCCGGCATGGTGGGGCAGGCCTTTAGCTTGCAAACGACATCCGATGCGATCACGTTTCCCCATTCAACGTTGAATGGACTTGACGATTTAACGTTTGGCGCCTGGATCAAAACTACAGATACAAATGCGGCGATTCTCTCCGGGGCAAACGCCGCGGTGGTTGGTGAATTACAAGTCGCCATCCCCGGTACAGATCAGGTTTCTCTCCACGTCAAAGGCCCACCAGGACTGGGGGTTAGCACACCAGGTATCAGCGATGGCACCCTTCATCATCTTACCTGGGTTAGACGTGCCGGGGCTAATGAGATCTACGTAGACGGTGTTTCGAAGGGCACTGTCTTTTTCCCCACCGGTCCACTTGTCATCGATCCAGACGGGCTTTGGCTCGGCCAGGAGTTCGACTGTTTCGCTGGCTGCTTCACACCTGACCAATCATTCATCGGGATTATCGATGAAATCGTGATCTTCAACCGTGCCCTCAGTGCAGATGAGATCAAGGCGATCTTCGATGCAGGCAGCGCGGGGCTGATTGAGCCGGTATCCATGACTGCTCCAGACATTTCGATCACCTTGTTTCAGGGGGAAGAAGCCCTAGGAGTCGGCACCACCACGATCAGGCTGTCGGACCTGCGTGGTAAGCCGCTGGTGCTAAATTTCTGGGCCGGTCTCGCACCTCCATCCCGTCGTGAGATGCCCGAAATTCAGACCTTCTATGACGAGTTTCCCAGCCGGGCCGACGTCTTGGGCATCGATGTGGGCCCCTTCACTGGCCTGGGCTCGAATCAGGATGCTCTCAACCTTCTCCGGGAGCTTGGCATCACCTACCCGGCGGGATCCACCTCAGACCAAGGGATTCTAGAGAAATTTCAGATACAAGCCATCACGACGACCGTCTTTGTCACCGCCGATGGAATGATCTTTCGGCGGTGGAGCGGGCCGATTAGCAAAAACAAATTGGCGGAGATCACAGAGGAGATGCTTGCTCTGACCACCCCCGGTGTTTCCCCGGGCCTGGTAGCTTATTGGCCCTTTGATGGTAATAGTAACGATGCCCAGGGTCGCAATCACGGCGCGTTGCAGGGGGAATTGGCACAGTTCGTGTCGGGAAGGGTCGGTGAAGGGATCAAGTCACCCGATGTGCTCATTAACGATGCGCCCGACCTTGATGTCACAGAATTTACTGCTAGCGCATGGGTACGGCTTGATGGGATCGAATTCGGTAATATGTCTATCATCTGGAAAGGAGATGACGCCGGAACCAATGTGAGCTCGCCGTACTCCATCTTCGTTTCGGGTTTGGTCCAGGAGGATCCCGCTTGCCACTGTGTTAGCCCGGATGGTGTTACATCCGGCCACCTGGCCTCCGATTAGAGGCCAACTGGCAGCCATGGTCTCGGACGGCGAAAAAGAACACATAGTTATATCTGACACCGTGCTCCCTGTTGGAGTGTTCACACATATCGCGGTTACCGTTGACGGCTCCAAGATACGGATCATCATCAACGGCCAATTGGATTTCGAAGCACAGCAGGAAGTGTCCGTGGCTGAAGGTGATTTTCCACTAGCGATCGGAAGGCTCAACAGGCTCAACTTTTTCAATGAAGTTATTGATGAGGTTAGGATCTACAACCGTGCCCTAAGCACCAATGAGATCAAAGCCATCTACGACGCGGGCAGCGCGGGGATGATTATGTCCAAGACCATCTTCGCCGATGAGGTGTTTCTAATTAACGACCCTAACAATACTCCCGATGAGGGGCCGCCGTCCTCAATGTTCGGCCCCCCCGACGGCAGGTACGTTGATATGGATGGGGGTGGTACCACGTTTGGGTTCCCAGATGAGGCTGTGGATTTCGACTGGGGAGTAGTCATTCCGGCCGGGACCCAGTTGATTGTTGTCACTCTCGATGGGGCTAATAACGTCTTTGGGGAGGTAACATGGGGGTACGGGACCCCGATCGATAACGGCGATGGTATCGCATCGAACGCTACAGGTACCACTAAGTTGCTAGAGACAACGACAATTTCACCCCATCCTTGGAGTGGTGAATTCCCTGCGAAATTCTTGTTTTACGCGTTTGATGGTGACTTCGACGGAGTGAGCAAAGAGTTCTTTGTGTCTCTAGATGACCTCGCTGATACAGAGATAGATGCGGTTGCTATTTACGACGCGGGCAGTGCGGGGATGATCAATCCCTAAATTCCTGCTTTGCGGGGAATTTGGCTCCCTAGGGCAGCTCTAAACCAAACCAAGAGACGCCGGCGGTCCTTGGAAATGACGCTCTATACTGGCACTACCTCCTACCACAAGCGTGGTTGCTACCGGATGGACCAGGATTGCCAGGTTGCAGTTACGTCTGTCGCGGAACACCTGAAATAACAAAAAATCCCCCTCTACGCTGGGCAGAAAGGGGGATTTTCGTTGATGCCGCTACGGGTTACAGGTTTATGGGGTGTTCCTCGTAGTTCTTTTCCTTGTTGTAGATCTGTATGCGGTGGCGCATCGACTCCAGGACGAAAATCCGGTCTTCGGCGTCGACGTTGACTGCAACCGGGCGGCGGAACCGCCATTCCGGTTCCATGTTGGCCCGGCGGCGAGCCTTGATGATGTCGGGGTTGGCGTCGATGTAGGTCTGCGTCCAGGGCGAGGGTTCCTGGGCGTCGCCCACCAGGGTGGTGACGAAGGCGGTGTCAGGCCCGTAAATCTGCACCCGGTGGTTGCCCCAATCGGTGACGTAAACGTCGCCTTCGGAGTCTACAGCCACTCCGGACGGGCGGTGTAGGTCGCCCACTCCCGAAGAAGCGGCCTCGAACTTGGCCAGGAACTGTCCGCCGGGGGAGAATTTCTGCACCCGGTCGTTTTTCCAGTCGGCCACGTACACGTCGCCCTTGTTATCCAGGCAGATGCCCCAGGGCAGTTCGAACTGGCCGTCGCCACTGCCCAGCTCACCGAACTTAGCCAGGAACTTGCCGTCCTTGGAGAACTTCTGCACCCGGTGGTTCTGGCTGTCCACGACGAAGAGGTTCTCATCGGCGTCAAAGGCGATGCCGGAAGGTGCGGAAAGCTGCCCATCGCCCGAACCGGCCGTTCCCCACTTTGAAGCAAAGGTCCCTGCTTTATCGAAAACCGTGATGCGGTTGAGCTGCTCGTCGGAGGTGTAAACGTTTTCTTGCCCGTCCAGCGCGATGGAGCGGGGCCAGATGAACTGGCCGTCGCCGGGGCCAAATCCGCCAAACTGGCCCAGGAACTCGTGGTCCAGGGTGCACTTGGTGACACGCTGGCCGATTTCTTCCACGCCCCGGCTCAGCAGGTAAATCACTCCATCGGATCCCAGAGCGAAATCCTGGGGCGACCAGAATCCCTGGCCCGACATACCGTACATGCCGATGCAATAGCTGTAATCAAACACGCGGCCCGCCGCGACAGTGGTCAGCATGGCAAAACTCCTAAAGATTCCTTCCTAAAACCGGCGTCACCAACCCCGTTCGTGGTGAGCCTGTCGAACCACTTCTCAAGGACAATCCCTCGACAAGCTCAGGACGAACGGTTGAGATTAACCTATTCCGTCCTGGTGGCCTCTCGAACCATTGCCGCAAACCCTTCGACAAGCTCAGGGCGAACGGATGATGGTAACGGTTCTTGCGTTGCCAACATTGAATCGGATTGGCTCCTGTTTAGATGAAGCCCAACTGCTCGAATTTTCCGCCGACTATCGGCACGGGGTCTAGGCCCAGCCACTTGTCGATGGCCGTGGAATAGAATCCCCGGAAGTCGTAGTTGGGGGCCAGGTCGCCCTGTTGCAGGTCTTCGGGCGCGATCGAAGGATAGGTGCTGTACATTCCGCCCTTGACCTGATTGCCGATGACGAACGCGCCGCCGGCGGCGCCGTGGTCGGTGCCGGTGCCATTGTCCTTGACCCGGCGGCCGAATTCGGTGAACAGCATCATGATCAGGTTGTCGCCGGCATCATGCTCCTTCAGATCATCGAAGAAGTCGGTTATGGCGCTGGACATTTCGGTCCACAGCCTGGAGTGCATGGGCATCTGGTTAAAGTGGGTGTCAAAGGGACCGTGGGAGGTGTAGAACACCTGGGTACCCAGGTCGGCCAGATAAACCCGGGCCACGTCTCTCAGGTACTTGGCGATGGGGGTCTCGGCATATTCCACCGTGGAATGGTACTTCTCCGGCGCCACCTTCAAGATGTCGGCCCCTTTCAGGGCGTCGCGGCCGGTCTGGCCCAAATAGTCCATCACGGCCCCTGTCCCAACGGCGGGGGCGTACATGCGGGCGAACCGCTCCAATAATTGGTCCCGTTCTGAATCGGCCGAAACTCCCGGCACCCCGGACATCACGCCAAAGGACTCCAGGTTGGAAACCGAGGTGACAGGCACGCCGCGCAGAGCCAACGCCCTGGGCAGCCCCTGTCCAAAGTTGACGACCTTCAAAGGGTTCTCGCCGGCGGGATCCAGGTCCCGGGCCACCTTGCCGACCCATCCTTCCGTGCCGACGATCTCCGGCTCACAGGTGTGCCAGATGTCCATGGCGCGGAAGTGGGACCGGGGAGAATTGTCGAACCCGATGCCATGGATGATGGCCATGTTGCCTTCATCGTAGATCTTCTTCAGGGGGGCCATGTTGGGATTGAATCCCAGCTCGCCGTCGATGGGTAAAACCTGGTCCTCGGGAATATTCATCCTTGGCCGGGCATCCCGGTAATGGCCATTCGTATAAGGGACAATTGTATTCAGGTAGTCATTGGCTCCGGTGAGTTGCAGGATAACCAGCACCGGGTCCTTTTTAGTTGTCGCCATCCGTATTCCTCCTGTAGGTTATATGGCGCACGGGCCACTGAGCATTTTTGATATTGGCTAGGCGAATTGGTAATCCCTGGACGCTGCTATCAGCGCCAAGATTATGCCCACCCGCTTCTCCGAGGTAGCCCGCTCTTCGGTGGTGCCCCAGACGAACTCCCCACCTAATTCAGCTTGTTCTTCTAACTCCCTGCGGGTGGACTGGCTAACGTCCAACGGCCCCAATAAGTCCAGGCAGGCATCCACCAGTTCGTTGGGGGAGAGGGCGCCCCGGGATTCCAATTCATTGACCAGCGACTTCACGCCGGGAAGGGAGACGTCTCCCAGCAGTCCCGCGGCGAAGTTCACCCGGCGGACCAACGCGCCTCCGTCGATCCACTCTGAGCCGGTGTGCCAGCTTTCCACGCTGGGCGGGTTCAGCAATTCCTGGCCCTGCCAGTTGCATTCCATTGCCAATTTGCTCAATCCCGGCCTGGGGCCGGTGTAATTGCCGGCCATCTTGGCCGTTCCAACCACCAACTCCGCAGGGCTCTTGACCCGGGCGAACCTGGCGTTTTTGAAGAAGTCGGAGTTGAACAAGACCCTGAGCATGGAACGCACGTCATACCCGGATTCGTTATAGGCATCCACCAGGGACTGCACCGCTTCCGGGTCGTTGGGAGGGGTAATGTTCCAGCTTGGAACCTGGGGCTCGTCGGCCACAAAGAAGTTGTACATGTGCCGGGCCAAGAACTGGGCGGTGGCCGGCTGCTGTACCACGATGTCGATGATGTCGTTGCCATCGAACGCGCCCGTGTGTCCCAAGAAGGTCTTATCCCCGTCGTCGTGGTCTTCGGGCTTGTATTCGTAATTCCAGTAAAAGCGACCCAAGGGGTTCCTGGGGATTTTGGGCGCTATGGTCCACCCGGTGAAGGCCCGGGAGGCGTCTTTGATGTCGTCTTCCGAGTAGTTGCCCACTCCCATGGAGAACAACTCCAGCAGTTCCCGGCCCCAGTTCTCATTGATGGAGCCCATGTGGTTGCCGTTGTTGTCCAGCCAGAAGATCATGGCCGGATTCTTGGCCAATTCCACCAACAGGTCACGGAAGCTGCCTAGCCCTTCCCTTCGAAACATGGCTATCTGCTCGGTGAGCTCCGGTGGGTTGTCCACCTTGGAATTGCCGGTGGCGAAAAGCTGGTGCCAGAACAGGGCCATCTTCTCTTCCAACGGCCGCTCGGTGTTGATCATCCGGTAGATCCAATTGGCCTGGTTGATGGGCGGCGCCAGGGCGCCTTCATAACCTGGAAAGTACCGGTACAAGACATCTTCATCAATGGCCGGATGACTCTCGGGATGAATTAGGTCTTCCACCGTTGCCTCGTATCCGGCGGCTACCCGGGCTTCCAACTCTTCCCGGGAAGCGCCAAAACCGGCACGGCGCATCAGGTGGGCCATCAGGGCCATTTGTTCTCGGTCGGGCATAACATCCCTCCTGCCGGAAAAATCTATTAATGGCTGGTTCCCCGGGTTTTAGGCGGCGCCATTACTGGCAAACACATCTCCTCAGCACGTCTGCGCCCGGATTCGGCGGTTTCGTTCGACGCCCTAAAAATGGGCAACCGAAATCCCGTCACCAGAATGAATCTGGATGGTTAGTATCGTACTTTCGCGGGGCTCCCATGTCAAGCTCAGCGAGCCTGGCGGCGGGTTGGTGGACAGCTTAAATGAGCGGTTCCATTTGACGTCTATCCGGTGTCAAACGGAATCCTTGAAACTGGAATCCGGCGGTGACTTATTGTGGCTTTAATAGCTACTATTCCTGACGTTTGGCAGACCAGCAGGGTTAAATCCCCCTTTTGCGAAAGGGGGATTAAGGGGGATTTCCTCACTCGCCAGATTGCTCGTGACGTTTATCAATAAACCCAGCCTCAGTAAAACCCAGCCTAACCCGGTATCCAGAGGACCGAAGAAATCTCACTGAACTCTCGCCAAAGCTTTTCCCAGTTGTTTCCGCCGTCATCGCTGCGGTACAGATAGCCGTAGCGGCTTCCGGCCAGCACCACTTGGGGGTCGTTGGGCTGGATGTTCACCACCCACATAGCCGTGTTGGGCTGCACCGGCAACGGCATGCTCCGCCAGGTCTTTCCCGTGTCCTCCGACCGCATTATCGCGCCGTTGCGTCCTGGCGTGGAATCGCCGATGGTGACGAAAATGGTGTTGGTCTTGCCCGGTTGGACCATGATCCCCCGGGGATAGGTCATGGGGAATACCTCACGGATTCCCAACTGATTCCAGGAAGAGCCGTCGTCGGTGCTGGTATAGACGTCGTTGTTCACGACTACCACCACTGTCTTGGGCGGGCCGGCTGCCACCGCAACGTTATGCACGTCCAGGTTGGGGATCGCCCCGTTGAGAGAGAACCAGGTATCACCGCCGTCAGTGCTACGCCGCACGCCGTCGACCTCCAACCCCAGCCAGATGTTCCTGCGGTTCTCGGGGTCTATCGCGATGCCGGTGACCCGAGGGGTGCCCACGGCGGGACATTCCTCGGCCGCCTCCATGGGACGCCGCTCCCAGATGGAGCCGCCGTTTTTAGATCTAAAAACGGCCGCCGGGGTTGGGGTGCCGGTGCCGGCATACATGATCGAGGGGTTCACCGGATCAATGGCGATTGCCCAAACGCAGAAATCGCTGAGGGGGGATTTGACCAGCTGCCAGCTGTGGCCGCCGTCGTCGCTGTGGTAGAGGCCCTTGTCCGTGCCGCAGAATATGGACTCGGGCCGGCTCGGATGGTTAACCAGCGTCCGAACGAGGGCGTCGGAGTGGAGGCCCTGGTTGATGCCCACCCTCTGCCAGTTCTCGCCGCCGTCGGCGCTTCGCATGATCCCCTGTCCCACGGTGCCCACCATAATTATTTGGTTGTCAGACATATCGGTCTCCTCCTTATTAGAGCCTAATTGCGCGCAGGATGCCGGCCAACGAGCGGCGGAGATCCAGCCCAGGGTCTTCCCATTACCGCTCTGCCCTCACCCAGCCCCCGATTTCATCGAGGGCATCCCTCTCCCGGTGGGAGGGGGAACGAGGGTGACGGTTTTCTTGGCGAATCAATCTACGATTGGCCCCCGGAACAGTTGATCACCTGACCGGTGATGAAGGATGCGTCGTCGGAAGCCAGGAAGGCGATGGTTGCCGCTTGTTCCTCCGGCAGGCCGGAGCGTTTGATCGCCTGCTGGTTGCGGATGTCTTCGCCCATCTGGCGGCGGTACATCGTCGCTTCTTCGCTGTCATCTTCTTCCGCCATTTCCCCCTCCCTGATTTGAAGGCGGGAGGTGATCCGGTCGGGCACTGCCGTGCCGCCTGGCGAGACCGTGTTCACCCGGATACGGTAGCTGCCGTACTCCATGGATAGGACTTTGGTCAGGGCGAATATTCCGCCTTTGCCCACGGCGTAGGGCAGCCGGTGCAGCCCCCTGGGAGACTGGGAGCCCAGGTTGACGATGGACCCGGACTGTTGCTCCATCATGATGGGCAACACCGCCAGGCAACACCACATGGTGGGATACAGGGTCCGTTCCAGCTCGTGATTGACCTGCTTTTCGGTATATTTATGGTAGGGCTGGGCCCAGATGGTGCCACCAACGTTGTTCACCAGCACGTCGATCCTGCCGTACTGCTTCACCACCTGGTCCATCATGTCCTGGGCTCCCGTCAAGGAACCAACATCGGCGAGGACTTTCAAGGCTTCCACGCCGTTTTCTCGCAATTCGGACACGGTCCTGGTGGCGCTTTCGTCCACCCGGTCGGCCACCACGATGGTACCGCCTTCTTCTCCCAGACGCCGGGCGGTGGCGCGGCCGATTCCCTGGCCCGACCCGGTAACGATGCAGACTTTATCTTTAAGCCGCTTACCTCCGGCAGCTCTAGGGTCCAGTTCTCCCGGCATTTTCTCTCCTTGTTCGATAGACGTAGATCTTGTTTGTGGGGCAACACCTCCAAGCCATGCCAATTTGCCCCGGATTCCTTAACAAGCGGAGTGTCTGGCGTCTTTAAATCTCGCCCAATGCTCCTGGTATGGACAGAAAGGAGCCATCTGGCTAAGATAGGTGGCTGTTAGATTAACATCAGACTGGCCCCAACGCCAGATGCGCCGAAAAGGAGGAATCTCATGGGAATGTCTGGAATGACCGTTACCTACGGTGGAGTGGTAATGCGCTACTCCAAGGGCCTTACCAGCCGCCGCTGCCTGCTCATCTTCGGCCTTGTCCTGGTGGTAGCGGGGGTGGCCGGGTTCTTTGTGCCATCTCAGCCTGGAGGCCTGTTCACCATGGGGGTGGGACAAAGCATCGCCTTTCTGGTGATCGGGCTATCGTCCCTGTATGTGGGCGAGGTATGGAATTCTGAATATAAGCGTATTTTCATCGGGGTGGTTGGCGTGTTTTTCCTGGCGGTGGCCATCGCCGGGTTCGTGTCCACTCTATTCGTCGACCACAGTCTGGGAATCGACCTGTGGGTCTTCAGCGTGGAGCACCCATGGGAGAACACCGCCCATTTGATCTTGGGAGTGATCTTCGGGGGCACCGCCCTATATCCACGCCGCTTCCGGGACTACTCCTTCGGCACCAACGTGTCGGACTGAACCCAGCCTAGAAAACCCTCCGCAATAAAAATGTGCCTCTCGGCTTATACGAGAGACCCATTTTTTCACGGAGCCATACAAAAGATGATTTCACCCCCACTCTAACTCTCTCCCGTCGAGGGGGAGAGTACTAGTCCCTTCCCCCTTCATGGGGGAAGGTTAGGATGGGGGTCAGCCCGTACCGTCAAACCAAAGCTGTTCCAGACCTAGCCCAAGGGCAACTCCACTGCCTCCCGTTCTTCATCTTGCGCAATGCTCACGGCGGCGTTGTCGGCCATGGTTTTCCCCCAGATCCTCTGGGCGTCCCGGGACTTCCAGGGCATCCGCCGCCGCCAGAATATGATAGCGGCATCGGTGGCGCCCAACTTCTGGTCGGAATGAGGGTCCAGCGCGCCCACCATTTGGATGGGGAAGTCCTCTTTCTCGTTGGTCGTCTGAGGGGCGTTGAAGTAGACGTAAAACGTGTGGTAGAAGAACTTCCACCACAACTTGGGCAGCAGGCGGTTTCTAACCTTCTTCATAGCGAAGGTGAACATGCGGGTGTTGTTGGCGTCTATGGGCGTGAAATACCTTAAATGCTGGGATTGGCCACGGGAACTAGGGCAGGCGATGGAGGGCAGGCGGTATAAGCCGCCGGGCCGCCGGTTGTTGAACGCGTTCTTCTGCTCGTTCAGCGGGTTCACCCGGCGGGGCGACCGGAACCGCCACCAGGTGTGCTGGGGCCAAGTTTTGCCCAGTAGCGGGAAGTAACCCTGCTCCATACTCTTCCCATTACTCTGCCTAACCTTTGGGGCTATGCAGATGTAATTGTCGCCTTCCTCGGTGATCTCAGTGCCTTCCCAGAAAGCCGGCAACGGGTTGAAAAATTGACCCGTGAGCCACCGGCGTATGCCTCCGCGGTGTATCTTGCTGTTGTGGGAATCCCGGGAGTTCTCCATGGTCAGCGACCAGTTCATGGGCCAGTTTTTGACGTAGGTCATGACCTCGACTTCCGGGTCGAAGAACTCTTCCGGCAGGTCCTCCTCTAATGGCACGGGCTCGGTGACGCCCATCCATATATAGGTAACCCCACGCTGGGTCAGGGTGGGATATTTCCGGGCGGCGAGTTTAGGCGCCAATTTAGAATCCGGGCCGTCGGTGAGGGCGGCCACGCATTGGCCGGTCCCATCGAAGGTGTACCCATGGTAGGGGCACGTGATAAATCCCTCGAATTCGTGGTTTCCAGGGCCCTTGCCCACGCCGCCGGAGAGGAAGGCGCCGCGATGGGGACAGGTGTCGTTAAGGGCCACCACCTCGTCTTTCTGGTCGCGGAAGAAAACGATCTGGTCCCCCAGCAAGGTTAACGCGACCGGTTGGCGGCCAATGAGCTTCTGCTCCACCGCAGGGTACCAGTACTCCCGGTATCCCAACTCGGGCACCACATCGTGCACACCGATGCCGGAAGCGCCCTTGGGAATGTATTTGCTAAGGGCGGCCGCGCCATTCGCGCTACTGGTGCCATTGGTCCCGTTGGCCTGATGGCCGTTTGTTTGATGGCCGTTGGTCTGCTGGCCGTTGGTCTGCTGGCTGGTCATTTTCTTCCTCCGGCAGGCTTCATTCAGCGATTTTTCATGGAAGAAACACGGATATGGGAAGCACACTCCGGCGATGCTACTGATTACGGTAAAAGCAGGTCCCTAGCATCTCGCATTCTAGGCACCATGGTGTTAAATGTCAACGCAACATCCCGTGCCAGAGTGTATAGTTATGGACGAACCAACATGGGGTGCTAGGTGAAGCACCGAACGACGCGTTCAACGCCGATTTTTGCTCAACTAGCAAATATTTACACATAATTCGACGGTATTCGTGGGCAATTTTACCGTTAGCAGTCACTGGACGCAGCTGGAGACCTGTCTGCCTTGACACCAAGAGGGCCCTCTGCTAAAAATGATGCGTCTGTCAGGTTGAAAAAGCCTGTCAGAGCCCAATATTAAGTCAAAATCTTCGGAGGCAAACCTATGGGAGAGATACTCGGTGTCGGACTCACCCACTACCCCGGCTTGATCGCGCCCGACGAGGACAAGATGTACCCCCTGACCCGGCTTCTAAAGAGCGACAAGATCTCGGAAGAGCTTAAAAATCCCCTCACTTGGCCGGAAGCCATGCGCATCGAATATGGTGAAGATGACGGCGTCTCCTCTGCCAGGAAGCACCGGGAGCGCCTGGTGCAGGGCTTCCGGGAGCAGCGCGCCGCCCTCGACGAGTTCAACCCCGACGTGGTGTTGGTTTGGGGCGACGATCAATATGAAAACTTCAAGGAAGACATCATTCCGCCCTTCTGCGTCCTGGCCTATGACCAGATCGATTGCACTCCATTTACCTTGCAAGACGGCAGCGCGCGCCGAAACGTTTGGAACGAGCCCGCCGACAAGGTATTTCACTATCAAGGGCATCCAGCGGCCCGGCACCTTGTAAGCAAGCTGATCGAGCAGGGCATCGACATGGCTTACGCCTACAAACCCCTCCACTTTAAGGGCGGCCTGGGCCATGCCTTTATCAACACCCTGCTTTACCTTGACTACGACCGCAAAGGTTTTGATTATCCGGTGATCCCATTCGCGGTGAATTGCTACGGAAGCAAAGTCATCCGCAACCGGGGCGGGGCCGTAGAATTCGAAAATCAGGATGATCCTCCGGGTCCCACTCCAAAACGGTGCATGGAGGTGGGCGCCGCCACGGTCAGGGCATTCAAAGACAGCCCCTACCGGGTGGCGTTGATCGCGTCATCTAGTTGGTCCCACGCCTTCCTGACCCCTAAGAACAACTGGCTGTGGCCAGACCACGAATCTGACCGGGCCCGTTTTGAGGAACTCAAGGACGGCAACTACGCCGCGTGGCGCGAGATCACCACTCCCCAGATCGAGGACGCGGGCCAGCAGGAGCTGCTAAACTGGATGTGCCTGGCCGGGGCCATGGAGGAATTGAAGCGCAAGCCGGAGATCCTAGACTACATCGAGACTTACGTCTTCAACTCACAGAAATGCATGGCCCTTTTCAAACCCTAGCAGCAACTCCAGGGTTAGACCTTGGGAAAGTGACATGGTAGATATCATCAACCCCCCTGGCCGGGGGGTTGAGAATTTAAGGGGGGATAACCGGCAGGTAACGGGGCTGCTTGATATGGAGAATCCTGGATCAAATGAAAGTGTACCAAAATATGAATGGAGAATAAAATGTAGTTTAATCCGGATGCGACCCTCATAGATGACGCGCGACGAATAGCTCCGGTGATCCAGGAACACAACGCGGAGACAGAGAGGGAGCGCCACCTGTCACCGCCGGTGGCTGAAGGCATTGCATGAAACTGGGTTTTTGCGCATGTTCACGCCTCAATCATTAGGCGGTCTGGAGGTTAATCCCATCACCCGCGCTCTCGTTATGGAAGAGATTGCGGAGCAAGACAGCGCGGCCGGCTGGACGATCTGCAACCCCTTGGACTGGGCGCACTTCTGCTCCCGATAGCCTGACGAGGGACCCGAGGAGATATACAGCCGTGGCGCCGGCATCTTGATCGCCGCGTAATTTGGGCGGCCTTTGACGGCAACCCCATCCCAGGATGGGTATCGCATATCAGGGCGCGCACCCTTCGTTAGCAACTGCTATGACGCGGACTGGATTTCCGTGACGGCGATAGTGGCGGATGGCGGCCATTCTGAGGAAGATGGCCAGCCTGAGGTGTTGATGGTCTATTTCCCCAGTGATAGTTGCGAAGTGATAAACACTTGGAACGTGCTGGGGATGCGAGGAACTGGTAGTAACGACATATCCGTGTCCGATGTGTTCGTCCCAAAAACCCGGACTTTCCCATTCGTGCCAGATTTCTCCCCTGGTTCCCACTATCAGGGTCCTCTCTACCGGTTCCCATTGATGGGCGTTGTCGCGTGCAGTATCGCTCCTGTCATGCTTGCGGTGGCACGTAGAGCGATCGATGAGGTGTCGGCACTGGCACAAGGCAAGACGCCGGTTGCGACAACCACATTGTTACGAGATAGGGCATCGGCCCAAGCCAAACTTGCGCATGCTGAGGCAATGCTACGCTCGGGCCGCTTGTTGCTATACGACACTCTTAGCGACGCGTGGGAGGTAACCTTAGCCGGAGAGACCCATTCGCTGAGTCAAAAAGCTGACCTCCTGCTCGCTCTGACCCACGCGGCAACATGCGCGACGGCGGCGGTGGAGATGATGTACAGCATGGTTGGCACGAGCGGGATTCGCACGAGTAGCCCGCTGTAACGCTACGTCCGAGATATCCAGGTACTGAAGCATCATGTACTCGCCGCCTAGGCTCGGCATGAGACGGTCGGGCAGGTGTACCTCGGCCTATCCCTTGACTTCCCGGCGATAGCGTTCTAGAAACGCCGGAGGGCTACTACGGGGGGAGCAGATGGGCACGACCACCACCGGCGATCTCACCGACGACAGACTGAAGGACCGGTAACGGCTTCCCATCCCAGCGCTTCCCCACAGCTTAGGAAGTAGCCCTCGAGCGGTACAATTCGACGGCACCGCCTCTATGGAACATTATCACTCGGACGTTTACACCAATCCAACTGACGGCTTGACGATGTCCCCTGGTTCGCTTCGAGGGCTATTCCTATCGTCCACACCGTGGAAGTCATGGGAAATGGAGGAGGGGCTGGATTTCGCCAGCCCCCGTTGTTGTTCAGCGATGGAAACCCCTCGTTACACTCAGGCCACGACTGAGTCGTCAAACATTATCGGGCTCGGCCTGCGATTAAAGACCTATGAACCCTATCGGACCCGCCTCCCGTGGAGGTAACCTCCACTCGGAAGGGCTTGGCCGCCAGGCCCAAGATCACTCTCTGGTGCCTGTCCAGTTCGGCATTGTACGCCATGACCCCGCTGCCGGTCACCACATTGTCGGATTCGAATGCGGTTGCAGTCAGGGTCACCGAACCGCCCGAGGAGCTGGTCGCGACAACACCCAGCAGGTCCCACTTCGCGCTGTAGAAATCAAACGTGATTGCGACCTTGTCTGTGGATATGGGCGGCACAACCTCTAGAAAAGAGGTACCGGTTGCCCCGCCCTGGGAGGCGGTGATATTACTCGTGCCCGCCAAGACACCGGTGGCCAGCCCGAAGGCATCGATAACGGCCACAGCTTCATTCATGCTAGCCCAGGTGGCGCTGGAGGTAACGTCCTCAGTGCTGGCGTCGCTGAAGGTGCCCGTGGCCGTGAACTGTTGGTCCGACCCCTCTTGGATCGACGCGCTGGTGGGATTCACCGAAATCGACGTCAATAACGGCGGTGGCAACGGTGTGGCCGTCGGCGCCGGCGTAGGGGTGGGCGTCGGCGCTGGCGTGAGGGTCGGCGCCGGCGTAGGGGTGGTCGTCGGTAAAGGTGTAGGGATGGCCGTCGGTATAGGCGTTGGTACGACCGTCGGCGTAGGGGTGGGCGTCGGCGCTGGGGCCCCTGACCTTGGGGCCGTTCCATTCAGAAATTCTTCTACGTTGGTGTACCCGTCACCGTCTGCATCCCCTGTGCCATCCGAAGGGTTGTTGGGATTGAATCCATGAAGATTTTCCCATGTGTCTGCCATGCCGTCTTTATCTGTGTCTGCATAAGGCGTGCCTGGGTCTACGGAAGAAGGCAAACTAAGGCTAGTAGTCAGTCAAACTTGATATTAATGGTAACGTGAAAGATTGAGCAAAAGAGCTACCCTGACTCTGGATAGTGTTGATGGGAGGCGGTGGTATGGTCAGGGAAAAGTATTGAGTCCGGCTGACGGCGGAACAGCGGAACCAGCTCCAGCATCTGGTTCGTGCGGGGAAAGGCACAGCCCGGGTGACGGTCCGGGCCCGGATTCTGCTCAAGACGGATGAGGGGTGGAGCGCTCCCCAG
>DAOUHE010000158.1:0-1601 GCA_034428715.1 Dehalococcoidia bacterium | reverse complement strand
ACTTGGGGGATTTTTCTTCCATCGGCGCCCAAGCGTCAGAGTCTCACTGTACTCCGTGGACTTGATCGCTGATAACGGGCGAATCCTACTACAGACCGCCACGTGTGTCACCACGGCGTTTCGCCCTAGGGTTCGCCGAGATTTTCGGTCGAGTGATACCAACCATACTCACCTTCATGTCATTTTGAGCAACGCGAAGAATCTAAAGTGGTATGGAAAGAAAACGGCAATTAACATCAACCACTTTAGATTCCTCGCCGCTGCGGCTGGGTCGGAATGACATGGAATAGGCGATAATCAATACCCGACAAAATCAAGGATCTCTAGCCAACGCGGAAAATGGATATCAATATGGATATGCCGGTCCATATTAAGAGCCCAGGCCGTACTCCCGGGGATTTCCCAGGTGAAAACCTTCCTGAGGAACGAAATCTCCGGCGCGTAACGCGTCCAAGAGGTCTCTTTCATTACGAATGTCCCCCTTAAACAACGTGGAGCCCTTAGCCAGCCCATTGACCGAGTGAGCGTCGCTGCCCCCGGTTCCGCGACGGCCCAAAACGTGGGCTACTTCCTGGGCGAACCGGTTTTCCACCTCGCTGTTAGCGCCGTTGACCACTTCTATCTCATCCACCAGACTGAATATTGGATGTTGGGCGGCCTCTTCCGCTGTCGATGGTATGGCGGCCACATCTTCAAAGAGGATATTTTGGGAGTAGACACCCGGCAGATCGAACAGGTAGCGGAAAGGATGGGCCAAGATCATGACGCCGCCCACACGGTCCACCTCTTGACGAAGTTTTTTCACCGTTTCGATGCCGCCGGTAAAGCCGGTCACATGGGCTTCCAACCCGAGGGTGATTATGTGCCCCAGGGGCGAGTAGTTCTCCAAAGCCCGTACCAGGATCACATTCTGGTCCTTGGCAAAAGCATCAAAGTCGGGCCGGGGCCATCCCACGTGCTCGGTGACCATAATGCCCGTCAAGCCAACTCTTGAAGCCTCCGCCACCATCTCCTCGGGGGTCAGACTACTGTCGGGACTACCCTGGTTGGTGTGAACGTGCAGGTCAAAAACCGAAGACAAATGGCCCTCTCGATTGCTGCTAATCTACTGAGATCACGGCGTATTTATAACGAAATACGTAGACCCAGTCAAGGAAATCCACCAACCATAGGTGGCCGGGCTTATGGTGTGAAACCCAGGCGATTCAATCAGACTCGGCATCGTCCGTCATCGCCTACCGCCGTGATCGCCTATCGATTTATGCCGAATGCCCGTTATGCCGAATGCCCGCAGGACCAATTGCCAGAGCCCGAGCAAGAACCCAGCCAACCCTGACGGCTCGGCGGGCTCGGTTGCTTGGTCTTTCCCATTTAAGGTTTCTTAGGCTCATCTGGTGAAGTTTCGGAAACGCTGGGCAAGGTCCGGAAGCACCAGCAACGGCGATTTGTACGGTCTATATATCCCAACAGGTGTTTGAGGTGGACCCGGAAATTCGGACAGGTGGCTAAGTGAGAGTCCTGCTCCTAAAATAAGCGCAGCTGTGGCTGTGAAGGAGGAGTGGGACATGTCAAAAGAACGGAGGAAGCACAGCCCGTCATTC
>DAOUHE010000157.1:0-8541 GCA_034428715.1 Dehalococcoidia bacterium | reverse complement strand
AATGACGGGCTGTGCTTCCTCCGTTCTTTTGACATGTCCCACTCCTCCTTCACAGCCACAGCTGCGCTTATTTTAGGAGCAGGACTCTCACTTAGCCACCTGTCCGAATTTCCGGGTCCACCTCAGTCCTGCCCCTAGGCTCGATAGACGGCGCAGCACGTCAAAGTCGGCGTCCTTACCGTATCCCACAGTGAAGATCATCACTGACCCTTCGTCTCGTTTCGCCCATGACTCCAATGTCGCGATCTCTCCATCACTTTTCCCATCGGTCATAGCTAAGATCACGCCGATGCGGTCGTCGCTCGTATTTGATCGAATCAGTTCGTAGGCGTAGGCGACTGCCTGGTACAGTTCCGTGCCTCCTCCGGCCTCCAGCGCGGCGATATTTTCCCGCAAGGCGGCACTATCCGACGGCCCCAGAGGTACAACGTCACCTATTCCATCAGAAAATGGCACCAATGCCACCCGGTCGCGGTCGCCTCTGATCTGTTCGATGAAAGAAAGCAGGGCTTCTTTGGTGCCGGTTAATTTTTCCTTGCCCATACTGCCGCTAACATCTACTACTAGGTAGATGTCGGCCGGCCTTTTCAGGGTGAGCCAGGCTTCACGGATGTTTTCGAGTAAAGATGCCGATGGCACCTTTAGAAGCCGTTTTGGCTCTGCTGGGTCGGCTCCGTATTCCGGCTTGATCAATGAGATTGGAGACTCTAAAGACAGGGATGGATCCACCGGCCGGTAACCGGCCCTCAGGACGGAGATTTGTGCATCAGGAGACGTTATATATGCGGCGAACTCACGAATCGTCAGCCGTTGCCTTTCCGATACCCAAGGACCATCCAATGACACCAACGGGTGATCCATCCAAAAAGTACCCTCTTCGGGATAGATCGCCACTAGATTTTGGTAATTCGCGTTACGGTTAAAGTAGATGACCGACTGTTCTTGGGCAACAAAGGCATCTAGCGGCCGGCCTCCTTCGGCCAGCAAGCGTGTCACGACCCTATCCTCTGACTCACCACCGTACCGAGTCACAGTAGCCTCGATGTTCCGGACGAAGTTTCGGGTCTGTTTCGAAGTCAAGTCGTCCTGAGTCAGGCTGCGCCGTTCGCCGGTTCCGGCATAAAATTCGGCTGTGGTCGACAATAACCCAGACCCGGTGGATACCGAGGAGTGGCTCCAACGGAAACGGGCGTCCCGGGAAGCTTTATCCAATAAGTCGTTCCAACCGACCGGTTGGCGTGGGTGCCCTAACTCCGCCGCGGTGTCGCTCCACATGGCGATGACGATCGGGCTCAAGGCGTAGCGTGTGCCCGAGTGCACGATCGGTTCTGCCCCCGGGTTCTTTTGCTGCCACATTCTCTCTAGCTGGTCCAGCCATATCGAAGAGTCGGGAGAGATGGCGCCAAACCGGCCGTTCACCGCATCCGGAAGCATATCCACCATGTCGGTCCTCACGGCGTGAACCGGAGGAACGCCGGAGGGACGGGTGAGGTTGAATCCTATGACCAGTTCAAGATACAGGTCTTCTTTTTCCGGGGAATAGGCTATGGTCAAGGTGTCTCGAGGGAGGGTCAATGGTCTTGAACCATCCCCACCGAAAAAGCCGCCGTAGACCCAAAGCCCAATGAAGACCAGCCCCGTTATTGTCCCCCCAGCCGTGCCCAAAATGGCGAATATGAAAGTCACCACTCTCACCAATTGCCAGTTGACTCCCCGAGCGCCGGCTCCGAAACCTCGGACCACGGGCCCATACACTATGGCGACGCCCCTGACGAGGGTTGCAGAGGATGCCGATACAGTGTTCAAGCAATACTTGACGGTAACCGTGACTGCCAGAACCCCGTAGGCAAAGTACGCCGCCAGCGGTCCCAAAAGGTAACCACCAACGGATGTGAATCCTTTGGCAAACGCTATGCCAGCGAATTTGATTCCGCTCCGGGTGTAGCCAGACCCCAGTGCCGTGACCCGGCCTAGATATAAAAATGGCGCCAAAACCCCCAGCCAGAGAAATCCGGCGGCGATGGCGATACCCTGCAAGACGTAGTAGGCGGCGAATCTAAGGCTCCAGCCCAGATAAATGAAGGGGATAGCCAGGCCCAACCAGAGGTATTTAACCGAGATCGATACCCATGCCCCGAGATACCCAGCGGCGATGGCTAAAACCTGCCAGACGTAGTAGGCGGAGATTCTAAGGGTCCAGCCCAGATAGATCAATGGGATAGCCAGGCCCAGCCAAAGGTATTTGGCCGAGATCGATGCCCAGGCCCAGAGAAGTCTGGCGGCGATGCCTACAACCTGCCAGACGTGGCGAGAGGCGAATCTAAGAGCCCGGCCCAGATAGATGAAGGGGATAGACAGGCCCAGCCAGAGGTATTTGGCCGAGATCGATGCCCAGGCCCCGAGATACCTGGCGGCGATGCCTACGGCCTGCCAGGCGTGGCGGGCGGCGAATCTAAGAGCCCGGCCCAAATAGATGAAGGGGATAGACAGGCCCAGCCAGAGGTATTTGGCCGAGATCGATGCCCCGGCCCCGAGATACCTGGCGGCGATGGCTAAACCTTGCCAGATGTAGCGGGCGGCGAATCTAAGAGCCCGGCCCAGATAGATGAAGGGGATAGCCGGGCCCAGCCAGAGGTATTTGGCCGAGATCGATGCGCCAAGCGTTAGATGTCGGACGGCAATGGATATGGCGTGCCAGACGTATCCCCGGCCGCTGTGAAGCGGACGCCACAAAGTGGCTGCGAAGATCTTGGCGTGGCCCCATACAAATAGCAGCCATGTTTGTGATTGGATCCATAGTCTGGCCAAGGTGGCCCTAACCGATCGCAACGCCGAGACCCAAACGCTATTTAGATGTTTGGCCAGCCACCGCCAGCCCAACTGTAGTCTGGTGACAGCATAGACCAGCACGTTCCAAAGATAAGAGGACGGAATGGTAATACTGCGCCAGATATGATGTCCGGCCTGCTTTAAAGTAGCAACCAAATATCGCAGCACCCATCTCTCAAAAGTGATCGCCCCAACTACGGCCACGGCCAGCCATAGTAGTTCCCACGCGGAAGACGCTAGGGCCAGAGCCCCCGTGAGCAAGAAAATGCCGATGGTCACCCAAAAGATACGTCTCGCGAGGACAAACGCATATGCGGCGGCGGCTATGCTAATGCCTAAGATGGTGTTGGAGAGTGCCCCGCCAGTTTGTACTACTTCGTTAAGAAGGGCTTCCTCGACGATGGCGGACCTGAAGTTCAGAAACAACGCTGCCGCGATGAGAAGGACAAGACCGAACCACGGTAGCGGACTTTTCCAGCCCACCGGTTGCTCTCTACTGATCTCAATGTTTACGCGGTTAGTCATAAGAGTCACTTGTTGGTGCAGGTTACTGTCCAGAATCCACCCGGAACACCTGATTCAATCTCGTCCAACGGGCGGATAAGTCAGGGCTCTCCATTGAGCCCAAGGGGTGAGAGGGTTGTTAAGGCCGTCATATGGGCCTGGACCTCGAGCACGAGGCACTCGTCTCCCTGAGCAGCAACCGATCTGAGGGCACGGGCGATTCGTTCTTGTTTCTTCGCCCAGGCATGGGTACGTCTGACCGTCCTCACTTCAAATCCAAATCAGCCCCGGAAATCCCGGCGATGATTTGGGCCAGGCTCTGGGCTTCCGCCGCGTATTGCCTACTTGACTGGGCGGGGAAATTCTCTCCAACCTCGAGAATTCTTCCAGCGGCGGTTGAAATGCTTATTACAGAGTGGAACTCGATCAAATCTGAACCTGAGTCTTTGTCATGACTATGTCTAACGATCTCACCACCGACCGCAACAACTTCGAAGAAATCGACCGTGTGATATATGACTCCCGGCGGTTGAAGGTGGGTATCTCTGCGGATGATCTGTTCGTTGGGGATGTCGAGAAAGACCTGGTACCTGGCTTGGAATATCGACACCACGAAAACGATGAGGAGCGCGATAGCTAAAACACAGAAGAATGTCTCAGTCATCCATGCGCTTGAGGCAGATGCGCTTTCGATGTCGTAATCTATATCTCTTTTGAAGGTCTGCCAAAATTGTGTTGGTAATGCCGCTCCTCCGGTGAACAACAATGCGGCTGCAATATGAAATGCCATGGAAAAGCCGTAGGTCACGTTGTTGTTGGTCGAAATGAGCTCGGCGGTTTGGGAAGAGACAGAGCCTGCGTATGCGGCTACCAAGAATCCCACCTGAGCAACGGATTAGGTGGGACGGCAGTGGGTGTGACATTCAGTGGGTTTCCGGCTTCTATACTTCCGTCGCCAGGTGGGCGGAAACGCAGGAATATTCCAATGGCCACGACGGCTATCAGGGCAAGGACTACTATCAGAGTCAACGGTTTCATTATTCATCCTCTTTGGCATCATGGCAGCCCTTAAAAGGACGCCGCCAGAGCCGTTCGGATAGATTTCTTCTCGACACGGCATCGCGGGCTGCGGCTAGCCACGTTCATCACGATTCATTCGTGGCTCTTATCGGGAGTTTTAACAAATATAATTGTCAGACTCATTGCTCGGCCGAAATAGAGAAGTAAACATTACTGATGGAATCGGGGTCGGCGGTAAACATCCGGCCGCCGGTGGCCAAAGCCAATCGCGACAAAACCGGCTCATTGGCGGCATCGCCAAACGCGATGGGGAAGATTTTAAAGCCATCCGCCTCGGCACTGTCCGGTAAGCACGTGGTGAACATCCGGTTTTCCGTCGGTTGTCCTGTCGTATCGTCCCCGTCGGAAAGGAGAACGATCCCGTACAACCTCGACTCGCCCCGCGCCTCATCCTCGGCTTGCAGCTTGCCGGCCAGGGTGGCGGCATCGCAGACGGCCGCGTAGAGGGCTGTGCTGCCACTAGCGGTAAGGTTGCGAACCCGTTCTGACAGAGCTTCGACGACGTTTCGGACCGTGTCAGGCTCAGATAGGGTGGCCACGTTGCTGCTAAAGGTTAAGACAGCCACCTCATCGTCGGGGTCGAGCCGGGAAAGGAACTCAGCCGTGGCGGCCGTCGCGGTTTTGATCTTTTCACCTTGCATACTTCCGGAAACGTCCATAACTATGATGACGGTGGCCTTGCGCTTGGTGATCATGAACAGGTCGATCACCGCTGCGCTCACTTCGGCATCCGGGCTGGGGAGAAGGATAGCGTTGCTCCGGTTGACAAGGGGGTCTATGGGCGCGTGGAGAGGAATGCTACCGTCAGTGGGCCGCAGGCGATTTTCAACGGCCAACGCCTGCTGCTCAGGCGCCAGGAGATAGTCACGGAAGATAGCGGCGGCTTCCGATTGTTCGACACCGACCCATTTGGCGTTATCGAGGATGCAGTAAGGGTGATCAGCCCAGATAGTGCCCTCAGCCGGAAAGATAAAGGCCAGAGGGAAGCGTAATTCCTCGCTATTTTGAAGACTAAAGCGAAGTGTGGTCTCCTCGGAGGCGGCGATGGCATGGACGTAGCTGGGGCCTTGCTCGACCATCAGGTCGAAAAGGGCCGTCGATCCGCGGCCATACTTTGCGGTAGTTTGCTCCAGCGAACGCATCGCTTCTTCTACGGCAGGTTGGTAGACCTGGGCGCCCGTCATCGGGCCATCAGCGCCGGCAATGCCATAGACGAAGGAGGTCATGGCAAGCAGGCCGGTGTTGGAGTAAGCGGGATGACTGTGACCAAAGCGAAATTGCCCCCATTCCGGGTGACCGTATGCCGACCAGCCTTCCGGGTCGGCGGCCAGCTCGACGATGGTATCCCAGCCGATCGGCGTGTCGGGCCAGCCCAGCGCTTCGGCCATCGGCCGCCACATCGCAAAACCGATAGGGGCATAGACCGTGGGTGGGCACGCCTCACTGATGAGCGGATGCTTTACCCGTTGCCGCCAGGTCTCATTGATCAGAGTTGCCCAGGACTGGTCGCCGGGGCTCCAAACCACGGGCATTGACTCACCGTCCAGGATGGCATTCATAGAACTGCCCGACCTTGTGTGGCTGACTTCTACTCTGATGGTTCCACCGGCAGCCGTTGTTTTATCCTCGAAATTGAACTGCTCGACGACCTGATCTAGCCAATCTCGTTTGGTGCTTGACGAAACTATCGTGACCTGGACGATATCAGCGTCCTCTATAGGCTTCATTGAAGTTCCACCGGTTGCTCCCGCCACTCCATCGGAGTCGCCGCCGCCGCCGGTGTTGCCGCCGCCGCCAATGAAGCGAAAGACAATGCCCACCACGACCACCACGATCAACCCGAATACGAGAACCATAGCTAGAGGCTTCATCTCACGTCACATTTACCTTTCTAAGTCATAAGGCTTGTTGAGGGCTTGGTGGCCTGTACAACGCGGTCTCAGCCATGCAAAGCCCTTTGCGAATCCCTTAGTTCGAGCCAACGCTGACTACCAATACTTGGAGATTCGGCGGTAGACGGCTTTGATGGTGGCAGGGTCCTTCACTTTCCAGTACCGGCCGCCATAGGTCGCGCCGGCGATCTTCGCCAGAACCTGGTCGTCGGCATCTTCGCCGATGCCAATGATGTGGACTTGAATCCCGGAAGAGTGGCTCTCCACCGGCCTCAGCATCTCTTCCAACTCGGTTAAGGTGGTTTTGCTGGCGCCGCCCTGCCCGTCGGATAAGACCAATATCCCGTAACGAACCGTATCGCCCTCGACCTTCCGCTGGCCGTCCAAGATCCCGTAAGCGTAGGCGATGGAGTCATAAAGGGCAGTCCCACCAAATGCTTTAGTGGAACGAATGTCGATTTGAAACTGCTCGCCTATCTCGGAGTTGAGCCCCTGTGGGCCGGGATACCGCTGGCTATCAAATGGCACCCAGGCCAGCCAGTCATTCGGGCCCATCTCGCCCACGAATTCCACGGCTCCAATGATCGCTTGGGCGATCTTATCGCCTTTCATGCTGCCGGACTTATCGAAGACCAGGACGACGTTGGCGGGCTTCTTGACCCCATGCCAGACCTCCACGACTTGGTCTACCACTGGAACATCCGGCACTTGAAGCTCCACCAGATTGGCCGCCGGGTTGGCGCCGTATGCCGTGTTGATGGGATTGCCGAGCTCTATGGTGGCGTCCGCCGGCCGAAGGCCATAACCGACCAGCAACTCTTGCTGCTCGGTTGTTGACAGAAATTCGCGGAAGATCCCGGCCGCCTTTACCTGCTCTTCGGTGACCCATGGCGCTTGGTCCATGATGGCAAAGGTGTGGGTTGCGATCACCGTACCGTCTTGAGGGTAAACAGCCACCAAAGGTCCCCACGGGCTATCCGGATTTTGCCGGTTGTACCCAATTACGTTTTTTTTCGTAGGTGGTCACCGCATCCAGGAATGCTGGGCCGCCGGACCTCATCGCTTCCAGAATCAACGGGCTGCTGGTGCCCCTGTGGACCAAAACCTTCTCCACGTCGGCGATGGCACGGCCACATTCATTGGTGGTTTTCACGTCGCCCACCGTAAGACCAACGGTCTTCTGGATGCCCATCATGCATAGCAAGACGGCTGTTTGGGTGCCCACGTCTGACTCTCCTACGTAGGCGTAGCCGAAATGAAACATGCCCCATTCGGGATGGCCTACAGTTCCCCAACCATTGGGGTCTATGGCCAGGTCACGGATGCGTTGCCAGGTGCAATCCGGCTCGGGGTCCGGCCAGCAGCCCAACGCCGTGGCGCGGGATTCCCACATGGCGATGACCACGGGCGTGCTTAACAGGGGCGCCGGAGGGTTGCTGGTAATGTCGTTGCCGTGAGGGACTCGCCACTCTCTGTTCAGTTTCGAGATCCAGATGGTTGACGCGGGCGACAGAATTGTGGGATTGATCTCTCCCGCCAGGGTCGCGTTCACCTGGGTGGGCGAATTCCAATGCCTCAATCTTCCCGTCAGGGGATCTTTTTCCAGCAGGATATCTATCTGGATGGACTTGCCATCGACCTTTAGGTCAGGGTCAACCTGGGAGGCGTCGTTGAAGGCTTCCGCCGCCGCTTCAAGCCACTCCCACTTGGTGATAGAGCTGGCCATCGAGATGATGATAGTATTGGCTGTGACCGGCTCTGAAGCCCCGACATTCGCGATGGCTACGGCGGACTCGGTCGAGACGGGTGACGTTGATGCATCTGTGGGGTCTTGGGCTAAACGCACGTAGATGCCGACGCTCACCACCACGATCAAGGCGATTGCGATACCTGCTGTTAACGGCTTCATCTACATCAACCTCTACTAATGTGCGATGGAATAAAGTTGAATTGGAGCGGCAGGCCGGGTTTCGCCGTGGTATTGCGATGTGCCTCGGCCGCCACCCGAAGCTTCTTTACGTTTCTCTCCACGAAAGACGATTTGGGGAGACAGGCTGGACCCTTCTTTAAGGGCCCGCACGCTCGACCGGCCAAGCGTCGAAAGTCATCACTGAGGTGGACCCGGAAATTCGGACAGGTGGCTAAGTGAGAGTCCTGCTCCTAAAATAAGCGCAGCTGTGGCTGTGAAGGAGGAGTGGGACATGTCAAAAGAACGGAGGAAGCACAGCCCGTCATT
>DAOUHE010000156.1:0-27519 GCA_034428715.1 Dehalococcoidia bacterium | reverse complement strand
GCGGCAAGCACCAGCCGCCGCACCCGCTCGTCCACAACGGGGGCAACCGCTTGGTAACGAGCTTGAATCGCTCCTTCAACTATCACCCATTAAGTATAGCTGAGCATGTAGTAAAGAACAAGTTATTTCGTGACAGTTCCTAAGAGTGATTCAAAGTTTAGAAGCGCCGCTTGACATTCGCCGAACACATCGTGGTCGAGTTCCGGCATTGCGCCGTGCTCAATGCGATCTCTCAGTCCAATTAGAAAGTGCAAGTTTTCCTGAACGGGGTTCCACTCGCCGGGATAATAAAAGCGGAGACACTCATATAGATCCCAATGCTTGGCCTCCGACCCGATCCAATCGTACCGGGTACCTTTTCCTTTACCAGAAAAAACGCGCCATGGCTTTATTCGCCTTTTGTAAAATACAGCATGAAATAAGGATGTCCAAGCTATGATGATAAGGACGATATATGTGCCTGAGCGGAAATCTACTGAGGGATTGTTATAGGCCGCCACCGCTGCCAAACAACTCTCCCTGGCCTTCGCCAGATGCTCCAAAGATTTCTTTAGTAGTCTCTTGATGGCCACCCCCTACCCCCCAACCCCCCGCAACGCCGCCCACACCTTCTCCGGCGTCAGCGGCGTGTCTATGTGGCGCACCCCCGCCGACGCTAGCGCATCCATGACGGCGTTGGCGATGGCTACGGGGGCGGCTAGGGTGGGTAGCTCGCCGATCCCTTTTAGGCCGTAGGGGGTCAGGTCCGACAGGGTTTCCACGTAGTCCAGGTCCAGGTCGGGCATGTTGGACGATTTGGGCAGGACGTAGTCCATCAGGCTGCCCGTCAGCGGCTGGCCTTCGGGGGTGTATTCCATGCCCTCCCACAGTGCTTGGCCGATGCCCTGGGCGATGGCTCCCTGGGCCTGGCCTTCCGCCAACAGGGGATTGATCACCTTGCCGGTGTCGTGGACCCCAATGTACTTTAGTATCTCCACGTGGCCGGTCTCCTGGGATACCTGGACCACCGCCACGTGGGCGGCGAAGGCGTAGGGGCTCCGGTTCAGGGTGTTGCTGCCAATGAAATCCAGAGCCGGTTCCTGTCCGGGAGGCAGCAATTCTTCATCGTAAGCGGCGGCGGCCACCTGGCTGAAGGGCACCTCCCGCTGGGGGTCGCGGCGGTTGTAGGCGCGCCCTTCCTCTAGAACGACATCTTCGGGGGAACATTCCAACAGGTGGGCCGCGATGGCCAGCAGTTTTGCCCGCGCTTCCAACAGGACCTTGTACAGCGCGGAGCCACCGGCGATGAGCCCCCGGCTGCCGGAGGTGCCGCCGCCGTGGGGCAAAACGTCGGTGTCGCTGTGCAAGACCACAATGTCCGATGGGGTGACGCCCAGTTCGTCGGCCGTCATCTGGGCGAAGGTGGTCTCGGTGCCCTGGCCGTGGGGCGAAAGACCGGTGTGGATGGTGACCGCCCCGGAAGCATCGATGATCACCCGGGCATGGTCGGTGAGCCTGGTGACCCGGCCTCCCGACCCCTTGACCACGGTGGCCAGCCCGACGCCGATCAGGGGCTGACCCGGCTGGGGCGTTTCCTGGGACCGCTGCCGCCATCCCTGGTAGTCCGACAATTCCAACGCCTTATCCAGTGCCTTTCCGTAGTCGCCCGAGTCGTAGGTGATCCCGGTGGGCGTCTCATGTGGAAAGGCTTCGGGCGGGATGAAATTCTTCCGGCGCACATCCACGGGATCCATGCCCAGATCGACGGCGATGAGGTCCATGATCCGTTCCATGCAGAAGGCTGCCTCGGGGCCGCCGGCGCCCCGGTAGGCCCCGGTGGGGGTCTTGTTGGTTACCACCCCCAGGACCTCCACGCTCATGGCCGGCGTCCGGTAAGGACCGGCCAGCCGGTGGCTGGTCAACGCCGGAATGGTTGGCGTGGACAGGAAGAAATAAGCCCCCAAGTCGGCGATGATACTGACCCTGATGCCCAACAACTCGCCGTCGTTCTTCACCGCCGCTTCCACATCTACCGTATACCCCCTTCCATGGAACGCCAGCATGTTCTCCTGCCGGTCTTCCACCCATTTCACCGGCCGCTCCAATTGCAACGATATGTAGGGAATGGCCAATTCTTCAGGGAAGAAGCAGCCCTTTTCGCCGAAGCCGCCGCCCACGTCGGGTGCGACCACCCGGACTCCGCTTTCGGTGCGCCCCAGCAAATGCACCAGATGTTCCCGTATCTCGTGGGGATGCTGGGTGGAGTCCCACACGGTGAGCAGGTCCTGGTCTTTTTGATAGTCGGCCACCAATCCCCGGGGCTCCATGGGCGCCGGCGCCAGCCGCTGAACGTCGAAGCTCTGGCGCACCACCAGGTCCGCTTGGTTAAAGGCCGCGTCCAGGTCTCCACCGGAGTTGACTGTCCGCAAGACCTCGTTGGTGCCGATATCCGGATGCACCACCGGCGCGCCGTCCTTCAACCCCTCGGCAGGGTCGATCACGGTGGGCAGGGGCTCATAATCAACCAAAATCCGCTCGATGCCGTCCCGGGCGGATTGGAGATTTTCGGCCACCACCACAGCGACGGCCTGGCCCACATATGCCACCTTATCTATGGCTAAAACCGGATGCGGCGGCGGACGCATGTGGTCGTATTCAGCGTTGGGCCTGGTTGGCAGATGCTGGTCCACCCCTATGATGTCGGCGGCGGTGAATACGGTAACCACTCCCGGAGTTCGGACGGCCTCACCGGTGTCGATGGACACGATTCGGGCGTGGGCGTGGGGGCTGCGCAGAACCAACGCGTGGAGCATTCCGGGCAGTTTTATATCGTCCACGTAGGACCCCTGTCCCATTAAGAGCCGGTGGTCTTCAAACCTCTTCAATGGCTGGCCGGTATAGGTCATGGTTGCCCTCCTTTCGATGCGGGAAACGAAGGGGAATGGGGCTCCGCCGGTGGGTGGCTGGAGATGGGTACATCTTAGCATTCACCGCCGGGGAACAACACCGATTCGCCACCTTTTGGCCTGAAATTCACTAGAGGACATATATTCGTTGACAACCCCTCCGTGTTCTGTTGGAATTAGCCCATCCGAAGACAGGCCGGCCTTATTTTCCCCCATCGCCGGCTGAAAGGAAGAGGTTATGGCCGCGCAAATGTCTGGAAACCACAAGTCCTACGCTTATGTTGGTTTGGCCGGGGAGACCGCTCCCGGAAGAACGGTCAAGTCGGGCCTGTACCGAATCGCCGATGGCGATGAAAGGTGGGAATTGGCCACCAACGGCCTGCCCGATGCCCCGGCGATCAGGGCCATCGCTGTACATCCCCTGAAGCCCGAGATCGTCTACGCGGGCACCCAGGAAGGGCCCTACCGCAGCACCGACCATGGAGACCACTGGGAGAAGGTGAATATTCCTGGCAAGGGCCTGCCCGTCTGGTCGATACTATTCGACTCCCGGAACTCGGACGTCATGTACGCCGGATATGAGGCCTGCCAGATATACCGCAGCGAAGACGGCGGCGACAACTGGCGGCAGATGCCCGTCAGCGTGCGCTTTCCAGAGATCACCCTGGGCCCCGGCGCAAACTCGGCCAAACGGGTGTTGATGATGTCGGCCAGCACGTCCAACCCCGACGAACTCTACGCGGCGATAGAAGTTGGCGGCTTGATCCGCACCGTAGACGGCGGCGACCATTGGGAAAACCTTAGCCACGGCCAATACGTCAACGACGACGAAGTGGACATGCACGGTGTCCTGGCCAGCACGTTGCGCCCCGGCGCGGTGTTCGGCATTGGACGGGCCGGGCTGTTCAGCAGCACCGACCGAGGGGAGCACTGGAGCTACATCACCCTGGGCCCCATGAATCCCAAGGGGCAGACCTATTGCCGCTGCATCCGCGAGAACCCGGGAGACCCCCGGAACATCTGGATTGCGGCCGGCGGCAACTTCCAGAGCGAGAAAGGCGTGCTGTTCCGCAGCAAGGACGGCGGTCTGAACTGGGAGCAATCGGACATGGGCGTGGAACCCAAGAGCACCATGTTCTCCATAGCCATGGATAGCAACCAGCCCAGCCACATGTGGTGCGCGGCCAGCGGTGGCGAGGTTTGGGCCAGCCAAGACTCGGGCGACACCTGGATTTCTCACCCACTGCCCGAGGGCGCCAGCCAGGTCTACTCTCTGGCTTGCGGATAGGTTCGCCCCTCATCTTTGTACGAGAATAACGCCCTCACCCCGGCCTTCGGCCACCCCTCTCCCTGAGGGCGAGGGGATTATGATGGGGGCGTTATCCCTGCCTGGCAATGACTCTGGACCGGATACCCGCCCACACAGGAGGGTCAACATGGCCAAGCCGAAGATAGCTGTGTTTTCCGGCCCCACCGCCACCATCGCCAACTCTCCTACCCTGGTCACCAGCAGCAAGGCCCGCCTTCCCGGCGAGCGGGAGATCGCCGGCCGCTACGACCACCTGGCCGCCCAGCTTCTGCACGAGCCAGTGACCGTCAGGATACGGAAGCATTCGGCTCACCCCTTGGAAGAAGACGCCAAAGCCGTGTACCACGATGACGGCAACGACTACTACGAGGTCGAACTGCGGCCGGAGGACGGTCCCTACCTGCTGCCCTACATGGCCCGGCGGGCTAACGGCTCAGGCGTGGGAGCCCCCTTCGAAGACGGCGACCTGCTGGACGCAGCGCTGGAATACGGAGGCAGGCAGTTCTTCTACCCCGACGCCTCCCGCATCTTCACCGAGATCGACCGCACCATTTCCGGAAGGGACGAACACGGCGCGCCCAATATCTTGGACCTACAGGCCGATTACGACTTCATCCGCGCTCTGCCGTCATCGGGGTATACCAGCCAGGGCGATGTGGCCGGAAAAGACTACTTCCCCTACAAGCCCTATGCCATCAGCCGCCGCTCCAGGTACCGCGACCTGGCCAGGGTGACCAACATCGTCCAATCCTCGCTGGCCTCGGGCCAATATGCCGGAGGAATCTGGCTGGAGGGCAGCCCCACGGTGGAAGAGACCACCTACTGGCTCAGCTTGTTGATCGACACCACCCTCCCCATCGCCGGGATCGCGGCCCAAAGGCCCCACGGACAACTGGCCAACGACGGCGACCGGAACATCGTCGACGCGGTGGGATACGTGCTTTCGGGCCGAGGCAACGGTTTGGGCGCCGTGGGAGTGCAAGACGAGCGCATCTACGCCGCCCGGGAGTTCAAGAAGGCCGACGACCGCCCGGGCAACTACAAAGCCACCGGCGGCCACGGCGGCATCCTGGGCACGGTTGGTCCGCCGGTGACCATCTGGTACAGGCCCGCTTACCAACATACGGCCGCGTCGGACGTGAACTTGAGCCGCCTGCCCCAGGAATTGGTGTTCCAAAATATGGCCGGTAACGCGTCGCCCATCACCGTGCGTATCAAGGATCCCGACGGCACGTTGCTGCCTGACAATATTCCCCGGGTAACGATAGTGAAGTACGGCTCCTACATGGATGAGGACGATACTCAGAACCCCGACGATGAAGTAGACATCATGGCCCGCGTCCAGAAGGCGTTGCAAGACCAGCGGACGGTTGACGGATCCAGGCCCCAGCTACATGGCTTCGTGTTGGAAGGAACCTCCCCTTATGGGATGGGGTCCGATTCCCAGATGGCCGCGCTGGCCATCGCCGCTTTCAACGGCATGCCCGTGGTCCGGGTGGCCGGGTCCCCACCGACCGGGGCGCCCACACCATCGCCGGAAGCAACCTGGACGCCAACAAGGCCCGGTTGCTATTGATGGCGTCAATGATGAAGCTGGGCCGCCTGCCCAAGGCCGAAAACCCCAGAAATCCCAGCAGGAAAGAAAAGGACGACGTGGCGGCGAAACTGGCTGAATACCAGCAAATTTTCGAGAACCACTGATGTTCTGGGTTAACGGGGTATGCTTCATTGTCTGAGCAGGCGTTCATTCGTCCGTTGAGCCTTGCGTTGATTGCTTAACGTTTCGAGGAACCAGGCGAGAATGAAAATCCCCCTTTAAAAAGGGGGACTAAGCGGGATTTACCCCCGCGGGTCTGCCAACCGTCTAGTTTAGGAGCCAGCGCAAAGCTCAGTAAGAGAAAATGTCATGCTGCGCCAGCCGCAGCGGCGCAGCATCTGGGGCGGGGCCAACACCACCCCCCAGACCCTTCGCGTTGCTCAGGGTGACAGCACAAGAATTGGACATTCGCTTCGTTAACCAAAAAACCAGGAGGCCAACCATGTTGGACATGATCATCAAAGGCGGGACCGTGGTCACCCCAGCGGGCGCCGGCTTATGGGATATCGGCATCCAGGGTGAAAAGATCGTGGCGGTTGCCCTGCCGGGTGTCCTACCTGAAGAGAACGCCACCATCATGGACGTGACGGGCAAGATCGTGGTTCCCGGCGGCATCGAGGCCCACGCCCACGCGGCTGCCAACGTGCAACCCGGCGCCAGGCAACTGGTCGAGGGCACGCCCAACGCCGGGCCGGCGGACCACTCCCTAGGGGCGATCTGGGGCGGTACCACCACGGTCATCGACTTTGCGCCGGTGCCCAACGAGGGCGACCTGGCGGCCGGCGTCCACGATTTCCTGACCCCCTGGCAGGGCAATGCCTATACCGACTATTCCACCCACTGCATCTATTCCAACCGCAACACCCCCGACGCCATTTCCCGATACAAAGAGCTTTTGGACGCGGGGTTTCCCAGCATCAAGGTTTTCACCACCGACATCCGCCCGCCCGAGGGCCGGGTCAACACCCTGACCCCCGGCGGCAAGACCGACGCCGGACGCATTGAGCACATCATGACTGAGATCGCCCGCCACGGCGGTGTATTGGCGGTCCACGGGGAAGACGACGAGCTGGTGATGTACAACTACCTGCTGGCCCAGCAGCGGGGACATTGGGACTGGTACAACGTCCACATGATCCACTCTAAGACGGTGGAAGACCTGGCCTTTCAGACCGTGCTGCGCTTGGCCGAACGCACCGGCGTCGGCATGTATTTCGTTCACGTGACCGCCAAGGAGGGGTTGGACGCCATTTCCGAGGCCCGCAGCCGGGGCATGCCCGTCTATGGCGAGGTGCTGACCCTGGCCCTTTCTTTCAACTGCGACCGGTACAAAGAAGAAGACGGGATGAAATACCACACCTATCCGTCATTGAAGTACGAAGACGACCGGCTGGAACTTTGGAAGGGGCTGCATCGGTCGGACCTGGCCTTCACCGCCACAGACAGCAGCTTCACCACCTACCTGGACAAGATCGCCGGGCGCGACGTGGTGAGCGTGCGTGGCGGTAACATCGGCATCGAGATACGCATGGGAGTGAACTACACCGAGGCGGTGGTCAAGCAGGGGATGTCCCTGGAACGGTACGCCGAAGTCACCTCCACCAACGCTGCCAAAGTCCTGGGTCTCTATCCGCGCAAAGGAGTCATCGCGGCCGGCAGCGACGCCGACATCACCGTCATCGACCCCTCAGTCAAAAAGACCCTAACCATGAATGACCTTCATGTCCGCGATTACAGCCCGTGGGACGGCTGGGAGGTAGAGGGCTGGCCCACCATGGTGATGCTCCGGGGCAAGATAATGGTGGATAAAGGCCAGCTTCTGGGCGATGGGAATGTTGGCCAACTCATCCCTCGTAAGGTAGACTCCCGAGTGCTCCAGAGGCCTGCGTTTTAATGAACAAATAATGAGCTGGGAGGAAGCATCTTGTCATTTTTCAGAGCTACCGACACGGGGACGATCCTACTTGGACCCGGCGATATATACACCCTGTTAGCGGCCGCAGCAGAGACCGGCGGAGATTACATCGCGTTAGAAGCGTTGGTGCCACCTGAAGGTGGCCCGCCCCTTCACGTACACCACAATCAGATCGAGACCTTTTATATCCTCGAAGGAGAGATGGAAATGACGCTGGGCGACCAGGTGTACGAGGCGAAGGCTGGCGACTTTATTCATGTCTCCAAAGACACTCCTCACAAGTTCCAAAATCGATCACGGACCACGACCAAGATGATCTTTACCTTTGTGCCAGTAGGAGACATCGAGGAGTTTTTTAGAGAGTCGTTCAAAGAAACCACGGACCGGAATCCGCCCCTTGAAGCGCTAACCGACGAATTCATCCAACGCATGATTGAATCGGCGAACCGCCATGACATAGAGATTCTGCCGCCGCCGGAGGGCTAACGTGCAATATTTCGATAATTCCCTTGGTAAATCGGGTTCGGAGGGTTCCCAACAGGCCTAAATCTAAGCAACAGCCTCCAAATACGTCCCACTTCAGAAGGGGGACCACAGGGGGTCGTCTCCACCCCAGCACGAGACCTCCCCTAAATCCCTTACTTCCCAAGGGGGGGACCAAACGTTACGAGGAACACATGCCAAACCAAGACAACCTGACCCGTTGCCCCTGGGTGGACCTCACCAAAGAAGACTACATCAGCTACCACGACCTGGAGTGGGGCGTTCCCGTCTATGACGACCGCTTGCTGTTTGAATTCATCACCCTGGAAGGGGCCCAAGCCGGTTTAAGCTGGTACACCGTGCTGCGAAAGCGGGAGAACTACCGAGCCCTCTTCGACGGTTTCGACCCGGTGAAGGTGGCGGCTTATAATCAACAACGGATTGAGTCACTCTTACAAGATCCGGGGATCATTCGCAACAAACAAAAGGTGGCGGCGACAGTAAATAACGCCCAAAAGCTCCTGGAAGTCCAGCAGGAATTCGGCAGCTTCGGCGACTACATTTGGACGTTTGTGGGAGGCAAGCCAATGGTTAGCGAGTTGCGAGGAGACAGCGATTTCCAGGCCACCACCGCCGAGTCCGACGCCATGAGCAGAGACCTGCGGCAGCGCGGGTTCAAATTCGTCGGCTCCACCATCTGCTACGCCCATATGCAGGCCACCGGCATGGTCAACGACCACACCATGGACTGCTTTCGACGCCAGCCAATCATAGACGGATACCGGGACGGGTACACCGATAAATAAAGGGAGACAATCATGACAACCACCGATTGGGGCAGCATTTACAAGGAATTGGGCGCCAGGCCCGTGATCAATGCCACCGGCAGCGTCACCATGCTGGGCGGCTCCACCCCGGCCCCCGAGGTAAAGGAGGCCATGGACCGGGCCGACGGCGCATATGTACCCCTGATGGAGCTGGAAGAGCGGGCCGGTGAGGCCATCGCCAAGATGGTGGACGTGCCTGCGGCCTACATCACCTCGGGGGCGGGCTCGGCGCTTACCCTGGCAACCGCCGCCTGCATGGCCGGCGACGACGACGCCAAGATCCAACAACTGCCCGACACCACCGGCATGAAGAACGAGATCTTGATCCAGGCACGCCAACGTTACTGGTACGACCGCTGCCTGGAGTTGGCCGGGGCCAAGCTGATCCAGTTTGGCACATCTGAAGGCGCCTCCCGTGCAGATTTAGAAGCGGCCATCGGGCCCAATACCGCCGCCGTCCATTACTACGCCGTCGCCCAGGAACCCGACCCCCAAGCCCTGCGCCTCGAAGACACCATAGAGATCGCCCACGCCAAAGGTGTTCCGGTGCTGGTGGACGCGGCGGGCCAGATATATCCCCTGGACTTATTCGGCAGCTACGTCCGCATGGGCGCCGATTTCCAATGCACGGCCGCCAAATACATGGGTTCTACCCAATCCACCGGACTGGCCTTCGGCAGCCTGGAAATGATACGCAAATTAGGACTTCAGTCATTTGTCAGCTACGAAGGCAGGCGCATCCGGGGCGTCGGCCGTCCGCAAAAGGTGGACCGGCAGGAAATGGTGGGCGTGGTGGCGGCGGTGCGGCGCTGGATGACCATGAACCATGAGGAGCGTCTAGCCGACGCCGAGGGAAAGTGCCGCAACATGCTGACCCCCCTACAGGGAATCCCCGGCGTCACGGTCAAGCTAATGGACAACATAATCGGCCACCAACCCTACGGCGTAACCATGGAAGTGGACCCCACGATAACCGGCATGTCCTGCCAAGACGTAGTAGATAGACTGAAGGCCGGCGACCCGCCCATCTGGACCAGAGTGAGGGAGGGCGACAACTGCATCATCCTCCACGCTTTCGGCCTCAACGAAGGAGAAGACCGGGTGGTCGGTGAACGCATAGCGGCGCTGTTTGGGAAGTCACCGTGATTTGCCGGACGATTGATCTAGCCATATAATGCCATCCGTTACAGGGGCGCCTGTGCCAAACTTCATGGATTTTGGGTCCAGGCGCCAACACGGCTAACGGAGGCAGCGATGAAAGCGGCGTTGGTTGCTTGCCTGGTGATTTTGTTTGGGTTTATTGGGCTTGCCTGCACCGCGGAAGAAGAACCAAAGGCCACAGCGCAACAACCCGAAGTTTCCCCTGCCACAACCGCGGTAACACAAAGCATCGGGGTGAATACGCCGGGGCCGACCCAAAGCCCAATCCCAACCGACACACCGGCGCCGACTCCCACTCCCACACCGGAGCCAACCTTCACCCCAAATCCAACCGCTACGCCCGGTCCCCTGACAACCGCCGAGATTTTTGCCCAGATATCGCAATCATTGGCATTTGTCCAGACGCCGAAGGGAAATGGCAGCGGCGTTCTGGTTGCGGGCGGCGTCGGTAGTTATGACAAGTACGTGGTAACAAATGCCCACGTCGTTTGGCCATTTAGAGAGGTCCGGGTTGCGTTCCCGAGCTTTATCGAATATGCCGACGTCCCGGTCTTAAGCATGGACCTAATGGCTGATCTTGCAATTCTCGGCCCGCTAAGCACCCCAATAAAACCATTGGAGCTTACCGACGGAGAAGACCTGGCCATCGGCAGCGATCTACTGTTGATCGGGTACCCGGCGGAGGGCGAAGAATTTCCCCAGCCAACCATCACCCAGGGCATTCTCTCCCGATTCCGAAAGTGGGATGCCATCGGCATGACCTATTTCCAGACCGACGCCGCCATCGCAAGCGGCCAGAGCGGCGGGGTGCTTGTATCCGGTAAAGGCGAGGTAATCGGGATTTCCGGGCTGCGTTTTAGCGAGGCCGGTTTTGGCTTAGTGGCTTCGGCGGCGGATTTGCTGCCCCGTATTGAGAATTTGATCGCGGGTGACGACATTGCTGGACTAGGCAACCGCCGCCTGCCAATGTCCGGCGGTAAAGTTGAGCACCAGGGGACTTTGCGTAACATTTGGGATGTCCGCGTATACTTGTTATTTGAGCCAGCGGGCACATCCGTTGACCTTCGGGTATCGGGCCAGTTGGACCTGGGGCTGTTCCTACTGGATTCGGCAGGCAACGAACTGATCCGGGCCGACGAGAACCTCACCGGCGTGGAGTCGGGTTCGGCCCAAACACTGTCGCCTGCGCCCCACTTCGTCGTGGTCGCCCAAAGTTCAGAATCCGACGGCGAATACACCGTGACAGCTAATTATGAACTGGCCCCAATTGACGACCCAGATGACGGAAAGTCGTTATCGATTGGACATTCAATCAGGGCCAACATGGATTACCCAAGAGACTTCGAGCTTAACCAGGGGGACATTATCCAGATCACCGTGGACTCGGCCAATATAAACCCGGTGGTGCGAGTGCACCCCTCAGCCCCCACCGACGTTGCTATAGACAATGATAGCGGTGGCGGGTTCCTGGGAACCGACGCCGCAATCACCTATCGGGCGCCCAGTGACGCAAATTATTTTGTGGTGGTCAACGACGCTCTGCTTACGGGGCTGGGCGGTTACTTTCTTACCGTGAAAACAGCGCCTCTAGGAGCCACACTTTCGCCCACCACACCTGTTGAGGGACCGCCGGCCACTGCGGGCTACGACCTCGCTGCCATGCTTCCGACACTGGATGACCTTCCTCCGGGGTTTTCGATTGTAACCGAAGGATATGATCCCGATCCCAGCGGTATCGCCGAGTACGAACGGGAATTCGAGCCTCTTGGGGAAAGCACTACTCTGGGAGCATCAACGGCCACCAGCATATATACGAGCATCGACGTCTTCGAAAACGAGACGAATGCTGATTTATTTTTTCGATTGTTTAGCGGTCTCGAACCGAGCGTCTTTGGCGAACTGTTCGTTCAGGGGAAAGCCGAAGAGACAGGGAACAGTACGAACCTCTTGAGTGCCGAATCCTTCTCCATCCCCTCTCTAAATGAAACTGCGCTTGGATTCCGAGTTAGAATCGCTTCTACTGAAGGCGACGCCGACGTATTTTTCATCATATTTACCCAAGGGCCATTCATTGGAGCGCTGGGTGTAGAAGGCCCGATAGACGAAGTGTCCCTTGAAGATGTCGTCTCCATCGCACAGCTTATCGTGGATCAGATCGACACGGCTTTGACGGCCGGACAAGTGGCGGACCTGCCGCCCGCAGCTACACCCGTTCCAACGGCCACACCCACTCCCACGTCAGACCCGCCACTCCCCATCTATGGGCCGGTTAGTGGCCAAATAATCCATGATCCAGGAGATCGCTCGTTTGAAACTTTCAGGTCCCCTCAAGTACCAGGCGATTATGTCGTAGAGGCCACGTTTATTAACCCCTACCCAATCACCGAAGGCAATTGGACTTATGGGCTGCTACTCCACAGCGCCACAAGCACCCGTTACCAGGAGATCAACATTAGGAGTAATAGATCATGGAGCCATCGGTACAGGCTTGGCTCCGAAACCCTGGACTTAAGAAACGAAGTCTCCTCCAGCATCAATATCGCCGAGTATGGTAAAAACCACATACGCTTGATGGTGGTGGAAGATGAAGCATGGCTTTACATCAACGAAGCATTCGAGGGCAATCTTGACCTTAGTGCATTAACTGACACTGCACATATAAGGCTACACATAAGGGATGAAAAAGACGCCGAGGCCACCCGTTTCGAGAATTTCACTATCTGGGAGTGGAATCCAGAACTAGATACAATTCCTGTATTAACAACTCCAACGCCGTCGAAGACCCTCATTTCACCTACCGCAGCGACACCCTCCAACTATATTCCTTCCACTGACGCCCAGGTTACAGATTTGAAGTTTTACGAGACTCCCCAGGAATCTATCCCATATGGCCAGAGAGCCTATAGCCAAGTTTTCAATGCTTCGACAGCGCGAGCGATTGCCTGGGAACTTCATCTGACCCACCCGGCACCGGGGCAACGAATGAATTTGATCATCGATTCTGTCTACCACCGGTCTGATGGCAGCGTCATAGGAAGAGCTAGCACGGACGGGGCAAATGTGTCAGGAGATGCGACAGGCACCATCGTTTCCGTGGGCACAGGTTGGGACCAGGCTGGGAACTGGCCGACCGACACCTATCGAGTGGACCTGTTTGTTGAAGGCGAGCTAATCGCCGGAGGCGAGTTCGAGGTGAAGACGGCTACCCTGGTTCCACCTTCTCGGTAGGCGGCGCCAACGTCTATGACCACTCTCAAAGAAGCTGAGACCGAAGGCAAGGCAATTTGTTATTCGGGAAGGGTTTACGCTGGGGGGAAGTGCAAAGAAGCCATCGAAACCTCCATCCAATGTCCAACCCCTACCCCACCTCAAACCGCTCCGATTCGGGGGGAGCGCCCCACAGTTCTTCTGCGCCGGCCATGGCGACGGTCCGTTCCGGGCTGGCCCGCCAGGCGTCGTAGATCTCGTTGGTGTCCCAGGTGACCAAGGTGGTTATCTTGGTGGGGTCGGTTAGCGAGTAAAGGGTCTCTCTCGTGCCGAATCCCGGGGCTTTGCTCTGGGCCAAACCGTTGCCGTCCAGCAGCTTTTTGGCCTCTTCTATTTTGTCCGGCTTGGCCCAGTGGTGGGTAAGTACGCCGATCATCGTATTCTCCTTAGCTCTTAGCTTTCAGCCTAATTTTTTCGAATTGTCCTAACTCGATATTAACAAAGGTTGGGTTGGGGGCGATAGCTGACGGCTGATCGCTGACCGCTGAGAGCTATTCGGTCCCGGCCCCGTCTTTCACCTTGGCTATGGCCCCAGCTATCAACGCGATCAGGCCCACGAATACGCTCAAAACCGCCCCCATCTTGGCCGGGTCTTGGAAGGGCGGACCGGCAAAAGCTTTGCCCGCCACGAACAGGGCCACGGTCAAACCTATGCCGGCGATCAAACCAGCTATGGCCAGGTGCTTGGTGGCCATTCCCTGCGGCAATGGAAACCCCACCCGTTGGGCGGCCAGGGAGAACATCGATACACCAACGGTTTTGCCAACGATCAAGGACGCCAAAACGATCAGGGTCACCGCGTTGATGGTCCCAAAGGCTACCCCAGCATTGACGAAGGCGAAGAAGAACAATCCCACGTCAACAAACAGCTTCAACTGATGTTCAAACCGCTCCAGTGGGCTTGACCCGAGCTCGTGGGTCAGAGTGGATAATGGTGTTTGGTGCTCGGGGTCGGTTTCCACCAGCTCAGGGTAGGCAACCAGACCGTTATGGGGGCCCGGCAGAAAGGGCACGATGACGGCCAAGGCCAGGGCAGGTTCGATGGCCGCCTTGGCTAGGCCAATCCAACTCATGACGCCACCGATAACGACGTAGGGCACCCAGGAGTTGACCCCGATCCGCCGCAGCCTATATGAGGCGGCCATGCCTCCCACGGTAAGCAGAAGCCACGCCGGTTGCACCGGGTGTTCCGGATCGGGGTAAAACACGGCTATTATGCCCAATCCAAGGGCATCGTCGGCCACCGCCAATAACAGCAAAAAGCTCACCGCCGGGTGAAGCGGGCCAAACACTAGGCGGGCCACCAGCCAGGCCAGGGCGATGTCGGTGGCCGTGGGGATGGCCCATCCTCTAGCAACGGTGCCAAAGTCGCCGCTGCCGCCGTAGAACGCGAACGTCAACAGTAGGTACACGGCCGCGGGACCCAACACGCCGCCCAACGTACCCATCAACGGGTTTATGGCCCGGCGCAGGGGATTCAGAACGCCGCCGGGCAATACCGCTTCGGTGATCTCCTTGGTGGCTACGCCGAAGAAGAACACCATGAATACTTCGTTGATCAGGAAATGGACGCTGATGTGGCGTCCAAAGATGGCGGCGTCGGGGCCGAAAACCCGGTGATCTACCAATTGTTCGTAAAGGTGGTGATCTATATTTGCAAAAGCCAGGCCCGCAACTACGCCTACGATCAAGGGGATGGAATAAGCCTGGATTACGGTCGTGAGTCTTTTGGCGAGGTCCAATCCTCCTCCTGGATTATCGTAAGTCGAGGTTCATGGGAGCTAGGGTGGTCCACCAGGGCCACGGGTAAGATTTCCCCGGCAGTTGGTGCGGCGTTGGCTTTTTCAGGCGCCGCTGGATTATATCATCCTGTGTTTCCCGGCCCGGACGTTAGCCGCCTGGAAAGAGAGCCCCCGGCAAGACGAATTTAGACGATTCCGGCCCACCGGCAATCACGCCTACGCCATAGCTGGTTCGAAGCTAGACAGCTTGACAACATATAGGCCCTTTGATACGATCGCCCCCACTCTGATATCAACAAATTCGCCCTCGGCCAAGTAGGATTTCAGCCCCAAATCTCACCTTTTACATTATCCGGAGGGACCTTTCACGTGGCCTTCGTCAACGGTTTAAAGTGCCGGGAGTGTGGCAGGGCATTCCCAGCCGAAGCCCTGAATGTTTGCGACTTCTGCTTTGGCCCACTGGAGGTAGAGTACGATTACGCTACCATATCCGAGGTCATCAGCCGCGACCGTATTTCCAAGGGCCCCATAAGCATATGGAGGTACGAGGATCTGTTGCCTTCCGACGGCGACGACCCCGTAGACATCATGGCCGGGTTTACGCCGCTGATCAAGGCGCGGGGACTGGGCAAACGGCTTGGCCTGAACAACCTGTATATCAAAAACGACAGCGTAAATCCGTCTTTCTCCTTCAAAGACCGGGTAGTGTCGGTAGCCGCCACCAAGGCGGTGGAGTTTGGCTTCGAAACGTTGGCCTGCGCCTCCACCGGCAACCTGGCCTGCAGCGTCGCGGCCCACGCGGCCCGGGCGCAGATCGACGCCGTGGTTTTCATCCCTTCAGACTTGGAGAAGGGCAAGATAATCGGCGCGGCCATCTATAACCCGACTTTGGTATCCGTTAAGGGCACCTACGACGAAGTGAACCGGCTGTGCAGCGAGATCGCCGACAACTACCCCTGGGCATTCGTGAACATCAACATGCGCCCCTACTATGCCGAGGGCAGCAAGACCCTTGGTTACGAGGTGGCCGAGCAGCTGGGCTGGCGTCTGCCGGACCACGTTGTCATACCTTCCGCCTCGGGCGCCATGTTCACCAAGATATGGAAAGGCTTCAACGAATTCGCCTGCCTGGGTTTGCTGGACGGCGTGGATCCCATGTCCTTCGGCGCCGACCAGAACACGGCGCATCATCCAGCGGTTACCACCCGGATGCACATGACCCAAGCGGCGGGCTGTTCTCCCATCACCACGGCCTGGAACGCGGGGCAAACCCTGGTTAAACCGGTGCGTCCCGACAGCATCGCCAAATCGCTGGCCATCGGCAACCCGGCCGACGGTATCTATGCGCTGCGAGTCATCAAAAATTCCAATGGCAGCGCCTACGCCGTCCCCGAGGAAGACATTGTCGAAGGCATAAAACTGCTGGCGGAAACCGAAGGCATATTCACGGAGACTGCCGGCGGAGTCGTGATGTCGGGCCTGAAGAATCTGGCGGACAGCGGCGCCATCAAACCTGATGAACTTACGGTGGTGTACATCACCGGTAATGGACTTAAAACCCAAGAAGCGGTTGAAAGTGTGGTTGACCCCCTGGCGATAAAACCCACCATGACCTCTTTCGAAGAGGAACTGAGTCTGAGACAAAGCAGGTAGGGGATGGGTGATGGGCAAGCAAAGAGTAAAGTTCACGTTCGTAAGCGACCTGGTCAAAGAACCGATCATCTATAAACTGGGCCGTGATTTTAAGATCGTCACAAACATCAGGCGCGCCGACGTCCAGGAAAACATGGGCTGGGTGGTCTTGGAATTGGACGGCGAAGAAGACGAGATACAGCGTGGTCTGACATGGGTCAGTTCCACCGGAGTCAGGATAGACCCGGTGAGTGGGGACGTCATTGAAGGGTAGTGCCACCCAGTGTTTAAAAAATGCCGCGAGCCTATGATCCACCTTTCCCATTGACGGTTAGAACCCCTTAACCTTTAGGAGGAAGTACCCCAATGAGTGTCTTGGTGCGCATACCCACACCCCTTAGGCGTATGACCGGTGGAAAAGACAAAGTGGAAGTCGAATCGTCCACTTTGGGCGAGATGGTCGACACGCTAGAATCGGAATACCCTGGATTTAAAGAGCGCCTGGTGGATGAGAACGGGGAGTTGCGCTATTTCGTCAACATCTACGTCAATGGGGAAGATGTCCGTTTCCTTCAAGGGTTGGAAACAGCCACCAGCACTGGCGACGAGATAAGCATTGTCCCCGCCGTGGCCGGCGGTTAGACGCTGGTTCTTTCGTCCAAAAATCGGAGTTGCCAATCCCGTTCGTGGTGAGCCTGTCGAACCACTTAACCAAGGCCCTTCGACAAGCTCAGGACGAACGGATTGTGCTGATTGAACACAGTTACTCTGCACACAGAGTTCCCCCCATCACCCGCCCCTGCTCTCCAGCCACCTGTCTTTGTGTTCCTGCCGCGCCTCTGCGTTGGTGGGCCGGTAAGTATCTCTGAATTCCCTTCGGAAGCTGTCGAATGTGCCACTGGTGATGGCCGCCCGAATATTTTCCATCAGCCTGATGACGAACCTAAGGTTGTGGATGCTGGCAAGCCTCAAGGCTAAGAGCTCTTTCGCCCGGAAAAGGTGCCACAGGTAGGCTGTGGTGAAGTTGCGGCAGGTATAGCAGTCGCAATCCTCGTCTATGGGCTCGTTGACCTGGGCGAAGCGCCGATTGGTGATGCCCACCCTGCCCTGGGGGGTGAATAATGCCCCGTGGCGGGCCACCCTGGTGGGCAACACGCAGTCAAACATATCCACGCCCGAGGCGACACCCTCAACCAGGTCTTCGGGAGATCCCACCCCCATCAGGTAGCGGGGTTTATCCTGGGGCAGGTGGCCGGCCACTTGTTCGGTGATCTCGTACATCTTCTCCTTGGATTCACCCACCGCCAAACCGCCGATGGCGTAGCCCTGGAAGGGAATGCCGGTGATGAACCTTGCCGACTCTTCCCGCAGGTCTGGGAAAGCGCCTCCCTGGACTATGCCGAAGAGCGCTTGGTTTTCGCCTGATCCCGAATCATTAAACACCCGGTGGCACTGGTGGGCCCAAACGTGGGTTCGCGTCATGGCGTTCCGCACTTCCTGTTTGCTCACGCCGTGGGCGATGCACTGGTCCAGGCACATGATGATGTCGGCGCCCAGGGTCTGCTGGTTCTTGGTGGCCAACTGGGGACTGAACTGGTGCTCGCTGCCATCCAGGTGCGAACGAAAGCGGATCCCGCTGTCGTCGATCTTGCGCAGGGCTCCCATACTGAATGCCTGGAACCCGCCGCTGTCGGTCAAGACAGGCTTCGACCAGCCCATGAACCGGTGGAGCCCGCCCAAACCGCGCACCTGCTCCACCCCAGGCTGCAGGTAGAGATGGTACGCGTTGGACAAGATTATCTGCGCTCCGAGGGCCACGACTTCGTCGGGGGTCAACGCCTTCACGCTGGCCTGGGTCGCCACCGGTATGAAAATCGGCGTCGTAACCGTACCGTGGGCGGTGGTAAACGCACCGGCCCGGGCGCGGCCCTGATTATATTGCAGCTGAAAAGAGAATTGGGAACTCATTCTGACTCATCATGGCACCCCTACACCCCTTGGGCGGTAGCGCCTAGGAGCATGATGGCTTTTCCCGGCGACAAGGATTTGGGTGCTCCGGAAATATGAACGTGGTGGTATTATCTTACGGATGCTCTCGTTAAGCCACTGTAGGCGCCACCAAGAGACTGATATCGCTCCTAAGGACCTAACCGTTTTAAAGCCAAGTAGTCCCTCTTCCGCTAGATGCAGGCCCAATCTATGTATGAGTCACTGACCGAATTTCTCAGGAACACCAGCGCGGGAAATCCGTTCGTATGGGCGCTGTTGATCATGGCCTTGGTATCCTTCACCAGCCTATTCCTCTATGGGTTATGGGAGGTAGTGTTGCGCCTAACGCTCTACCGGCTGTCTTCAGGCAACAAACCCGAAGAGAACACCGGAAAGAGCGGGCAATAGACATGTTTTTCCCCAATGCCGAGGTGTTTGTAAACCCGGCCCTGTTGATGTTGCTGGGAGTGATCTTGGGCACTCTGAGCGGATTCTTCGGAGTCGGTGGGGGGTTTTTGATCACCGGGGGCCTGCTGGTGTTCGGCGTTCCGGCCCCTTTTGCCGTGGGGACCGGTCTAACACTGATCATGGGTTCTTCCATCATCAACACCCTGAAGCACCGGCACCTGGGTAACGTTGACTTCAAGTTGGGGCTTCTCATGGTCTGCGGCACCATTCCAGCGCTGTTCCTAGCCCAGTGGATCATTCAGGAACTCAAGGTTGCGGGTTTAGCCGAGTCCACCATCCGTTACACCTACGTGTTGGTGCTAGCCGCTCTGGGGTCATTCATCATGTACGACTCCTGGCGCAGCCGCCGCCATTCCCCAGGCGCTGAAGGCCGGGAAACCACCTCCACCGCCGCTTTCGCCAAAAAGGTGCAGGGGCTTAGGCTCACTCCGACGTTCGTTAAAGTCCCGCTCATCGGCAGGGTACCCCTTTATGTCGACCTGCCCGTTTCGAAGATTGAGAACATTTGCGTGCTGGTGCCCTTTGGGGTCGGATTCCTGGCGGGGCTTTTCGCCGGATTGTTGGGCGCCGGCGGAGGCACCATCCTGATGCCGATCCTGATTTACGTCGTGGGAGTACCGACCACGGTGGCTATCGGGACCGATTTGTTTCAAGTGATATTGACCGGAACGATGGGCACATTCATCAAATCGTTTGCCAAAGAAGTAGACCCATTGATGGTGGTGATAATCCTGGTAGCGGCTTCTATGGGGTCTCAGCTTGGGACCGCCGCCACCCGATACGTAGAAGCGGCGCGCATCAGATTCCTGTTTGGGATCACCGTGCTCAGCGGTTGTGTGGCGGTCGGACTGGAGCAAATCTCGAATATCGGAGCTGGCCCCGCATACCTATCCAGCCTAGCCACGATCCTGCTCCTAGGTGTGGGAGGGGTGATTTGCCTGGTTATCGCGGGGCTCTTGATAACGGCCAAGTTCAAGGGAACGGAACAGTCTAAAGCCAAGGCGGCCAAGGGTTAATGGCTTTGGAGATTACGGCGCCCGCATGACCAACTCCCGCACCGTTTCTTCCACCAGGTCCTGGGGAACGTCCCGGCGCACCACCGCTTTACCCACCTCTTCCAGCAGAACCCAGCGGTTGCGGCCGCCTTCGGTCTTCTTGTCCAGGGACATGGCCCGGAATATGCCGTCTACGGACACCCCTGGGGCAGCCGTCGGCAGGTTGAACCGTTTCAGCAGGCGTTCTTGTTGGTCCACGGTCTCCTGGGGGATCATACCCATGCCATAAGCGATCCGGGCCGCGCCCATCATGCCTATAGCCACTCCTTCTCCGTGCATGAACCGTCCGTATTCGGTGGACGATTCCAGAGCGTGGCCAATGGTGTGGCCGTAATTTAGCAATATCCGTACACCCAGGGTCTCCCGTTCGTCCTGGCTCACCACGTCTGCCTTGATGGCCATGCTACGGCGGATGACCTGTGTTGATATCTCTGGTTCCAACCGCATCAATGCCTCGGCATGCTCCTCAAACACGTCCACCAGGCTTACGTCGAGGATGAAGCCCTCTTTGATTGCCTCCGCCCACCCTTCGGCCAGCTCCCGCTTACCCAATGTCGAAAGGGCTTGAACGTCGGCGAACACACCCTGGGGCTGGTAGAAAGCCCCCACCATGTTTTTAGCCTGTGGCAGGTTGACCGCCGTTTTGCCCCCGATGGACGCATCGGCCATGGCCGCCATGCTTGTGGGCACCTGGATGAAAGGGACCCCTCTGAGGAAAGTGGCAGCGACGAATCCCGCTAGATCTCCGGGCACGCCGCCTCCCACCGCGATAATCACCTGTCCACGCTCGGCTTTCAGCCCCAACAGCCAGTCGTAGATGGCCTGGGCCAGCTGGAAGCTTTTGCTGGTTTCTCCCGCTGGGATCACGAAGCAATGGGCGGCAATTCCGCTTTGTTCCAGGGCCCGTTGTACCCTTCGTCCGTAGGGATTCATCACGTTACTGTCGGTGATGATATAGGCCGGGCTTTTGACCCCCATGCTCTGCAACCGGCCCCCCAGACCGTCAATGATGCCCCAGCCTGCCACCACAGGGTAGCTGCCGCCGGAATGGTGAACCACGGCGGCCAGATCAGGGTCGGATAGGCCACGGTCAGATTGGGAAGGGTCGGCCATCAGGTTTCCTCCTTTCTAGGCACCAAGACGCTCCATCATAAAATCGTTACCCCTCTTAAGTTAAGAATTCTTTCCAATAACTCAGGGCGATGCTTAGGCACTCTTCGTTCCACTTGATGAACCTTGGTGTTATTCCATCAGCATCGTCTTTCCAGGTAAATGTAAATGGATTGACACTACAAGTTCTGAAGTGGGGCCCTCCGGACTCTTCTGCTCTATCAGAATTATCATCAGGATAATATTCAATTTGGCAGAACGCCGTCGCCGCCATGATGCCCGTGAGACGGTTGCCCGTATGATGGAGGGATGTCACAAATACAAGACGAGGGTTTCGCGTATCTCCTTCGGGCGTTAAAGCAAGTTTTACAAAAAATCTGCGTTCGTTCAGGTTGGCCCAATGTTGAGCATTTTTTGCCGTTTCAATAATTTGTACTCGATACCAATGTTGCTTTTCATTTGGGCCACCTTTGTAAAGCAAATAGGACATTGGCATCCCGGCTTCTATCAATCGTTCTGATATATCTGCCACTTTCTCTGATAAGTCACTTTCAAGCGCATCTCTTAGTGTCAGCGCCTTGTCATTTACAGAGCGCATCTGGTTTTCTTTATCCAGACTCTGCCGTTTGATTTGTTCAACCAAATGACCAACGACTTGGTCAACCAATCCAGATTCTGCTACGGCCTCAGGTTCACCCAGGGCTTGTAATATGGTGCGTTTTTCTAGCTGAACGATAAGTTCGACAAAGGAATTTAGCTCGCCCCCATCTGCCAACTCAAGGGCTTCAATATATGGATCTCTATCATCTCTAGAAATTACGATAGGCAAAAAATTCGCCTTAGCCAGGTGCCAAGTCAGTAATGCCCGACCTACTCGGCCATTGCCATCCTGGAATGGGTGAATTTGTGCAAAGCGATGGTGTAACCAGGCACAAGTCAGAAGCGGATGATATCGGCTTTCCTGGTAGAAGTTATACCATTCCAGTAAGTTATCTAGTTCACTTTCTACTTGTACCGGAGGACAATACTCGTGAATATCACCATCCGGCCGCCTAGGATTATTGGGTAGTTTTTTGAAACCACCGCTATCCAGAGTTGTACTGAACACATTTTCGAATTGATCAACTACATCAAAGGTGCTCTGGTTCTTCGTAAGAACGATATGGAGTTCCTTGATGAAAAACGTGGTTAGGGGATTTCCAGCTCGTATGTGTTCATATACCAGATCAATTGTGGCTTGGTGGTCCATTAGTATTTTTACCAGATCGTGAGGTTCTTTGTTTGTGGAACTCCGCTCGATATATTCAGCAATGATTCCTTCTTTAACCAGGGTCTCCGTAATCCCTCGGTCTAGAGTGTACAAGCCTTCAATGATTCCAGTCTCAATCGCCCAACTTCGACCCAACCGCTCTAGAAAGGCATTGTGAGCTTCCGCCGCCGAACCTCCACTTTGTTCTTGAATACTTAACCATTGTTGGTGCAATGAATCAATTTCGCTGAAGTCATAATTCTCGCTATCGGGCTCTATCAGTTGAATTGGTGTCCATTTGTGTGAAATCACGGGAAACGTCTCCACACCTAACTATTAGCCAACGGAACGACAAAATATCTCGACTATGGTTGAGTTTTAGTATCGGTTTCAATTTCAGAGCAGCACAGGCTCAAAATACGTTGGGCGACCTGCTCAATGGTCAGCTCGTCGGTCTGAATGGTGTGATGGGCCTGGGCGTAGGCGCTGCCCCGTTGGGCCATCAATTTCTTGATCCGCTCCAACTGGTCCCCACCGGCCAGCAGAGGGCGCACCGACTGGTTTTCCCCGACGTTTTCGGCGGGCGAGCCAGGGCCGCTAATCCGGCGGTTGATGGTCTCTGGAGCCGCGCTGAGGCAGATCACCACACCTTTGGCCAGCATGAGTTCCCGATTTTCCGGATCGATGAACGCACCGCCACCGGCAGCAATCACCCGGCCCGTTCCGGAGCACAATTCGCGTATGACCTCCCGTTCCCAGACTCGAAAAGCGTCTTCGCCACTGTCCTGGAAGATCTCGTTGATGCTTTTGCCCGCCCTAGTCTCAACGTCGTCGTCGGCATCCACCATCGGCCAGCCGATGCGCTGTGCCAGCAAGCGGCCCACTTGGGTCTTGCCCGTAGCCATAAAGCCGACGAGAAATATATTTTTCTTATCTTTAGACGGGTTATTCACCGCGGACACCGGGGGTCTGACTTACTGAGCCTTGCATTTATTACTGAACCTCACGAGCAATCAGGCCAGAGTAGAAATCCGCCTTAATCCCCATTTGCGAAAGGGGGAGAACCGGCCCCCCCTTTACGAAGTGGGAAGAACTGGCCCTCCTTTGAAAACGTGGGTTGGGGGGATTTAGCCCCCCAGTTTTGCCTATCGGCGAGTTTAGTAGCCTACGCAAGGCTCAATAAAAAGCTCCGAGTCTGCTAGTCCGTATCGGGCCGCCCCTTATGAAGTTGGCCTAGGAGGCGCCGGCGCATACCATGAGGCGGTGCAAAATTCCACGCTGTTGCCGTCGGGATCGTTGATGAACAAAAAGCACTGGCCGTCGTAGCGGACGCCCTCTCGATCGATATTAAAGCCGTTCTCCCTGAGGATATCCTTGGTCCCCTCAAAATCCTCCACCTCGAAGGCGTGGTGGATATTGGAAGGCTTGGCCGGTGCATCTGGAGTCTCAATTAGGTGGACCATGATGCCGCTTTCCAACTGAAGCCAGGTAATGGCCGGATTGTCTACCTGGCTTTGAATCTGCTTTATGCCCACCAAGTCGTTATAGAACTTCATGGCCCGAGCCGTGTCTTTCACCATGGTGGTGACGTGGTTGATCTTTTTGGTTACTACCTTTCCTGGCATACTTACACCCTCCTGGTACTTTGCGCCGAATTGCGCTTGCGGGATGCCTGCCATTATGCCACAAAGCCGCGGAGCATGGCGTGAGGCCCCGTATCAGAGAGTGCTGCCCCAAACCACCAGCACGATCCCCAGTACGGCCAGGCCGGTGCCAGCCACCACTTGCCAGGTGATGTGTTCCAAATGGGAGATGAACATTCGGGCCATGAAAATTGTCATCAGAGGGTTTGTGGAGGTGATCGGGGAAACCAGCACCACATCCGCCCGCTGGAGCGCGTAGTACAAAGAAATGACCGCCATCGCCGAAGTTAAGCCCGATAGACCGGCAAAACCGGCAAACCTCAGGTCCCCTTTCGCCTTTTTCAGGCTTTGAGCCGCCTGAGGTGCGGAGAATGGGGCCAAAAGCACGATGCCGAATAAAAGGCTGAAGGCCGTGATCACCAGCGGGGACCCGTAGACCTGGGTCATGTGTTTGACCATCACGTTGGCACCTCCATAAGACGCGGCAGCGCCTAGGGCCAGCAGGTATCCCAGCAGCGACCTCTTGTTCCGGCTCCAGCCCTCTTGGACCGACTCCTTGGTGGCCGCCACCAGTCCTATGACCACGGCTGCGATGCCCAACAACAGCAACCCATGGGGCCTTTCCCCGGCGAAGGCCACCGCGAAGACCGTGGAGAAAACCACGGCGGCGCCCCCGATCACGCTGGCGCGGGCGGCGCCCACAAGATTGATGGCCAGGTATATCTGGCTACGCCCGCCCAGGAAATTCAACGCTCCCAATCCCAATAGCCAAATATATGCGGCCGGCGGCAGCGCCTTGATATCGGGCGAGGCGAATAGCACGGCCAGTAATATCGCGGGAAAGAAGCTCACAACCACGGAGATGAAGGTGGAGGGCAACGGCTTGATGCCCTGCATGCCAACACGGGCGAAAATGGCGGTGCTGGCGAAACCCAGTCCGGCCAGCAGCGATAGCCCGACAGACAGCATGAAGCCGGTTACCGGGCTCCCGAACTATCAATGTGGGAATCGATGATGGACTGGAAGATCAGACGGCCATCTTCGCTGCCTAGAAGCGCCTCGCAACTGCGCTCGGGGTGGGGCATCATCCCCAGGACGTTGCCGGCCTCGTTGGTGATACCGGCGATGTTGCGGGCCGAGCCATTGGGATTAGCCGATTCCGTGGCTTCCCCCTTGGAATCACAGTACCTGAATAGGACGCGTCCTTCTTGCTCGAGAAGGTCCAGCGTCGCCTCGTCGGCGAAGTAATTTCCCTCGCCGTGGGAGACAGGCACCTGCAAGATCTGCCCGCGGTGGCACCGGCTGGAAAATGGGGTGTCGTCCCGCTCGGTGCGCAGGTTGGTCCACTGGCAACGGTATTCCAGGTGCTGGTTCCGTAGCAGTGCGCCGGGAAGCAAACCGGCCTCGCAAAGGACCTGGAAGCCGTTGCAAATTCCGATGACCAACCCACCGGCGCCGGCATAACGGCGCAACGCGTCCATCACGGGCGACAGGCTGGCCATGGCTCCGGGCCGCAGGTAATCGCCGTAGGAGAATCCTCCGGGAATGATCACGCAGCCGTAGGATTCCAGACCGGTTTCCCTATGCCAGACGTATTCGGCCTGTTGCCCCAGGATGTCCGCCAACACGTAGTGGCAGTCGGTGTCGCTCCAGGTGCCGGGAAAAACGGTTATGCCAAAACGCATCAAGAGAGGCAGCTACCCTGAAGCGCGAATTTTTTAAAGAAGCCTTGAGCTTTTCGGCGACGCTCATGGCAAGGTTGGCAAACGCTCTGGGAGCCATTGCCGGCCCAACCCCAGATGCTTCGCCGCAGCGGCTGGCTCAGCATGACATCCTCTTCTCGGTAGACGCGCGTCAACTCATCCATACACAACACACATCCCGCGTTAGTGAACCTTTGTGGTGGATAACTGTGGCATGGCGATGATCACCCGCTTCCTTCCAGGATCTGGGTGACTATCTCATTGACCTGTGCGCCGTCGGCCTTGCCCCGCACCTGGGGCATCAAACGCCCCATGACCTGGCCTTTGTCTTTGATGGAGGTAGCGCCAACCTCGGCGACTATTCCCTGAATCAGCTCGGTCAGCTCGTCGCCGGTCAGTTGGGGTGGAAGATACTCTTCCAGCACCGCCAGTTCCGCCGATTCTTTTGCCACCAGGTCGGTCCGGTTGCCCTGCTTGAACATTCGGATGCTTTCCCGGCGGTCATTGACCTGCTTTGATGTGACTTCCACCATTCCCGGGTCATCCAGGTTTTTGCCGGCGGTCTTCTCTGCCGCTTGCACGGCAGCCTTCAAAAATCTGAGGGCGTCTACCCGGGCTTGGTCCCGGTTTCGCATGCTCTGCCGAATATCGTCCTCAAGCTTATCTCTCATGGTCATCTCCGGCAGGCCGCCTGCGGCCAAAGAGTAAAGCTGCCCTGCATCATATTATAATCGGACAGGGCAGCCACGGACAGCGCATAAATCGAACGTCTGGGATCTATCCTAACTCCAGAAACAAGATCCGGCACGAGTTATCGCCCGTTAATCAACCATTTCCAGGACTTCGAGGCACACGCCTTCTGGTCCCTCGAAGAAACAGACCTTACGTCCGTTGCCCACCTTGGTTTCCTCCAAGATCTTCGCGCCTCCGGCCTTCAGGCTGACTATGGTCGCTTCGATGTCATCGGTGTCGATGGCAATATGCTCGATACCAAACACCTGCTCGTCGGTTTGGCTGTCGATCATACCTGTGACGTTCAAGGGCAGCCCGTTCAGGTCCAACCGGAATCCCTGGCCTCCGGCAGTCTCAGACACGATGGTCGCGCCCAGGTTATCCACGTAGAACTTGGCGGTCTTTGCGGGATCGGGGCTTTTCAGGTGCAGATGGTTGAGTTTGAAAGCCATGACGTGCCTCCTAAGAATAGTTTTGTGAATCGCTTGGTGGCCTATGGCGTAATGGCGGCCCGGTTGATGGGTGTGACGCCGGCTGCATATCCTCAACAAGGAACTGATCTTCCTTCCCAAAAATGGGAGTCCGGCGCCTGGCCAAGCCATCCCCGCCAGAACCCTAGAGTAGTCTGAGGTGGACCCGGAAATTCGGACAGGTGGCTAAGTGAGAGTCCTGCTCCTAAAATAAGCGCAGCTGTGGCTGTGAAGGAGGAGTGGGACATGTCAAAAGAACGGAGGAAGCACAGCCCGTCATTC
>DAOUHE010000155.1:0-10812 GCA_034428715.1 Dehalococcoidia bacterium | reverse complement strand
GATGACTACTGGATAACTATACGTGTCACGGATGGTCTTAAATTAACTGGATGCGCCGCTGGCTGGACGGCATAGGCGGCATCTGTTGCCGCCCATGTCGTTCCTTTATAGTGGTCGGGGAGAGAGCCTTGGTAGGCTCACAGAGCCCCCAGCCACATCTCGAAGACGGTTCTGTCTACCGTCAAAATAGGCCCACCCACGAGGGTTCGAACCACATTGGGCTTCGTGATCAGTCGTCAAGCCCAACCCCCCATGTGTACCTGATTTTTTGGTGTTGATTGGATAACCGATATCCTTGGATTTGAGGTAGCAAGGGAGTTCGGGCCAAGAATAATCCTTAGCAACGGCAGCGCGCTCCTGGCGATTGGTCCAGCCGCAGATCCAGGCAGGGCGATCAGCGGGGACTCTTTCAACGAATGCCGTGTCGGACTCGATCATCTCTGCTTCAGCGTCGGCAGCCGAGACGAGCTGGAAGGGGCTATGGGAGTACTCGATGAGCACAATGTCTCCCACGGGGAGATCGTAGATCTGTCGGCTCTTAGTATCTACGTGCTGATGTTTCGTGATCCCGACAACATCCAGATCGAATTGACCGCGCCGCACGCATAAGCGCTTTAGGCCAAGGCCGGTCTCCGTTGAGGCGAGGAAGGCCGCTGTTCGGATATAACGGCTTTAGATCAATTGATTTTGTAGGCCACCAAGTCAAGTGCTGAATCGGCCAGCGCCGGCCTTGCTGGCGGTGAAGATATGTTGCGGACCAAGATAACCGAATTATTCAAGGTTTCCTACCCCATAATGTCCTCCCCCATGACCAATCACAGCGGCGGGCAACTTGCCGTGGCTGTATCCCAGGCGGGCGGGCTGGGCAGCTTTGGCGGCATCCACCCGGCCGGCCCTGACTGGGTTCGGGAGCAGATCAGATATATCCGGTCGAAGACGGGTAAGCCATTTGGCGCCGGGTTCATAACGCACCTGATCGCTGACTCACCTGAGAACTTTGAGGCAGCCTTGGATGAAAAAGTGCCCATTATCGCCTTCTCTTTCGCCAACCCCCAGCCTTGGTTGACCAGAGCCAAGCAGGCTGGAGCCATAACGATTTGTCAGGTCCAGAGCTTAGATGGCGCCGCTGAGGCGGTGGACGCGGGCGCCGACGTCCTTGCGGTCCAAGGGAACGAGGCAGGAGGGCACACCGGTCCAATGAACCTGTTGCCGTTCCTCACTCGGGTCGTGGAACAGTTTCCCAATATTCCGGTCATGGCCTCTGGGGGTATCGCCAGCGGGCGGGCGCTTGCGGCCGTTTTAGCCGCCGGCGCCGAAGGCGCCTGGGTCGGCACGGCGTTCATTGCCACTCCTGAGGCAGTCGAAGTGCCTGAAGCCTTCAAAGAACGAATCGTCCAGAGCGATGGCCAGGACACCGTTTTCACTCCGTTATATGACTTGGTCGGAAACAGTCCATGGCCCCAGGGTATAGCCGGCCGTGTGTACAATAATCGCTTTGTCCAGACCTGGGACGGCCGCGACGCGGAGATTCAGGCACGGCGAGAAGAACTTGCCTCGGACGCCGCAGAGGCCTGGGCCAAACATGATCCCGAAACCGCGTCCGTGTATATGGGCCAGTCTGCCGCCAGCGTAGGGTCGATTCGGCCGGCCGGCGAAGTTCTGCGGGATATCTGTGGCCAGGCGGAACGGCTCCTGCGGGAACGTCCGCGACAGTTAGGTTTATAGATCGGGCATAGGTCTCACGAGGTACTGGATCGTCAAATTCGGGGGTGTGGGCGTTTTTCAGTCGGATAGGAATGGATCGCTATTATTATCGTCATTACCTCCGGTGTCCGTTTCAACCGATGGTCCACACAACCATCGTTTCGCCCAACCTGTATTTATTAGAGCGGCCATTTTCCTATCAGCGGTCTTAACCGCCGGGATTTCGGCGGGGTGCGCCACCGAAACGCCAACGCACGTGTTTGTGGGCGCGGTGCCGGAGGAGTTCATAATTCCCAGGACCAACTACGACACTTCAACGTCATTTTACGAAATAGTGCGCCCGCATTTCTTCGCCCAGACAGAGGACGGGGAATTGGTGCCGGTTCAAGGCGAGCCGGACCAGGTGGTCATCCGCGGCGGCAAGGTGAAGATACGGCTTCGGCAGGGCAGGCGGAAGCTATACTTAGACCCGCTGGCCTTGATCCCAGGCGAGTTGGGCGAACACCCGGTGCACCGCGTTCACCGCTTGATAGCCATGGGTGTCCCTCTGGACAAAGCCATGGGTGAGGGACTGAAAAGCCCGGCTTCTATCGCGCGGCTGTTTCATACCCTGGAATTCGAGTATCTGCGCGATAAACCGTCCCGGGGGACCATCGCCGAGGTATTTCCGGACGGTACCTTCCTGGTGATCCCGTTTGAACCCCCGACGGCGTGGCAGAGCCCCCGGGAGGACGTGGCCAGTCCAACCCACCTGCACGTTAACCCCAGGGCGCTTACCGTGGCGGGGTCCGCTCTAGCCCAAGATTACGAAAAAGAGATCCTGGGATTGTCCTTTGTCCAGCAGCGGTATCCGCCGCCAGAAGTGGCCCGTAAGCAATGCGGCGTCTACCAGGAAGCCATTTCCAGCGCCGGGTACCATGGCACGTTGAATGCCATCGGGTTCAAATTCACTCCCGCCCACGTGCTGGCCGGCGATGGCGATGATGTGTTCGGCGAACGCCTGTCGAAGTTGATCAGGGAAGGCGGTGGCGAAAATGTCCAGTACTTCGGCATGGAAGGAACCTGGATAGCAGGGGTGTTGACCCAGCTTGACGTATCCTGGCAGGGGGAATGCGATACGGCTGGAGGGGTGCGCCGCTACCGGGTGGAAGGCGAATCCAAAGACCGGTTTTACATGCGGATACGCCGTTCTCTGGAACCTGACAAACGGCAACGGCACAAGATCGTCGCCCTGGATGACGACGGATCCACCCGCGTGATCTATGATGCCCCAGGCATCGTCCTGATGGCCCTGCCCCTGCCCAACGACGATTCCCGCTGGCTGATGAGCACCGAGGGCTGGCCCAAGTCTGGCGCCGGGATCCCGGCCGATCCAAGGTGGCAGTCGGTCTATCTGGTAAACGTGAACGAACCGGAAGACTACGAAATGGTCGATTACCCCATCCACCAGTTCCCCAGGGCCCCGGAAGCCGGGCTCTACGGCGCCTCTCCCCGGTTGAGCGACGATAAAAGGTTCCTGTTCAACACGCTTTACGGGTTCCGCGACGAGGGTGGCGGGATATGGGTGGCCGACATTTCCAAGGAGGATTTCTTCACCGACCCAACCGCCTTTACCCGCATCGTCGATTGGGACCATGCCTTGAGCTGGATGTTGTTGGAGACAGAGCAAGACGGCTCAGCCCCGATGAACCTGTTTTTGACCGGGAAAGAGGTGGCAGACGATTTCGCCATGACCGCCAACGTCCTAACCATAGGCGGCGGCGGGCTGGATTCGGCTATCCAATCCCAGCAGCGGCTATTGCAGATGGTGGGCTGGAACCCAGTGCCCTTCGCCCAGCAAAATTTGGGCGATGGAAAGTTCCTGGTGGCAGTGGAAACCCACTTCGATTACGAAAGCTCCCTTTTGCCCAGGGCCAAGGGTGTGTACATAGTCCCGGTAGACCTGAACCCGTAACCAGATTCAGGAGAGGCAGCTTACATGGCATTAGAAGAATATGACGTCAAACGAGAGGTGGCCATAGCCAACCGTATCCTTTCCAACCTGGGCCTGGCAACCGGCGTCACGGCCGACCGGGGCCACGCCAGCATGCGTCTGCCATCGGACTCCGGCCGGTTTGCGGTAAAGGGCCGCCAGTACGCCATTGACTCCCTTTCCTCCATGCGTCCCGAGGATATGATTATCTGCGACACCGATGGCTTCCTGGTGAGCGGGCCGGCCGGTGTAGTCCAGTGCGCCGAGATCAAGATACATTCGTGTATCTACCAGCTCCGGCCGGATGTTCAGTCGGTGGTCCACGTCCATCCCCGGTACACGGTTCTGTTGAGCACCTTGGGGCAAGGGTTGACACCGTTGTGCCAAGAGGGGATGCAGCTGGTGCGGGACCCCCTGCCGGTCTGGCCCCACGTCAAGATCATCCAGAGCCATGACGAAGGGATGGAAGTCGCCAACCTGCTGGGCGATGGCACCGCCGTCTTGCTGTTCGCCCACGGAGCGGTAACGGCGGGGGGAAGCTTGTCGGAATCGGTGACGGCCATGGCTGAGTTGGAAGAGCAAGCCAGGATGAACTACCTGGCCCTATGCGCCGTCGGACGGGACTACCCCCGAATCCCAGAAGCCCTGATCCAGGAGATCACGGACCGGCCTCCCCCCTGGGAGCTGGACCACTTCAAGGGCGTGATTCCCGAAGGCGGCCTGAGGATGAGCGGTACCTGGAATTACCACGCTGCCGAGGCTTCAAAGGGCCTGTGACGGCATCCAGTGTGTTACCTCGTACTCCGTCAACATGATACTGGCCGATAAGGAATTACCCCCTCTAAGTCTCCCCCTTCGTAAGGGGAAGAGAACCGGCTCCTTCCCCTTACGAAGGGGGAAGGTTGGGATGGGGGTCGTACCCCAAAGCCAATACATCAAAACCATCTGGATGTAACACTAGCTGGCGATTTCGATTCCCACGGGGCAGTGGTCGGAACCCATGACATCGGGCAGGATGAAGGCATTGCTGATGCTCGGAACAAACCCCTCGTCGACGAAGAAATAGTCGATACGCCAACCTACGTTCCTATCCCTTGCCTTGGTCATCTGGTCCCAGTAGCTGTACTGCTCCGGCCGATCGTTAAATATCCTCAGTGTGTCCACGTATCCCTTGGCCACCAGTTGGTCCATCCAGGCCCGCTCCTCCGGTAGAAACCCAGAGACTTTTTGGTTGGCCTCGGGCCTGGCCAGATCGATCTCCTTGTGGGCGGTATTATAGTCACCGCATACCACGATATTCTTTCCCTGCTGGCGGGTGCGTTCGGCGAAATCGAGGAACGCGTCGTAAAATTCCATCTTGTACTTCAGCCGGTCTGCCCGGGACCGGCCGTTGGGGAAGTAGATGTTGAACAGAACGAACTTACCGTAATCGGCGATCAATATTCGGCCTTCGTTGTCGAACTCGGGAATGCCGAAGCCGTAGGATACCGACTGGGGCTCCGGCTTGGTGAATAGGGCGACTCCGCTGTACCCTTTTCTCTCCGCGGATGAGAAGAACTTCTGATATCCGGCCACCTCCAGCACCTCCGGAGGTATCTGCTCCTCATTGAGCTTGGTCTCCTGGAGGCACAGAATGTCCGGATTTTCCTCGGCGAACCAGTCTAGGAATCCTTTGCGGTGGACGGCCCGCAGTCCGTTGACGTTCCAAGAAAGAGCCTTGATCCCGCTCATGGTCTACCCCTCTTTTCTGCCCAGGCTATTGGAGTACGGCTAAAGTTGGATTTTGCCATAGGCAGGACCTGCTGGCAACCGGGAGGTGGCATACGGTGGGTGGCCGTTGACGAGGGCCGAGGGCGGTGTTAGATTCACGCCAGTTGTTGGCGGTCCGTGAGCTGAGTGCCCAACCCTTGATCACCTCGCGGCGGACTCATTTCTACAACGGAGGTTACCCATGGCCGAGCGCGTTTGGGACCCCTATCTGACTGAACAGGATAAAGCCCATCTGGCGATGACGGGCCACAACCGCATAGGGTTTGGCGAGAATCCGGCGCTGCTCCTCATCGACCTCTACCGCTGGGTGTTCGGCGACCATCCGCAACACCTGCTGGACGCTAGCAAAGACTGGCCTAGTTCTTGTGGGCTGGACGCTTGGGACGCCGTGCCCCACATCCAGACATTGCTTCAAGGGGCCAGGGACGCCAGGATCCCTATCATTCACATGACCAGCCTGGAGCAGGAAGGCTTGAAGGGGTGGAGTGCGGTAAGGCCTCCGGCAAGACCCGCGGACAACAGCCCCGAAGCGCAAGACCGGCGCAACCGCAAGGCGGACATCATCGACGAGGTGGCGCCATTGCCGGGAGAGCCGGTGCTCCTCAAGTCTTCGCCCAGCGCCTTTTGGGGGACGCCTCTGGCGGGCCACCTGACCCAACTGGGCATCGATACGGTCATCATCTGCGGCGAGAGCACCAGCGGTTGTGTCCGGGCCAGCGTTGTGGACGGCTGCACCTATCGTTACCGCATGATGGTGGTTGAGGAGTGCGTGTTCGACCGCCACCAGGCCACCCATGCCATCAATCTGTTCGACATGAACCAGAAATATGCCGACGTGCTGCCCCTCGGCGAAGTTTTGGAATATATGGCGGCCTGGCGGGCCCAGAAAGACGCCGGATAGCCAGCGGACGTTGGTTCAGGCAAATTTCGTGGACAGATTTCCGCTCCAGCGCAAAATGACCCTGCGATCCTTGCCAAAATAGTGAGCCTGCCGTGCCGCGGGGCGCCACTCACGTTATAATCTGGCCTCGTTTTCCATTTCTCCGCAATAGGTGAGCCCATTCAGCACACTGACTACCCCGGCGCTGTAACCTCGACGGTAACGTTTGGCGACCGGGTCGACGCCTTTCTTGCCATCCCCGAAACCGGAGACGCGCCAATAGGGGCGGTCATCTTGGGACACGAAAGATACGGGTTGGTCCAGCACACGTTGGACCTGACAGCCAAGTTTGCCGCATCGGGCCACGTGGGGCTGGCCCCGGATCTTTTTTCCCGTTGGGACGGCGACAAAGAAGCGTTGAACCGGGGAGCTAAACGAGACCAGGAGCGGGCCTTACGAGGACATCCTGGCCAGGATCAGCGCCCCGGTGCTGGGAATCTGGGGCGAGTACGACTTCGTGGTATCCGTAGACAACGTGGCGCGTTTACGCGGGGTTTTGGAAGCTAATAGAAAGAACTACGAGTTCCAGCTTTTCCGGGACATGCCCCACGGCTGGATGAACTCTACCATGCCAGGACGCTACCGCCCCAGGGAATCCGAACTTGTGTGGGAACGCATCTTAGATTTCATGGAGCGCGTCTACGCGGGCGAGTTCCCCAAGGACCGGGCCATCTGGCGATTCGACTCCAATATCGACCCAACCTACGACTTCAACAAGAAGGTCGGCCTAGACTGATCCAAATGGCAGGCCAGGCGGTTCCCGAGTAATGATCGCTTGCTACCTCTCGTCGCCGGCAATTACAGGGAACACGAAGCTTGGGAACTCAAAGCCTGGAGATTTATAGCCACGGTGGGCGTTGGGGTTTCAACGCCGCTTAAACGTGCAGGGGGGGCTGCCTCTGACGTCACCGTGGCCTGGAATGACGCCGGAATCTCACCGGCGTCAGGAATTATATTAGGATTTGAACCTTTTACCTACGGCTCAGAGGTGGCCGTTTGGGACCTTCCCAGACCCGAAACCACAGGTTTCCCTTCAGGCGCCGCGGTCCTTCCGCACGCTGCCAGCGCTAACTGTGATTTTTCATATATCGATGGTAAGAAGTGTCCTCATTAACATCAATGGGGTATACAGGGATGTATATAGGCCCTATCCATCCTAAGAAATTCCCCCGAAAATATCATCGCCCGCCCGGGGCTTCGCCGTTGTAAAATCACACCACTCCCGGCGGCAGACGATAGGGCGCGTACCCATGCAGAGGATGCGCTCCGGGGGCAGACCAGGTCAACCGGTTTGGAGGTTCAAAATGGCCAAGGAGTTCATCAACCCCGCCGAGTTGGCGCCATCACCCAGCAACATCTACAACCACGTGGTCAAGGTGGGAAACACCGTGTACATCGCCGGCCAAGTCTCAAGGGATTTGACTGGGCAGACGGTTCACGCCGGGGATCCGGACGCGCAGATACGGCAGGTATGGGCCAACTTGGAAGCCGCTGTCAAGGCCGCCGGAGGTTCGTTGACCGACATAGTGAAGACCACGACATACGTGGTGGGAGCCGAAAACCTGGCCAAGATCCGTCCCGCCCGTCTGGAGCTTCTGCCTCCGGAAGGACGCCCCACCAGCACCACCATTGTGGTCGCCGGTTTGGCCGATCCGGGTTTGTTGGTCGAAGTGGAGGCTATAGCAGTGATTGAAGAGGGTTAGTCGAGTTTGGTTTCCGTGGCTGTTTTAAAAATGCGCCGGGCAGTCCGTCCAAGCGAAAAGGCTCCCTCGCATCTCGAGGGAGCCTTGATGAGTCAAACCATCTGGCGGGTCCAAGCGGCGCCAGCCGGAAATTCGGGTTTCTTTATCCGGTCCCTTGGTAAATCGTAGTTTCCAGTTTGAATGCGGCCCAGGCAAACCAAAAGTGGTTGCCGTGGATTATTGGATCCAACGCGGAACCCGCTAACGGGCCATCCACCGCCTGCCCCAGGATGTTCCATTCGCTACCGGTTTCTTGGTCCAAGATTTTGTCGGCCTCGGAACGGAAGGTGAGCTTCCGCCCGTCCAGATTGGCGTCGAAAACACCGGTAGATCCCACGTCCCTGGATAGAGAAATGGTGCCCGAATCCAAGGCGGAAAGGGTTCCCTTTTTAAAGAACACCGCGACGTCCTGGCCGCCGAGGCTCTGGTTGACGGCTCCTTCATTCTCCAGAACCAAAAACGGGAACGCTATATCGGCGCCGTTTATGCTCAGTGCCAACACCCTTTCTTTAGGCAGCAAGCGCCCGTCGGGGATGCCGTCGTAAAGGAACGGTGGCCGGTCTGCTTGATCGTATCCCGCATACGGATTGCGCCCGTAGTCCCTCCGGTGGCCAGTATCTTTAGAAAGCACTTGGCTGTCAGGATTGGCGGCTTTGAAGTCGGACCAGGAGATTATGGATGCCGGAAGCATGGTGAGTCTCCGGCCGGCCAGTTCGCCGATGATGGCCTCGCCGCTCAATTGTTGCCACCATGATTCGGTCTGCCGGTCCCACATGATCAGGTCGCTGAAACGCAGGCTGCCCGAGGTTCCGAAATCGTAAACCACCCCGTCCAACCGGCGGTCGAATGCGATGGCCGAGTTGCACAGCGGGCAAAAGGTCACCGCCACGGGAACTCCTCCAAACTCGTCGTTTACTATCTCGTGCCAGGTCAAGATCTGCAGTGGGTAAGCCCTGGTCACCCCATTTATCTCCAGAGAGATCACCGGCTCCTTGTCGTCTATCCAGGCGTTAGCTTCAGGGATCTCTATGAACACCGGGTTATCTATGGGAGGGATACCGTCCCGGGGAGGCCCTCCTGACAATATCTCAAAGAAGGGCACAGTATGCCGGCTGAAATCCGTCTTCCATCCCCTGGTGGAAATGCTGCTGTCGTCCAATTCGTCTTTATAGTTGGGGTCGGGCTCCACTAGGGGACCTGCGTCAGTTAGCGATGCCGCCGTTTTGGCCGCCCCTGCGGGAATTTGAGTTTCGATGTCTATGCCTGTAGCGGCCGTTGCCGGCACCACGGATTCAGTGGCGCTCGACGCGGTGGCGCTGGGCGCCGGTGAATCGGCTGTCGCGGTTGGTTCAGCCGCTTGTGTCGCGGCCACCGGCGATGCTACCGGCGGTGTCGCAGCGGTCCCACCACACGCCACCGCAAACAGTAGAATCCCTGCCGTTAGGAATACACCCCTGGGTCCCTTGATTCTCACTATATAAACTCCTTGGAGAAATTCATTCTTGTCGTGCCTTCTTATTAGGGGCGATTCGGCCCACCGTTAACCCAATGTTCGAAAATCAGCATATGACTCGAATTAGAAAAGTCCGCCAATCGTCAACCAATAGAAGACCAGGTACGCGCCTGCGATGATCATGAACCATGCTCCTACTGGTTGCACGTAGGGCATCGCCTTCCTTACCCATTTAACCATCGCCTGCTTGAATATGGCCATTCCTAGGGTCAGGACCAATATCACAAAACCCATTCCCAAGGCGTACAGCAAATATTGGCTCAGGGCCAGTGGTAGGCTTGATGCTGTCAGGGACGTTGCCCCTACCACGCCCAGAAATATGGGCAGTGTGCAACTCAAGGATGCTGTTCCGTAGCTCAACCCGAAGATGAAATAACCCTTGACATTGGTTTTGCCCGGGTCCCCCATCTTGGATGCCGCTCGGGCCGCTATTCCCGTGTAGAGTTTGCCCCCTCCAACCATCCAGGCTCCCCCCAAGGCCAACACGATACCGACCGCAAGTCCCAACCATGAGAACAAATTCACAACAAAATTGGCGCCCAGGCTAATCACCCCGCCTGCCACTCCGAACAGGACAACAAATCCTCCTGTCACCGCCGAGCCCACCAACACCGCTTTACCCAAGTTGTGGGCTATACTGGTGGACGCAGCCTCATTTTGACCGCCACCCAAATAGAGGCCAAGATAGGCTGGCAACATGGCGGCGCCGCAGGGATTGACAGCTGACACCATCCCGGCGGCGAAAGCGAAGGCTAGGCCTAGGCCACCCAGCCACGTGCTGGAATTCCCCGACAGGGACTCGACGAAGAAATTCACTCCATCGATCCCCTCCCCATTTCGTAGAGCCAATGCCCCTGCAACTGGGACCGCCAAGGCTAACATTGCTAATAACGCAGGCAGTCCTAGTTTTTTCCAACTTTGTGGGTCTCTCAGGGCCGTTGCGATGCCTTTGCTTAAAGCCATCACCATTTTTGATATCTCCTGGCGGGTCACCGTTCGGATCGACTGGTCAGTAGTCCGATAACCAGCCGCCGCGGCAGCCGTAAGCCGGGATTCCCCAGATCAAACCAACTTTCCTGGATATAGCTCCTTCTGGGATACCGTCAAATATAATCCCGCATTCCAAGGGCATCAAATGCGGCCTGATTCGCTCAAATTCCCCGTTTTCATA
>DAOUHE010000154.1:0-2875 GCA_034428715.1 Dehalococcoidia bacterium | reverse complement strand
CCCGCTGGGCGACCTGTGGGAGACGGAATAAACTGCTCCCGTCACCGGAAGAACCCCCGTGGAGGACCAATTGTTACACTGAACGCAAACTGGAGTGTGTAAGAGGGGGGCAGGGCGTATGGCAGCACGTCAAGAAACATCTGGAAGTCCGGACGGCCGGCAAGAAGCAGACATAAAGATGGGATTCTTTCAAAGCATCGGGCGGGCGGTACGAGCCGCCCAAGAGTGCAACACCCGGGCGGCCGACCTGATGTCGGGCAATGCACTGTACCGCCACAGCTCACGGCGTGATGACGCCGCCCAGCAGATGGAGCGAATGCGCCTGGAGGAGCAGCAGGCTCATCAGGATGAGCAGGCTGCGCTGGGCCGTCTGGTCAGAGCGATCGAGAAGCTGAAATCGCGGTCACCCTGAAGTCGGCTGAAAAACCCGGGGCTGGTGGAGTCCCCCATTTCCGGCCCCGGCGGACCCATCTCCCGCAGGGGTCTTTTTATTTCAGGGAAACCCACCTGCTGAAGGGCAGGACATGGAATGTTTCAACTGACGAGTGCTCATACGGGGCGCTCATTTTTATTCAGGAGACAGCATGAACGAAATGGAAATACCGGAAAGCCCACATTCCACCCCCCCATCACCAACCCCTCTATCATTCCAAGGCCGGCTAAACCCGCTCCCCCACAAATTTACCCCATGCCTCTGCGCTTTTCACCTTGGCTCTGGTTTAGTAACCGGTCTGTGGCACGGGTCCCCTCTGGCGGCGATAGTCCCAGGGACGGACTCCGCCCTGGCCCCCGCCCTGCCACATTCCAGCCCGGTGCGCCTCAGCCGCCTTCTGCGCTTCAATCAGGCACCGGTTGCGCCTGGCGCCGGACTCTTTGAAGTGGTAGGCCCAGCCGTGGCCGACCATGCTAAAGTTGACGGCCAGATCCGAACCGGTCCCGACGCTGGCGAGGATTTGGCCATACCGGTCCATGCTCACCGGATGGACCTCAATCCTGGAGTCCACCGGGGCGAAGATCCCCAGTGTTTCCTGAGATCTGACCCCGTTGGGCTGGGCCAACTCTGGGGCGTCAACGCCCCAGAGCCGGACCCGCATCTCGATGCCGTCGACCACCACCTTGAGGGTATCCCCGTCAACGATTCTGGTTACGGTCCCCACGAAGGGGGCGTGGGTGAGATCGCTGAGTTTCTCGGCAGTGCAGTCTTTCAGCCTTAGCTGGGAGTTCCTATTCCCGGACCCCTGGCCGGCCGGCGGAGCAGGCTGGGGAATGCTCTCCCCATCCCTGCGGGCGGAGATGAATCTCTCCGCCGTCGTCAGTTGGGCTGCTTGGCCGCCTGGCATCCCCCGGTCAATCCCCCGGTCAATCCCCCGGTCAACGAGGAAATCCACGGCGATGGCAACGGCGATGGAGACGACTGCGCTCAGCAATATGTACCTTCTCATTTCCGTCTCCGGGGGGCACGGAACCCCGCCTGACCATTGCCGGGTTGTAAACGAACGCAGCGGCAGATGCAATTCCCACCGGCTGATGGCTCATGATGCCCGGGGCGCGGTTCGTGCCCTCATCTTCTCTCAGTATGCGATCACCGGAACTTCGCTCCCGTTCTTCCGCCGGTTCTTCCGGTGCTCCCAGGGCCTGGTTCCCCCCTCCGGCCCATTGCCCCATATTCCCAGCCGGCTGGCCCTGGCCAGCTTCTCCGCCTCAATGAGGCAGGAATTGTTCATGGCGCTGGGCTCCCTGTAGTGGTATGCCAACCCGTGGGCCACCATCGTGAAGTTCGCCGCCCGGCCGGACGGCGTATGCCCGGGGCCGACGTTTCCGACGATCCTTCCATGCTGGTCCATATACAGCGGATATACCGTGACCAGGGAACCCGCCGGAGCGAGGACGGCCAGGCCATCCCGGGCGCTGGACCCCATGGGCTGGTCCATCTCCGGGGCGTCTATTCCCCACAGCCTTACCCGCATCTCAATGCCGTCCACCGTCACCTTCAGGGTGTCCCCGTCGACCACGCCGGCAACGACTCCCGTGATGGGGTCATGGGCCCTGCCGCCCAGCCCTTCGGCGGTGCATCTCTCCAGGTCCACCCGGTGTGTTTCCTGGTCCGGCGGCGGCTTCCGGGAGTACCCGGCGGCCTCCCGGCCGGCATTGGCGGCGATGAACCGGCTCGAGGCCTCGGCCGCGCTGCGGCTCTTCTCCCGGAGATTGTTGATCCCCAGCTCCAGGGGAATCGCGACGATCAAGAACACCGCGATTCCCATCAGCATCAGCTTTCCCATGGCGTTTCTCCCCTCGCCCGTCACATCCTGACGACGGCCATGATGACGTTGTATATCACCGCAGCCGCGGCGCCCATGGTGATGGTCTTCATTACGGGATTGCTCCAGAGCTTCCTCATCCCAGCTCCCGGAGTTGTCCCAGTTCTTCCCATCCCGGCCCTCATCCTGGCCCCGGCTTTCCCCAGGGGGCCGGAACGTTTCACGTATCCAATGCGGTAGTACGCTCCGTCCGGCCTCTCGATGCGCTGTATGCTCCTGATGTCTCTCGGGTCGATTTTCACCGCAATCCTCCCGTCAATCCCCCTGGCGATTCCCCTGGACCGAACTCATTGAAGCGGCAGGCCCGGCCGGAGGCGGCCATGCTGAAGTTGAAGGCCCAATCCGTACCGGTCCCTATCTCTCGTTCAACAGGCCGTGGATGAACAGCCCGGCCTGGCAGCCCACCATCAGGACCACGCCCCATTCCGGCAGCGTGACTCCCGCGATGGCCGGCTGGTCGCTGGAGGTCACCGACCGGGCCATGACCAGCATCAGAACGGGCAGCGCCGCCGCCGCCGCGTAGGTGGTCAGCGGGTACTCTCCGGCGATGGTCTTGA
>DAOUHE010000153.1:0-5989 GCA_034428715.1 Dehalococcoidia bacterium | reverse complement strand
AGCAGCGCGTCCCCAACGAACCCGCCCTCCGGCGGGAGGTCCAGGCCCTGGTCACGGAGCGAAATGCCGCCCGAGCCACCATTAACTGGCGGTTCAACACCCAGGACGCCAGGGGCAAACTTCACCGCCTCTATCCCTCCGATTCCAAACATGACTGACTACTAGTGGTCCGGGGTTTCTTTTCAGAGATCTTAGATTCCTCGTTGCGCTCGGAATGACATCGATAGGCTCGGCATGGATGTGTTCGGAATAACATTGATGGGCTCGGAATGACCGTATGTGGGCCGGATCACAACCCTTATCGAACGTTGACTCTAATACCCGGCCTGGCTACAATCCCGCTCATTATAGCAACCGTCATTTCTATCCGGGGGATGGACCGGACGAGGAGAATAACATTGGCGTTGGTAGGAATCATAGCCAACCCGGCGGCCAGCAAAGACATCCGGCGGCTGGTGGCCCAGGGACGCGTGGTGCCCGACTGGGAAAAGGTCAACATACTCCGGCGGGTTTTGCTGGGACTGGAGGCGGCGGGCATCCAAAGAGTGGCCGCCATGCCCGATAGTTCCCATCTGGTGGAAAGAGCCAGGGATGACCCCCAACTTTCTCTTGACCTGGAAATGATCCAGATGCCCACGTTCTACGGCGAAGGGGATACCGTCAAGGCTTCGGCGATGATGGGGGATCTGGGCGTTGACTGCCTGGTCACCCTGGGAGGCGACGGCACCAACAGGGCCGTAGCCAGAGGGTGTTGCTCGATACCCGTGGTCCCCATTTCCACTGGCACCAACAACGTTTTCCCAACCATGGTGGAGGGCACACTGGCTGGACTGGCGGCCGGTTTGGCCGCCCAGGGAAGCCTGGATATGACCCAAGCAGTCATAGTCAGTAAAACGGCGGAAGTCTACGTTGATGGGGAATTTCGGGATATGGCCCTGGTGGACGTGGCTCTGTCACGGGAGCGGTATGTGGCCACCAGGGCCATCTGGGACCTGAGCACGGTGGATGAGGTGTTTCTCACCCGGGCTGAGCCTTCGGCGATCGGACTTTCATCGGTGGGCGCCCGCCTTCAACCCGTCGGAATGGCCGAAGATGCCGGCCTTCAATATAAGGTGGCCCATCGCGTCGAAGATTCCGCCCAAAAGCCCGGTCGAAAATCTACCCAAGAAGATCAATCGGTCTTGGCTCCGATAGCGCCCGGCATAGTGTCCTGGGTACCCATTTCACAATGGGGTCTGATGGAGTTGGGTGAACGGATCGTTGTGGAGCCACGGCACTGCACCGTCGCGCTAGATGGCGAGCGTTCGTTCAGTGTCAACCCCGGCGAGCGATTGGAAGTGGAGATTCGCCGCAACGGCCCCCCGGTGGTGCAGGTAGACGCCGCCCTTCGCTTGGCCGGCGAACTGGGCCTGTTCAGGTCTTGAATGATTTGACCGCCGTTGTCACCGGCATTACAAATCCCCCTGTAACGTCATTTGACTCACCGCAACCCGCAGACCGACGTGGGATTAACCAACCCCATTACAAATTTTATGTATAAGCTCGCTAAGCTACTGAAGAAGATATGTCATGCCTAGCCAGCCGCGCCCCCCAACATGTCATGCTGAGCCAGCCGCAGCGGCGAATCATCTGGGGTAGGGGCGCCACCCTGCCTGATACCCCGCGCCGAACTTATCGTGAGCCCGGCCGACGACTTGGCCTGATGTTGAAAAACCTGCACATCGGGCCATTTAACCACGGAACTAAATACCAGGCTAACCGAGCGAGGTAATCGTATTGCTATCCGGCTACGACCTGTTGATCGCTCTGTTTATGATCTGGTTGGGGGCCACCGTGATGGGCTCCGTCGGTTTCGGCATGGGATTGGTGGTATCGCCGGTGTTGCTGCTGCTGGTCGAGCCCCAGACCGTGGTGGTCGTAGTCAATGCCGAGATCGGCCTGCTTACCATGCTAGTGTTGGCCCGGAACTGGCGGCACGTCGATCTCAAGGTGGCTATGTTGATGTCCGTCGGCGGAGTGATTGCCGCACCGATCGGGGTGCTGGTTCTGAGTTCGGCGGGTCCCGGTGTGCTAAGGATCTCTGTTTCATCGGTCGTTTTGGCGTTGGCGTTCCTGATGGTTTTCGACATCCAACTGCCTGGAGTCCGGAGGCGGCTTGCCGGGCCTGTTTTCGGGTTTCTTTCGTCTCTATCGGTCACAGCACTGAGTATTGGCGGCCCCCTGGCGGCGATTTACGCCATAGCTCAGGGTTGGCGGCCGCAGACGGTACGAGCATCATTGGCCCTGTACTTCCTTACTTACGAAATAACCGCTTTTGCCCTTTATGCCTGGGCCGGGCTGATCCACCGGGGGACCCTGGCCAACGTGGCGGTTTTGGCGCCCGGATTGGCGCTGGGCTTTGGCCTGGGGACATTCCTGGCAAGCCGAATGGACCCACGGGCCTTCCGCCGGGTGGCGATGGCGGTGATCATAGGAGGTAGTGTGCTGTTGTTGGTACGTGAAGTAGCCGGGATCTAGGGCTTAGAGTGAATCTTAGAAAAATGTGGTTCGAGAAGGTCATTACGAACGGAGAGGCCTTTCCGCCCGTTCGTTCTGAGCTTGTCGAAGGATGGTCCATCTTGGAAAAACCGGCGCCATGGCCGCCATGCCACCTTGATTCCCCAGGCCTTCGAGTTAAAACCTAAGCCGAGTGGTCGTGGTATGCCGAAAGGGCGGCGGTGATTCCATCCCCAACGGCGGCGCCCAGTTGGCGTGTGGAGTCGGCCCTGGCGTCGCCACAGGCGTAAATGCCGGGAATCTGGGTCCGCATATTGATGTCGGTTTCAATGTGGCCCAGCGGGTCCATGGGCAGCTTGCCCTTCAGGTATTCCGTGTTGGGGTGAAACCCCACATAGATGAAAGCGGCGGCCGCGGGGTATTCGTAGATTTCTTCGGTTTTCAAGTTTTTGACCCGGGCCGCTTCCAAGACCTCGTTTCCGGTGAATTCCTCAACCACGTGACTCCAGAGGAATTTCATTTTGGGGTTGGCGAAGGCCCTTTCCTGTAGCACCTGGGTGGCGCGCAGTTCGTCCCGCCGGTGGATGATGGTGACCGAGTTTACGATGCCGCTAAGGTAATGCGCTTCATCCAGGGCCGAGTCGCCTCCTCCGACGACCACCACGTCCTCGCCACGGAAGAAGTTTCCGTCGCACACGGCGCAATAAGAGACTCCCTTGCCCGCGAATTGGTCTTCGCCGGGACTTCCCAGCTTGTTGTGCGCACCACCGGTGGCTATGATCAGCCTGCCGGCGGTGTAGTCCCGGTCATAGGTGTGGACGACCTTTATTGGTTTATCCAGGTCGTCTACCCCTTCCACCTCGGTATATTCGGTTTCCGCGCCGAACCGGGCGGTCTGCTGGTCCATGATTTGGGCCAATTCCTGGCCCTTTACCCCATGGGTGAAGCCGGGATAGTTTTCGATTTCGTCGGTGATCAAAAGCTGGCCGCCGGGTCCGATGGACTCTAGGATCAAGGTTTTCATCATGGCCCGAGTGGTATAGAGGCCCGCAGCCAGGCCAGCGGCTCCGGCGCCCAAGATTATTACGTCGTATTTAGTTTCCATTAAATCTCGTATCCTCGAAAATTCCGTTTCCTCAGGTGATCACTGTTTTTCAGATTGCCGGCATCAGCTAATGGGATACCTTGATCACTTGTTTGAAGTACTCGGCTGTCCGCAGCAAGCCCTCCTCCAGCGTTGCTTGGGGAGCCCAGCCCAATCCCTGGGCCGCCTTGGTATTGTCAAGGTAGATCTGGTACACGTCTCCAGTGCGGGCCGGGCCGTGTTCCGGAGGCCATCTGTAACCAGTGATCTCCTGCAATAACGTATAGACGCTGTTGATGCTGGAGGCCTGGCCGGTGCCAATGTTGAAGGCTGCGCCGTCGCCCTGAGAAATTGCGCAGATGTTGGCTTGAACCACGTCATCTACGTACACGAAATCCCTGGTTTGCTCCCCGTCGCCAAACACCTGGGGTTGCCTACCCTCCAACATGGCCTGGGAAAAGATGGCGATCACCCCTGCTTCTCCGTGGGGATCTTGCCGGGGGCCGAATACATTCCCATACCTTAGGATGGTGAATCGTAGCAAATGGATTCGCCGGAATAGTTCCAGCTGCAGCTCCCCTTGATACTTGGACATGCCGTAGGGAGATACCGGTGCGATGGGGTGGTCTTCGGTACAGGGCGTGAATTCCGGATTGCCGTACAGGGCGCCGCCGGTGGAAGAATAGATGAATTTTTCAATGCCAGACCGTCGGGAGGCCTCTAAAAGCCGCAGGGTGCCCAATACGTTGATCTCGCTGTCTTTGATGGGGTCTTTGGTGGAAGCGCTGACGCTGGTTTGAGCCGCGAGGTGAAAGACCAAATCCGGCTGCTCTCGTTGAAAAACATCGGCAAGCGCCGGATCGGTGATGTCTACATGATGAAAGGTAGCAGTCTGGTTCAGGTTTTTCAAATGGCCGGTGCTGAGGTTGTCCACCACCACCACCCTATATTCAAGGGCCAGCAACCGGTCGACCAGGTGGGAGGCTATGAATCCGGCTCCACCCGTGACCAACGCCGTCTTTTGTTGGGCCATATATCCTTTTCCCCACTGAATATGTTCGATGATTATCATAAACCCAACGGTGGGCAGGCACAATGCCGGGTCCCCCATCCAGTCTTCCGGCCGGTGTGGACCGCCGTTGCGTCTTGGTGCGGCAAACCGGGTATGTTAGAGTGATTCGTGAAAGACAAGAATGTCTTCGGTCATCCGGAGGAGAGGAAACAATGGCGGAGCAGATCGGTTTTATCGGCCTGGGAATCATGGGTAAACCCATGGCCCGCAACCTAATAAATGCGGGTTATGAGCTGACGGTGTACGACATCGTGGGCGAGGCGATGGAAGAGTTGGTCACCGATGGCGCCCGTGGTGCGTCGTCCAGCAAAGAAGTGGCCGCGATGAACACCAAGATCATAACTATGCTACCCGACTCGGCCGATTCCGAACGTGCAATCCTGGGGCCCCAAGGAGTGTTGGAAGGGGCCAAGGCAGGTTCTCAGATAATCGACATGAGTTCTATCGCTCCGCTGGTTTCCCGGCGAATAGCCGAGGAGTGCTCCCATAAAGGGGTCGAGATGCTTGACGCGCCGGTCAGCGGAGGGGAGCCCGGAGCCATCAACGGTACGCTGGCAATCATGGTGGGAGGCAAACAGAGCGTCTTTGACGATTGTTACGATCTGATGAAAGTCATGGGCGCAAATGTGGTGCTGACGGGAGATATAGGCGCCGGTGGCGTGACCAAATTGGCCAACCAGATCATTGTTGCCGCCAACATCGAAGCATTGAGTGAATCCATGGTCCTAGCCCAGAAAGCCGGAGTTGACCCTGAAAAGGTATTTGAGGCCATTCGAGGCGGCCTGGCGGGAAGCGCCGTGATGGAAGCCAAAGCGCCCATGATGTTGGACCGCAACTTCCAGCCCGGGTTCAGGGTCCGCCTCCACCAGAAGGACCTGAGAAACGTGTTGCAAACGGCTCAGGAGTTAAACGTACCATTGCCGGTGACCGCCCAAGTCCAGCAGATCTTGGGCTCATTGGTAAACCACGGCGACGCCGATGCCGACCATTCGGCCATTTTGCACTTCATAGAGCAGATGGCCGAGATTGAAGTCAAGCGGGGAGGTTAGCCCTGATCCAAACCCGAGGTGGGCTCTGGATGATCAACCAAACCGGCCTATGCGGGTTTCAATTCGACTTAAGTTTATTGGCGTTGCCAAAGATAAAACCGCCGTCAAACGATTCCAGTCGACGGTTCCCAAACAAGGATGGAAAAGGTTTATCACGATGTAGGGGCGCACGGGTGAGACTGTCTCAGAAAGCGGTCAAAAGGTGCCCAAAAACAAGAGCGCCGGGGTAAAATAGCCCTGACGCTCTTGTTTTGGGAGGAAGGGGTATGCCGAGGCGGGAGATGGTGC
>DAOUHE010000152.1:0-1631 GCA_034428715.1 Dehalococcoidia bacterium | reverse complement strand
ATGGCACCGATCCGCAGTAGGTAGGTCCTCAGGATGGTTTCTTCGTCGGCTGTCATGCTGCCACCTCCACCGTTGTCCGGCACGAATGGCAATGGTTCTCCCCAGGTGGTCGCTGGCGGCGCTTCCCGCAGCCGGCGCACTCCGCATCCCGCTTAGGCGCTTCCTCTAGGCGCTGGTCTAGCCAAGCCGCAGCCCGTCCCCGGGCTCGCTCTTGCTCAGGGTCAATTACTGGCGGCTTAGGCAGTCCGACTTTAACCAGGTGCATCACCGCGTCCTTGCGGAACTTGCGCCGGCTGGCAGGGGTCTTAGTCCAGACCACAATCGCGCCGGCAAGGTCCAGGTCCCAGTGCTTCGACCAGGCCGGCCAGCAATGCTTTCCCACTTGCTCAACCTCGAATGGTAGAAGTGTTTCCGAGAGATGGCCTTCAACCCACGCCTGGGCATCCTGGACCGTAACCCGGGCCCCGGTAACCCCGGTAACCTCGGTCCCGGTAACCCCTTCTTCTTCAAAAGAGAAAGGTTTTACCCCGGTCGTAACCCCGGGCTCCGGCTCCGTCTCCGAGTCGTCAACCCTTTTAGCATCAACCAACCCGGGTACCTTTTGGTTAATAAGATTGGTTGAAGAAGAATTGGTTTCTGGCGTAGGCGCTACGCCCACGGTGCCAAGCCGCGTTTCAGTGGTTCTCCCGATATGTCGGAAGCGGCTAATTAGGTTTTGAGCCACTAGGAACCTGATATGTGCCTTCAAGGTCTTGGTGGAAAAATGAGACTCCCTTGCCAACGTCTTGATACCGGCGGTGCAGTGGTCACCTTTCCCCCAATCAATGTGTCGGAGGATGGTCAGTAGCGCCAGCCGTGGGCCGTGGGGTATGTCCAAGTCCATCGCCCAGTAGAAAAGGGTCTTGACGGTGTTATCCAGGTCTGGCAAAGAATGCAGCACCTTGTCATCAGACGGTGGGAGCTGGTCCACCAAATCGGGATTAGGTAACTGCCCGTCCCATGCTCCCTCGTTCTCGGGGTCGTAACTCGGTGAAGCCGTTGGTCTTGGTCCTGGTTTGCTTTCTTGACGACCGTTAGGTAACATTGAATGGCTCTCCTTTTAGGCTTTTGGATGGCTTTGCTTTTAGGCTTTTGGATTGCTCTCCTTTAGGCTTTTGCTTGCTCCCTTTAGACTTTTGGGCGGAGTGCCCCTTACCGTTTAGGGGCTGCTAATGTCCGGGCCGCTGATGAAAAACCAGCGGCCCATTTTTTTGTCTACCTACAGATAGTTTTCCCCATCGAAGTCCAGCAGGTCCTGGCGCGCTTCCGCCAGGGATTGCTCCAACCTCCGGATCGCCGCCTCCAGGTCGGCCCGTTGCGCTTCCACGGCGATCCGCCTGGCCTCAACCCATGCCCCGTATTCCGGTGTGGTTTCGTAGTCAGTCATTAGTCGCTACCTGGCCTACCTGTGGTATCGGTCTGTGGTAGAATACACTGGGGACGAACATTAGGCAAATTTGCGATGAAATTTTCCAATAGGGGGAGTTGAGTTGGATGTAAGGGAATACCAAAAGGAATACCAGCGGCATTATTACCGCGACGTCAGGGGGCCCAAGACCGCAGCTTTTAAGGCTGTGGCTGCGGCAACCTGC
>DAOUHE010000151.1:0-27848 GCA_034428715.1 Dehalococcoidia bacterium | reverse complement strand
GTCAGCCGGACTCCATACTTTTCCCTGACCATACCACCGCCTCCCATCAACACTATCCAGAGTCAGGGTAGCTCTTTTGCTCAATCTTTCACGTTACCATTAATATCAAGTTTGACTGACTACTAGTTTGTAAATCGGCTTGCCAGAAGGGGGGATGAAATGCGTAGGTGGGTAACGGGCCACTTGCCGGCGATTTTCATTGTTGGTCTCATATTTGCAGGGAGCCTGGGCCTGATATCCGCGGGTGGCAATTCGTCGCCGGGAGAAGCGGCGCTCCAAAACAAGATCAATCTACTGGATGGCCGGTGGTCCGACCCCGCCATCTGGAACGATGGTAAAGTACCCATTTCACGGGATGCGGTCACCATTAATAAAGCGACTCAAGTCGTTTATGATCTCTTTTCCGAAGCCGAGATCGCTGAGCTAAACGTAGAGGGCACGCTAACGTTCAGCCGCGATGTCTCCACAAACCTCGATGTCGGAGACGTTTTTGTAAGGCCCGAAGGCTACTTGGAAATAGGGACGTAATCCCAACCGATCCCGGCGGGCGTGCAGGCAACCTTGCGATTCGTCAATTCCACCGATGGCGAACATTCCTTGAATGTCATGGGAGAGGCGCAAATCCACGGCCAGCCGCTGGGCTACGTCTACACGACCTTAAAGCAGGATGCGGACAGAGGATCGGTGGTTCTCAACTTGCAAGACCGGGTGGACTGGAAGCCCGGCGACCACATCGTCATAACTTCCACCACCCAGGACCCCTTGCAAAGCGAAGAGGCATATATCGCCAAGGTGACAGGCCGTGCCATCACTCTTGATACACCCCTTAAATACCATCACGACGGTAGGGCGCCGGCCCAGGCACAGGTAGCGCTACTGACCCGGAACGTGGTGATCACCAGCAAAAATCCCCAGTTTCGGGGCCATACCCGGTTTCTTGAAGGCGCCAAGGGCAGCATCAGCTACGCTGAGTTCAGCCATTTGGGCGCCAGGGGCGAGCTTGGCAAATACCCGATTCATTTTCACATGGCCGGCGAGACGATACGCGGCAGCTACGTGAAAGGAGCTTCAATCTGGGACTCAGGCAACCGGTTTATCACCGTGCATAGCACCCAATACGTCTCGCTTTCTTACAACATCGGCTACAATGCCGTGGGCCACGGGTTTTTCTTCGAAATAGGAGATGAAGTCTACGTGACCATGGACCATAACCTGGGCATATTAGTCACCCGTGGAGATATTCTCGTCTCGGACAGGTACGCTTCTATCTTCTGGGTGCAGAACGCCCACAACAGCGTCACCAACAACATCGCTGTATCGAGTAAGCACGGTGACGGCTTCCAATTCGCCATTCCTGCCGGTCGAAAAGAGATAGCGGCAATGGGCGGAAACGTAGAGATCAGGAAGCTTCCACTGCTCAAGTTTGAGGGGAACGAAACCCACAGTAATAAAAAGTTTGGGGTAAAGGTGAGCAACCTATACACCCCGCCATTCGACATGAGCGATTTCGCTGGTTCAAAGGTATGGCGTAATGGCCAGCGGGGCTTATCGATGAATGGGAACAGGACGAAGGTATCCGGATCGACCATATTCGGCAACGGCGACATCAACGTTTTCGTATATGGCGACGGCAATGTGTTTGAAGATACTAAGATCATGGGGGAGTTGGAGTTCGCTCGAGCCCAGGACCAAATGGTCTATCCCGTCACGCCCAGGGGAATCGTCCTGCTCAAAGGCAAAAACAACACGATCTCCCGGGTCAGGCTCGAGGGCCATGAGTCCTTCGGCGGCGTGATGGGGTCGGACATCTCCCTGGGACAGGACCATAATATGCCAGTGACCGCCCTAGTCTCCAACACGGTGATGGCCAGCAGCCGGCCCATCGTCTTTGGTTACCCCCTTCATGTGGAAAGCATACTGGAGGTAAGAAATTACCAAGGTAATTCGGGAGACGACTTCATTCTGGTTCGTATGGATGTGACTTCGCCGATGGACTGCGAAGGTGGCAACACGGACATGTCTTTCCTGGCCAGGAAGTGTCCCGTCATAGAGCATGTGTCCATCATCGGTGAACCGCGGTAGATAACCCTAACCCAGACCTTGGTCAAGACGCGATGTCGAGATCGCCCACGTTTGGCCTGGCAGTCAGGTGGTTCGCATGGGGTATGCCGGAATCGGGAGGCGGGCGCCATGACAATCGTCTCACTGTACAAACCGTGCCCCGAAAAAACGTTAGTACCATCACCCTGCGGCACCCGGCTGCCAGGGCTCGAATGGATCCGCGAGCTGTTTCTCGACTGATCTCGCTTCCAGCCGAAATTTGGGTGCGCCAAGATCCAAGCTAGCCCCTTCGGCGCCGATGGCAGCCCTCCCCATGAGACGTCTTCAGCCTTGCGGCCTTGCACCTGACCTTTTTTTGATGTGGGCGGTTAGCTCGGCTGGTTAGAGCGCCTGCTTTAGCATTATTCCAGCGAGTGCGAACTAGAAGTTAGCTCGGTGAAAGGTATCGGGAACCCCCTGCCGGCCCCGACACGGCTTTTCCCACGTCATTGAGCAACCAAAAATCAAATTCTGCTGCTGGTTGATTCCCTTGCAGGGTCGTGGATTAACTTGTAAGACACTTGTCATGCGGCGGGATCCTAGTGTCACCGCTGGTGAAGGCGGTGACGTGGGCCACTGGATAGACCCAGTTAGACGGAACGGTTCGCCCGTCTACGGGATGGCGGCTCATCTGCTCTTGCTGTAGTATCCGTCTAGCATTAGAGTCGCGGCGGCCACGCCCGGGCCGTCTTCTTGGAGAAAAACGTGACCTACCCACTCCTAGCCGGACTGAAGGTCTTGGAACTTGGCGAGTCCATATCCGCTCCATATTGCGGGAAGCTGCTGGCGGACATGGGTGCGCAAGTGGTGAAAATCGAGCGGCCCGGAGCTGGAGACCAGGCCCGTGAATACGGTCCCTTTTTAAACGACCAGCCCCACCCGGAACGCAGCGGTCTGTTTCTATATCTAAACTCCAACAAGCAGGGCGTGACATTGAATCTGGAAACGCCCACTGGGAAGCAGATACTGGCCGGGCTCCTGGCCCAGTCGGACGTATTCGTCCACAACCTCCATCCCTTGGAAATGGACCGCTTGGGAATCGGTTGGGAGGACCTGCGGCCGCACAACCAACAAATGGTCATGGCATCCGTAACGCCCTTCGGCCTGACCGGCCCCTATCGGAACTGGAAGGCCTACGATATTAACTTAGCGGCCGCCGGCGGAATCTGCGAGGGCCTAGGCAGCGAGGACCGGGAGCCACTCACTTTCGGTACACCCGAAGTCGGCTATTTTGCTGGTACAGCCGCCGCATCTTCCATCGTCATCGCTCTGTTGGCCCAATCCGGTGAAGCTCAAGCGGGTAACGCCCAAAGCCGCGGGGGACAGCACATCGACATCGCCGAAGTCGAATCGATGGCGGGCATCTACACCGGCCCAGAGGCTCTTATGGCCGTCTATCAGTGGCGGGTCACCCGGCGTACCGGGCACCACGCCATGGATTTCCCCTATCCAAATTGCATCCTGCGTTGTAAGGACGGCTATATATTCGTAGGGTCTCCCGAGGGGCGCCAATGGCGCGGGCTGCTGGAACTGATGGGCAATCCCCAGTGGGCTCAGGAGCCTCGATTCCGGAACCGCACCACGATGAATAACGAATACGCCGACGAGGTGGACGGCTACCTCGAGGAATGGCTGCTGAGGTACACCAAAGGCGAACTGTTGGAGATGGCGCTGGAACACCGCCTGCCGCTGGCGCCCGTTCGCGGCTTCGACGAAGTTCGCGGCGACCCGAGCCTATCCAGCCAATTCCTGGCCATCGATCGCGCGGATACCGGCCCGGTGGCCTACCCTGGTGTTCCCTTCCAACTAACCGGCCTTGACCAAGGTCCATCGGCTCCCGCCCCAACCATCGGCCAGCATAACCGCGAAGTCTACTGCGGCCGCCTGGGCTACACTCCCGAGGAACTGGTCAAGCTGCGCCAGACCGGAATTATTTAGGAAGGCTGGACTACTTGGACCAGGAAAACCAGCAATCCCAACCTGGCCCTCTGTCGGGCTACCGTGTCTTGGATTTCGGCTGGGTGCTGGCAGGCGCCATCCCCGGGATGGTGCTGGCCGATATGGGCGCTCAGGTCATCAAGGTCGAGACCCGCCAGCGCATGGACTACATGCGTCTGGGCCGGCCCATCGTCGGCAGTGAGCCGGACCCGGAGCAACACCCAATGTTCCATAACGTCAATCGGAGTAAATTGAGCATCGCTGTGAACACCACCAAGCCACGATCCATCGAATTGGTCAAAGGGTTGGTGGCCCACTGCGATGTACTCATCGAAAATTTCTCGCCCGGGGTAATGGACAGGCTTGGCCTGGGTTACGACGCCATGAGCGGCATCAGACCAGGACTGGTTATGGCGTCACTATCGGCCAACGGCCAAACAGGCCCGTTGCGGGACCTTCGGGCTTACGCCCCGTCAATCGGCGCGCTCTCCGGCTTAGACAGCACTATAGGCTATGACGACGGCGAATCCCCAGGCCGCCCTCTGGGAATGAAACACGCCTATGCCGACGTTTGCGCCGCGCTCCACGGCGTGTTCGCCATACTTTCAGCCCTGTACCGGCGCCGACATACCGGCGAAGGGCAATACATAGACCTGTCAATGCTCCGAGCTACCGTGGCCACCATGGGCGCCGGCCTTATGGAGTACGAAATGACCGGCCGGGTCATGCGGCCCCGGGGCAACTACGACCCGGTAATGGCGCCATACGGGAACTTCCCCTGCCGGGGAGATGACTCCTGGCTGTCTGTGGCCGTCCGCACCGAGGAGGAATGGCAGGGCCTGGTGATTGCCATGGGAAATCCGAAATGGGCGGGTTCATCCGAATTCGCCAGCCGGTACGCCCGCCTTCAGCACAGGGAAGAACTCGACGCGCACTTGGGCCGATGGACCGCCGAACGAAACGCCGAAGAGACGGCGGAACTGCTCCAGTCCCACGGGGTGGCCGCCATCCCGGTCATGGGAGCGGAGGACCGGTTGTTCAGCGAACATTTCCGAGAGCGCGGGCTGTACTCGGATATCGAACACCCTTCCCTTGGCGCTGAACCAATCTTCAACATCATGTGGAACCTGAGTGAAACCCCGCCCTCGATCCGCCGCCACGCTCCGCTCCTGGGCGAGCATAATCAGGAGATCTTCGGAGGATTGCTGGGACTTTCGCCGGAGGAAGTCCATCAACTGGAAGAAGACCAGGTCCTCTGGTAACGTGTGGGTCAGCGGTTAGTCGTCTGCTATGAGTTGTCAGGTATTAGGATAGCCTCCGGCCGGCCGGCCGCGATGGAGGCTTGTTAGATTAACCGGCGAACAATATCGCGACGAGCTGACGGCTGACAGCTGATAGCTATCCCTTTTCCCGTGGAGGCTCCAACGTGGCCGAACAAAAAGAATTCCCCAAGATAACCGAGGAGGAGCTGGACCGCCTTCGCCAGTTTCTGGGCAAACCCCTGCCGGTCAAGAGCCCCTTCAACCGCTACGCCACCATCGACACCATTGCCCACTTTGCGTACGGCATGGGGGACATTAACCCCCTTTTCAGCGACGAAGAGTACGGGAACGCAACCCGCTGGGGCAGCGTGATAGCTCCTCCCACGTTCCTCTTCACCTGTGAAGGGATCGGCGCGCCACAAGGGCTGGGCGGTGTCCACGCGATGTGGTCCGGAGCGTCCTTCGAGATGGAGGATGTCCTCAGGGCGGGAGCAGGCATCCGGGGCACGGTGACGCCCAGTGGCCTCACGCCCAAGGAGACCAGGTTCGCCGGCCGTGCCATCCTCCAGGAGTTCACCTACGACTTCAGCACATTGGAGGGACAGGCCATAGGAAAGGTCAGGCAATGGTCCATGCGGACCGAGCGGGATACGGCACAGGACCGTGGCAAGTACAATTACCTGGAGCCCGCCAGCTACACGCCGGAAGAGATCGACCGGATCTTCACCGACTACGACAAGGAAGAGATACGGGGGACCGAGCCACGCTTTTGGGAGGATGTGGAAGAGGGCCAGGTGCTGCCCCACGTGGTGAAGGGACCCCTGCGGGTTACCGATAACATCGCCTGGAAAATCGGCTGGGGTTTCATGCCCTTCGTCTACGCCCACAAGGTGGCGGTGGACTTCTACAAGAAGCATCCACGCGCCTTCATCGTCGACGAAAGCGGCATCCCGGACGTGCCCGAGCGGGTGCACTGGGATACCGAATTCGCCCGGCGCGTGGGTGTTCCGGAGGCCTACGATTACGGTCCCCAGCGGGTCTCCTGGCTGTGTCAGGTGGTCACCAACTGGATGGGTGACGACGGCTTCATTCGGGAGTTCTGGGGCGAAGTACGCCGCCACAACCTCAACGGCGACACCACCTGGCTGAAGGGTGCGGTAAGTGGGAAACGGATGGAAGACGGCCATGCCTTGGTGGACCTGGAGCTCTGGGGGAACGACCAGCGCGGAGAGCGTACCATCCGGGGCGCCGCCACCGTGGTGTTACCCTCCAGGGGCTGAGGCACCCAGCCGTCAGCAGTCAGCTATTAGGCTGCGCCATCCGAATAGGACCCTGGATAGCCTCCGGCCGGCCAGCCGCAATGTAGACTTGTTAGAATAACCGGCGAACAATACCAAAACGAGCTGACGGCTGATAGCTGAAAGCTGATAGCTATATCCCGCGAGGTACAAATGACGCGCCAGGACGAGCAACAACGGGTGACTGAAACCCTGCCCGAGGTCGAGGGTATCACCCCAGAGGCAATCGCCAAAGCCAAAGAGATGATCGGCGCGCGTCTGCGCACTGAAAACTTTGTGCGCGACGCGTCTATGGGTGCACTGCTTAATTTCGTGAACGGCATCGGCGACGCTAATCCCATATTCCGCGATCAAGAATACGCCGCCTACTCAAAATACGGCTCCATGATCGGCCATCCCTGCGCTCCCTACATGCGCCACTGGTCCGGCCGCACCCGGTGGGGTCTGCCCGGCGTCCACGGCTTCTTCGCGGGCAACGACTGGGAATTCTTCCGCCACTTGCGCCCCGGCGACGCAGTCAACTGCATCGAAAGGGTCTTGGACGTTCAAGAAAAGCAGAGCCAATATTCGGCCACGTTGGTTATCCAGTTCGTGGAGACCATCTACACCAATCAACGCGACGAGCTAGTAGCCCGAGTGGTGGGGTGGTGCACCCGTCACCAACGTCGAGCCTCCAGGGAGTTGGGCAAGTACGCCGACGTTCCCAAACGTCACGAGTACACACCCACGGAACTGGAGGAGATCGACCAACTGGTGCTGAACGAAAAGGCCCGAGGCGGCAACACCCGCTACTTCGAGGATACCAACATCGGCGACGAATTGGAGCCGGTGGTGCGCGGCCCGCTGTCGCTCCAAGACGTGAGCGCCTTCTTGGTGGGCACCGGACGCTCCAGCGCCCATGGTGTGCTGCTCCGTGAAGCCCTGCGCCATCCGGACCACTTCTTCCGTAACCCCGAGGCCGGCGGCGGCTTGGAATACACCGGCATCGGCCATATGCGAGACTCGGTGGCCGAGGCGGTGGGTGTGCCCGGCGCCTATGACTACGGCCCCCAACGGGTTTCTTGGATGGGCACGCTGGTCACCAACTGGATGGGCGACGATGCCTTTTTGAAACGATTGCGGGTGGAGTGCCGCCGCTTCAACGTGTATGGTGACACCCAATGGCTGAAGGGCAAAGTGGTGGGCAAGCATATTGAAGACGAAACGCCCCTGGTCGACTTGGAGATCTGGGCCGAGAACCAGCGGGGTGAGGTGACCGCACCCGGCCAGGCCACGGTGATGCTGGCCTCCCGCGACCCCCGAGTACCATGGTTCACCGACGGCAGCAGCCTGAGCCTCCGCAGCGTGCCCCAAGGCCAGCAGATGCCGCCCATCCTTCCGAAGCAGGGGCAGGGCTAACGGTCAGCCTAGTTTCATTTGGAGAGTATCTCAAAATGGATTTGGCCCTCTATTTCGTATGCAACTGAGCTATTAAAGCTGGTAGTTTAACAGTGTGGAGTTCCACTCTTACCGCTGACCTGATCAATCAACACGTATTTTGAGTTTTGTCACAGACTGTTTTCTGTGCCGAATTCCTCATCTTACTCGGGGACTAAATCCTGGGGGCGCCATCATGGCTACAGAAGCAGAGCTTCCTGTTGAGGAACGGATCATTCGGCTTCTCCAACACCTGGGCATTCAGCAGGCCCACTTTGCGGCTAGCACCCTAGGTGATTGGAGAGGCCTAATGGCCGTTCATGCCGAAGTCATTTCCTCCTTGACCCTCGTCTGCCCAAGGGCTATCGACCCAGGGATTCTTCATAGCTTCGCCCCACGGCTACTCGTCTTCAACGGTGACCGAGGGAGTTCAGCTGAGGCACTGCAACACTCCATGACAGGTCTGCCGGATGCTACTCTAGTAACGCTTGTTGATTACCTTAGTTCCAACACCGCAAATATCGTGGCTGACCGCACGGACGGCATCGGCTCCGCATTAATAGACTTTCTTGGCCGTATGGACCACGTGCCGGGAGCCAACGCCATGTCGATATCTGAGGGCAAAGGAGAAGTAGCCGGCATCTCCTACTCTGTTCAGGGGTCTGGCCCGCCTCTGCTACTCCTTCCAATAGAGTATGCTACTTCCCAATGGGATCCGCTGCTACCCGCGCTCACCCAGCATTATTCCACCGTCACTCGTGGCGGTGCCTGGTTGGGTGCCGTAGCGACTCTGGAAACGCGTAGCAGCGCACCGGGATACCTTAAACTGGTAAGCAGCCTGATGGATGAGGTTCAACTGAGGCCTGGTGAGACGGTGCTAGACGTGGGGTGTGGATCAGGGGGCCTCGACCGCTGGCTAGCTCATCGCACATCTAGGGCCAACGCTATTATCGGGGCCGACATCAGCCCTTATCTGCTGCGAGAAGCGACGGCGCTCGCCAGGAGGGAAGGACTGGCAGATGTGATCGAATTCCAGGAAGGAGACGCAGAAGCCCTCCCCTACCCAGCCAACTGTTTCGACGTCACCACGTCAACTACGGTAATGGAGCGAGTGGATGCCGACCGGATGCTGAAAGAGATGATCCGCGTGACTAAGCCTGAAGGAAGAGTGGCAGTGGTCGTGCAGGCCACAGACAGGCCGAAATTGGTGAACCTGCCGTTACGAACCGAGTTGAAGGCCAAAGCCGAAACCAACCTCGGTCTTCCTGGGAGGGAGCGAGGTTGCGCTGATGCCAGTCTCTACCGGCGATTTCACCAAGCTGGGTTAGTCCAGTTAACATTGCTACCCCAGTTGGCGGCCTTCGGCCCTGAAAACATGGCTTCTTTGCAGGATAACATCCTTGCCACTCTGAACAGGGAGGAAGTGGAGGAATGGCGGACTGCTGTGGCCCAGGTAGAGGCTGACGGAACTTTCTTTATCGCCGAGCCGTACCACTGCGCTGTAGGAACCAAGCCTGGATGAAGCTTGGAGTGAAAATCGGGGTACCCAGGGCTTTTTAGACAGCTTCTTACCTTTTCGTCGCAGATGCCACCCATCCTTCCGGAGCGGAGTGTACATAAACCTAGCTGATAGCATCACCTGGTCGGTATGATTCCAGGCCGCACTTTTGGGGGATGGCAAGATCGCCCTTTCTACCGATTACAAATACTCTGGCCGACGGTATTATCGACATTGAGTTGGACGCCATTAAAACTTGAGGGTCTTTCAAACTGAAATTGAGAAAAAGGAGATGACTACATGGCAACCGCGATAGATCCTAATTGCCAGATGAAAGTCGACACCGACAGCCCGCCTGGCGGTTCAAGCGAATACCAGGGGACTACCTACTACTTCTGCGCTCCCGCCTGCAAGGTGGCTTTCGAGCGGGACCCGGAATCCCACCTGTCAGGGGCCGCACCGGAATCACCTCGCCAGCAGAAGGTCTCCTTCTTTCTCTTCGCCTATCACGGTGGGAAAATACCTGAGAGCCCTGAGGAGGGAGCCAAACATATGGCGAAATTCGAAGCCTGGGTCGGCAACCTTGGCGATGCCGTGGTCAACCCCGGTCATCCCTTGGGAAAGTCTAAGACCGTAGGCTCCAGTGGTTTATCAGACGATGGTGGGTCGAATCCCCTGGTAGGCTTTTCTGTCGTGAAAGCCGAAAGCATGGATGCTGCTCTTGAAATGGCTAAGGGGTACCCGCACCTTGAGATCGGCACAGTTGAAGTCATAGAAATGATGGGATGAAATGTAGTCCCCAGCATCGCGACCCAGACAATCCAGATTTAGATTTTATCGCAGATGCCGGTCTTCCAATTAGCGGCACGGCGATTCACCGGAGAGTCAAAGAGAGTTCAGGCTAAAATGCTAACCGAGCAAAATCGCTCAAATGGTTAACCCGAGCGCCGCCACGCCCGCCGCCCTGAACGGACTCCGGGTTTTGGAGCTGGCTGCAATGGTGGCCGCGCCGTTCTGCGGCAAATTGCTGGCGGCCTTGGGCGCCGAAGTATTGAAGATCGAGCCGCCCAATTCCGGCGACCCCTCCCGCCGCCGCGGCCCGTTTCCCGGCGATGTGCCCCACATTGAACGCAGCGGTACGTTCCTCCACCTGAACACGGGCAAACGAAGCCTGACGTTGAATGTGGACGACCCTCAAGGCCGGATCATCTTGGGCGAACTGGCGTCCCGATCCGACGTCCTGATCCACGACATTCAACCCCGCCGCGCAGCGTCGTTAGGTCTCGATCAAGAAACCCTGTCCCAGATCAACGTAGACTTGATTGTGGCCGCTATCACGCCATACGGCAGCAGCGGGCCCAACGCCAACCGCCCCGCCTATGACATCAACGTGTTCCACGCCGCGGGCGAGGGCAATCTCCTGCCCAACGGCCTGGCCCTCGACCAGTTTCCAGACCGCGCGCCCATCACCGCCGGAAGCATGATGGGCTCCTACCAGGGAGGTATCGCAGCCGCCGTGGGCATCGCCGGCGCCGTATTCGCCAAAATGGGCGGCCAGCCAGGCCAATTCGTCGATTGCTCCATACAGGAGGCCCAGCTAGCTATCGGCTACCTGCCTATCCAACGACTCGAGGCCGAGGGATTCGTGGAAAGCCGGTTCTCGCGGTTCTTCCGGGTGGGCGGCGTCATGCCCGCCGAGGACGGCTACATTGAACTGCTAACGCTGGAGCCGCGCCAGTGGGAGGGCCTCGGCGAGTTTCTGGGCAGCCCGGAATGGGCCGCAGCCGAAAATTTCGAAGATCCGGCGGCACACGGCGCCGAAATCAACTGGAACCTCCGAGATTGGACCGCCCGGCGCCCCAAAGACTGGCTCTACCACCAGGGACAGGCCCAGGGAGTTCCCTTCGCCCCCTACTACACTCCCAAGGAAGTGTTCGAGAATCCGCACCAACGGGACCGCGGCTACTTTGTCGAGATCGACCACCCGGAGGCCGGTTGTTTCAAATACGCCGGACTGCCTTTCCGGATGGGCGAGACGCCGCCGTCTCTGGAACGGGCTGCTTTATTGGGCGAGCATAACAACCAGGTATTGGATAGGCTGGGATATACACCGCAAGACATCGTTATGCTGGCCCGGGCCGGGGTGATTTGATGGCTGGCGGCATGGCTGACAGAGCACCAAAGTCTGCCGGGCCGTTGTCTGGTGTCAGGGTGGCTGATTTCTCGGTGCACGCCGCCGGGCCCTTTGCCGGTCTGATGCTGGCGGAGTTGGGCGCGCAGGTGATCAAGATCGAAAGCTCGGCCCGGTTGGACATCACCCGGCGCACCCACACCATGTACGGCAAACCTCCCTCCAGCTTCGAGCAAATCAACGCCAATAAAATGTCGGCCTGCCTGAACCTCAAGGAACCGAGAGCGGTAGAACTGGCCCTCGAATTGGTCCAGGTTTCCGACTTGGCGCTGGAGAACTTCCGGCCGGGCGTCATGGACCGGTTGGGTATCGGCTACGGCGCCCTCCGCGAAGTCAAGCCAGACATCATCATGGTGTCCCTGTCTTCAAACGGACAGACCGGACCCGAGCGCAATTACGCCGGCTACGCGCCCATGTTCGCCGCGCTGGGCGGTCTGGGCCACCTGACAGGCTATCCCGACGGTCCGCCGGTGGAGCTGCGTCACGGCATGGACCATACCGGCGGCATGTTGGCAGCGTTCGCCGCCGTGGCCGCCCTGTGCGCCAAGCACGGCGCCAATACAGGACAGCACGTAGATGTATCGCTCCGCGACATGGGATCGTCTTTCATCGGTCCAGCCCTCTTGGACTATGCCATGAATGGCAGGGAAGCGATGCGCCAGGGCAACCGCGACGCCTCGGCAGCGCCTCAAGGCGTCTACCGCTGCCGCGGGCAAGACGCTTGGGTGAGCATCTCCGTAGCCTCTGAGGAGGAGTGGCAGGGTATGGTGGGCGCCATGGGGGACCCGGATTGGGCGCGTGGAGACGAATTCGGCGACGCCTTCCGCCGATGGAAAGCGCACGACAGATTGGACGGTCTGATCGAGGCGTGGACGGCGCAGCGCACCCCGGCTGAAGCCACGAATCTGCTCCAGGCCCACGGAGTTGCCGCCGCACCGTCGCTCACGCCGGACCAACTCATGGCCGATGCCCATTTGCAGGAGCGGGAGGCATTTCCCCAGGTCCTACACCCGGAAAAGGGCGAGCAAAGGGCCGTCGCGCCTCCCTGGCGGCTCTCCGGTACACCGGCCGTTATCGACCAATGGACACCAGACTTGGGGGAGAACAACCTCGACGTGTTCCACGGAATCCTGGGACTCGGTGCATCCGAGGTCGAGCGTCTGCAGGAAGCCAAGGTAATTTGGTAACCGCAGGAGAAGCAATGGAACGACAGAGTGACGTTACTGGCCTAAAACTACTGGCCTAAAACTACTGGCGTGGCTTCCAGAACTCCCACCACCTATTTCGGGGATAGTGCTCCGAGACTTCTGAACCCGTTGATTGGTTCGCCGGGACACTTGGATCAGAAGCCCGCATCTCCGCTCTGCTCCCTATGTGCGCTTCACCTGTGATGTGGAAGAGGGCGTGCCTGATCTCAACTGCCGCCATCGCCTTCCGGTACTCTGCTGAGGCGTAGAAGTCGCCAATCAGGTCGCTGCCCAGATCGTTGGCCACTTGGATAGACGCGGCCATGATGTTCTCTACATTTAGGGTCTGGCCGGTCAACGCCCGTTCCACCGACGATGCTTTCACGGGAGCCGGGACCAATCCTCCCACCGCGATGCTTGCTGAGGTACATAGGCCGCCATCTACGGTCACCACAACCGCTCCACACACGACTGCATAGCCGGAGGCAGGGTGAGCCACTTTGGCGTACTCGGCGCGATGATTCGGGGTGAAGGTGGGAACTTCGACAGCGGTTAATATCTCATTGGCGGCCAGGTTGGGCTCGAAGGGCGTCCTGAAAAATTCGTTTGGAGACACCGTCCTGGAGGAGCCTCCTGGGCCTTGGATCACGAACCGGGCATTCAATGCAGTCAGTACGACGGGCCAATCCGACGCCGGGTCGGCGTGAACTATGTTGCCACCTATCGTGCCACGGTTACGCACTTGGGGATCACCGATACCTCGGGCCGCATCACCAAGCATGGAACAGGCGTGCGCCACCTCCTTGGAAGAAGCGATGTCCCAATGGGTGGCTAAAGCTCCGATACGTACCGTTCCGTTGTCAACGGTGATACTTTTAAGGTCGGTGATCCCTCCGATGTCGATCAAGGCAGTCGGCCTGGCAAACCGCAGCTTGAGCAAAGGTATTAGGCTATGGCCCCCGGCGACCAGCTTAGCGCCGCCGTTGGCGATCAGAAATTCAATGGCTTCGGACACCGAGCTTGCTTTGTGGTAATCAAATTCAGCAGCGAACATGCCTTATGCCCCCTTGCTTGCTGGATAGCGCCCCTCTTGTTAGCTCGGCCTGGCACGATTTAACTGGCAGATCGACTGAGGTTAGTTTCCCTCGACCCTGAGTCCTATTTGGCGGTGAATCCGCCATCGACTATAAGCTCGGTCCCGGTGATATAGCTCGCCTCATCCGACGCCAGGAATAAAACGGCATTGGCAACCTCTATCGGTTCGCCCTCCCTGCCCATAGGTATGGCGTCCATCAACGCCTCCCTAGCGCTGTCTCCCCGCTGGAACGAGGTGAGCATGGGAGGCATCATACCCGGGTGCACGGAGTTGACTCTGATGCCTTCCTTGGCGTGTTGGACCGCCGCCGCCTTGGTAACCAGCCGGACCGCGCCTTTAGAAGCATTGTAGCCCGGATGAACCGATTCTTGTCCCACAAACCCGGAAATCGACGAGATGTTGACGATGGAGCCGCCTCCCGCCTCCCTCATCTCCGGAACGGCGTATTTCATGCCAAGGAAGACCCCCTTGGCGTTAATATTGAGCAGCCGGTCCCAGGCTTCGGTGCTGGTGTGGTCCCGTTCGCCGCTGCCGCTGATGCCAGCGTTGTTAACTAGGATATTTAGCTTGCCGAACTGGGATACCACTTGGGCCACAGCGCTCCGCCATTGGTCTTCTTGGGAAACGTCCAAGGCCACGAAAAGGGCTTCACCCCCGGCCTCTGTGATCTCCGCTTCCAGCTTCCGGCCGTCCTCTTCCCGCACATCGGCGATGGCTACCTTAGCCCCTCTTGAGCGAACAACTTGGCCTCGGCGGCCCCCATTCCGTGGGCACCGCCAGTGATCAGAGCAACCTTGTTTGCCAACCTCATATCTCCCCCTAGAGATTGAGTTTCCAAGAAGGGCTTCCCTGGCTGATTGTAACAGTTTGCCGCTTTATCCCGCCGATAAGTAGACAGACTAACTCCTCCGACGTACTATCTTCCCATCATGGTCAGTGAACGGCTGCGACGACAAATAGAGCGCTTGCTTGATGAGGCCGATCAGGCTATCTCCCAGGAAGATTGGACCACAGTAGGCAGCCGGGCAAGGTCAGTCCTCGCTATCGACCCTGAAAACACTGAAGGGCAAGCTTACCTCGCTGCCGCTGACAGAGCATTGGGCTCTTCTGCCGCTCCTGTTGTTCAGGTTCCTTCGAGCCTGCATGGGACAACTCATGTGGGCAACCAACCCACATCCTTCGCCAACGGCCGCTACCAGGTGAAGCGGTTCCTAGGGGATGGCGGCAAGAAGAAGGTCTACCTGGCCCACGACACCCTGCTGGACCGGGAAGTGGCCTTCGCCCTCATCAAGACCGAGGGCCTGGACGAGACCTCCCGCACCCGCATCCAGCGGGAAGCCCAGGCCATGGGCCGTTTGGGCTCCCATCCCCACATCGTAACCGTCTTCGATCTGGGCGAGGAGCAAAGTCAGCCGTTCATGGTCACCGAGTTGATGGGCGGCGGCGACGTGGAGGGTTTGATAGAGGATGCGCCCGAGCACCGGCTTCCCCTGAAACAGGCAATCCGTATCGCCGTTGCAACCTGCCGGGGGCTGGAGTTCGCCCACAGCCGAGGGATAGTCCACCGGGACCTGAAGCCGGGCAACGTGTGGCTTACATCAGACGGCGTAGCCAAGATCGGTGACTTCGGCCTAGCCGTGGCCCTGGACCGCTCGCGGCTGACCACCGAAGGGATGATGGTGGGCACCGTGTCGTACATGCCCCCGGAGCAGGCCATGGGGGGCGACGTGACGCCCCGGTCCGACTTGTACTCTCTGGGAGCGATGCTCTATGAAATGGTGACCGGCAGACCGCCCTTCTTGGGAGATGACTCCGTTGCCATCATCGGCCAGCACATCAACACGCCGCCGGTGGCTCCGACGTGGCACAACTCTGGGTGCCCTCGTTCCTTGGACGCCCTCATATTGCGATTACTAGCCAAGGACCCGTCGGAAAGGCCCGAGTCAGCGTTGGACGCATTAACGGCATTAGACGCCATCGACCCGGCCGCGAGCGTGGACCAACATTCGGCATCGGTTGACGAAGCCCACGCCCTCGACAGCCTGGCTGGAGGTGTTTTCGTGGGCAGGCAGCGGGAGATGGGCGAGCTTAAGGGGTGTTTGGAAGATGCATTGTCGGGCCGGGGGCGGCTGGTCACGTTGGTCGGCGAGCCGGGCATCGGCAAGACCCGTACTGCCCAGGAGCTAGCCACCTACGCCGGATTGCGGGGCGCTCAGGTGTTATGGGGACACAGCTACGAAGAGCAAGGGGTGCCGCCCTATTGGCCCTGGGTGCAGGCCATCCGCTCTTACGTCCGTGAGCGAGATCCGGAACAGTTGCGATCGGAGATGGGCGCCGGGGCCGCCGACATCGCCGAGGTTGTCTCCGATGTCCGGGAACGCTTGCCAGACCTACCAGCCGCGCCGGGGTTGGAGCCGGAGCAAGCCAGGTTCCGGTTGTTCGACTCCATCACGGCTTTCTTAAAGACGGCGTCCCAACGCCAGCCCTTGGTGCTGATCTTGGACGACCTGCATTGGGCCGACCAGCCGTCGTTGATGTTACTCCAGTTTGTGGCCCGGGAGTTAGGCGGCGCCCGGCTGTTGCTGATGGGTACATACCGTGATGTAGAACTATCCCGCCAGCATCCCTTGGCCGAGACCTTGGGGGAGTTGATGCGGGAGCGGTTGTTCCAACGGGTGCTGCTGCGGGGTTTGAGCCAGGACGATGTGGGCCGGTTCATCGAAGTCGCAACGAGCGTAATGCCTCCTCAAGGACTGGTCAATGCGGTGTACACGCAGACTGAGGGAAACCCCTTGTTTGTGACGGAGGTGGTGCGGCTGCTGGTGCAGGAGGGGCATCTCTCTGCATCCGTTCACCCTGAACCTATCGAAGCGCGTGGTTCGACAAGCTCGCCACGAACGGGCATCAGTGATACGTGGACGGTGCGGATTCCCGAGGGGGTGCGGGAGGTCATCGGACGTAGGTTGAACCGGCTATCCCAGCGGTGCAATGAGACCCTGACCATTGCCTCGGTCATCGGGCGAGGGTTTGAGCTCCGGCAGTTGGTTCCACTGGTAGAGGATATGTCGGAGGACCGGCTGCTGGAGGTGCTGGAGGAAGCGTTGACAGCGCGGGTGATTGAGGAGTTGCCACAAGCCGTAGGCCGTTACGAGTTCACCCATGCCCTGATTCAAGAGACACTTGTTGAAGAGCTGACCCTGACCCGTCGGGTGCGGCTGCACGCGCGAATTGCTGAAGCCCTGGAAGAGATGTATGGAGCCAACGCCGAAGCACATGCGGCGGAGCTGGCCCACCACTTCAGCCAGGCGGAGGCGGTCACCGGGACTGACAAAACGGTGCGGTACTCGTTGGTGGCAGGAGAGAGGGCGTTAGGCACCTACGCTTTTGAGGAAGCGTTGGCACACTTCCAGGGGATTGGGGGCCAGGAATATTCCTACTACCAATACCGAACCGGCGAAAGACGCAGAGTCTGCAGCATTATTGTTTGGATATGGCCGCGCCCAGGTGGGCACCCTCGGCTGGGACAGATTGACGCAGGCCGTGGCCAGCTTGACCCGAGCCTGTGACTACTATGTCGGGGCGGGGGACATTGACCAAGCCGTAGCAATCGCCGGTTATCCCCTACCCGTGGGCCTGTCTGGAGTGGTTCAGCTAATTGGCCGGGCCCTGGAACTAGTGGCGCCGAACTCCCGGCAGGCCGGGAACCTGCTGCCCCAGTATGGGATAGCTTTGAGCGGGGAATTGAGCGACTACCAGGGAGCTCAAAGGGCGTTCGATGAGGCCATGGTGATTGCGCGGCGAGAAAGCGACGTTGCCTTGGAATTAAAGACATTAGCCGGTACCGCCCGCGCGGACATACTTCAGCTTAGCTGGCGCAAGTGTATCGAAAATGGCCTCCAGGCTATCGATCTAGCACGCCGCGCAGATGCTCCTTACGCCGAGGCCGATGCCCGTTGGTGCACCATCCAGTGCCTGTGGTCCTTCGGCGATCCGAGTGCGGCGAAGGTACAAGCAGCGGCCATGTTGGAACTTCCTGAGACTCTACGAGTTCGCATCTGGCTAGCCACGGCTTGTTTAGGTGGCCAATTCCCGGCACAGCTTGAAGGACTGTGGAGCGTTGCTCGCGACTTCAGTGACCGTAGCCTATTGCTGTCCCCGAGTGACGCGCGCCATCTGGGTACCAGGTTGCGATTAGAGTATGAGGTTGGTGAATTCACTCAGGGCAATGTCTATTTGGAACGGCTCGTGGAAGCCATGCGGGGATCGCCGCCACTGCCTGGGCCGCAACATAGCTTTCCAGCCATGATGATACCCATGGTCGCACGAATTACCGGCGCAATGGATCATCTCGAAATCGCCGTGGAGGCCGCCGAAGTTATTCTCTCCTCCCCTTCTGCCACCCCAATGTTTTCGACCCACGCCAGGCTAGGCCTGGCGATGCTTGCCGTTGTCCGGGCAGATGCCTCAGCGGCAACCGATCATTATCAACCCTTGGTATCAAATTCCGGCACGGTCTTTAACCTATCTGGTATAGCCGTAGACCGGCTGTTGGGCCTCCTGGCCCACACCATGGTCAACTATGACAAAGCAGATGAGCACTTCCAGAACTCTCTAGGCTTCTGCCGCCAGGCGGGTTACCGGCCCGAGCTGGCCTGGACCTGCTGCGACTACGGAGACATGCTGCGTGAAAGAGATGGTCCAGGGGATAAAGAAATGGCTATCACCCTGCTGGACGAATCCCTAGCCATCTCCAGCGAGCTGGGAATGCGGCCCTTGATGGAGCGGGTGCTGTCCCGGCGGGAGATTCTCAAGGCGTAGTGGTAATAACGCCAGGTTGACATTATCAAGATGGGACCTCCATTTGTCTCAAAACTGATATCCTGAACCAAAGGGCAGGGTTTGCATGCGGTTTCAACCAGTAGAACCAAGAAAATAGGGGGTCGTAGTATGGTCGTTAGTGCAGACAGCGTACAAATGGACCGCCAGGCTTTGGGTAGAGTGGAGGATCTCTTCCAGGATCAGATCCGGCGGAAAACTCACCCCGGTGCGGCGCTGGCAGTGTACCGCCACGGTAAGCAGGTGCTGGACCTTTACGGTGGTGTGGCCAACACTGATTCTGGTAAACCCGTTGCCGTGGACACTATGTTCGTCCTTTACTCCTCCACTAAACCATTGGCTGCGGCAACCCTATACATCCTTTGGGAGAGGGGCAAGCTAGATTGGGACGATTCAGTAGCCAAGCATTGGCCGGAGTTCGCCCAGCACGGCAAGGCCGCCATCACGATACGCCACATATTGACCCACCAGGGAGGTTTTCCTGAAACACCAAAGGAGCTGACTTGGGACAAGTGGCGGGATTGGGATGCGGTGGTCAGTTCCATGGAAGATATTACCCCGGTTCACGAAGCCGGTAAGGTGATCGCTTACCACTCTATAAACTTTGGATGGGTGATCGCCGAACTGGTGCGAAGAATTGATGGAAGGCCCTTCAGCCAATTCTTAAGAGAAGAGCTGACCAATCCCTTGGACATGAAAGACACCTATGTTGGTCTTCCTCCATCTTTGGAAACCCGTGTGTCCCGGGTGCATCCGATGGAAGACGTACCCAACGATAGATTCGAGTTCATCTCCGATTACAATAGACCGGAAGTTCACGGGGCAGTTATTCCGGCCGCGTGCGGCATCGCCACAGCCAGGGACCTGGCCAGGTTCTACGCTATGTTGGCAGCCGGGGGCGAACTGGACGGCGCAAGGGTTCTCAAGCCCGAAACCGTCTCTGAAGTCACCAAGCAACAGGTGGAGGGGATGGACCAGACTATCGGGCAACATGTTCGCCGGTCGTTGGGTCTAGCGCTAGGTGACGAACGCATGGGCGCAACCAGCAAAATAGGTAGTCACACTTTCGGACACGGAGGCGCCGGGACATCGGTAGGTTGGGCGGACCCTGAAATGGGCCTGGCCGTCGCCTACATTACCAATGGATTTAGACCCAACGAGACAAACAACGATCGTCTGGCGGTCATGTCTCGGGCGGTCCGTGACGCTTGTCTGTGATGGAAAGCAATGATTGGGAGTTATCGCGGCACTAAATCCGTTGATGGAGTAGGTGCTGTCGCGGCTTGAGACCATATCGAAGGATACGACCCAGTACATTCTGCAGCCAATTTGTATAAACGCACCTTGGCGTAGCACAAAAGCGCGGCGTTGTAAGATAAGGGGGGCTTGTGGTTTTGGAAGTGGCAATCCTAGACGTTAAATCTGGTCAGACCCAAGACTTCGAAACCGCCTTCCTCCAAGCCCAAACAATCATATCTTCGATGAAGGGCTACGTCTCTCATCAGTTGCAGAAGTGCCTCGAAAAGCCCAATCGATACATTCTTCTAGTCAACTGGCAAACCCTGGAAGACCACACCCTGGGCTTCAGAGGGTCGGACGCTTACCAAGAGTGGCGCCGCCTGCTCCACCACTTCTACGACCCATTCCCTGACGTGGAGCATTATGAGACTCTTTATGCCTAGCCGCTATCTTTGGTGGATTTTTTGGTCCGAGGAGTGGGATAGAGCTTGTAGGGAGGAATAAGTGCCGAAGGTGGCGGTGTTGGTTGAGAAATACGACGGGAGATAATCCACCAATCGCTCTAACGAACGGGTGGTACGCACACTGAGGAAGTTATGGAACAACGCCGGTTTGGAAAGCTGGGTGATATCAGCTCGCTCACCCTTGGCGGCGGAGGCACCGGCCAGGTCTGGGGCCCGACCAGCCAGCAAGAGGCGGTGGCGACGGTAAAGGCGGCCGTGGACTGGGGAATCACCTTCCTGGACGCGGCGCCCACCTACGGAGACGGGAAAGCGGAAGATGTCATTGGGGAGGCCTTCGGTGGAAGGTTGCCAGATGGGGTGGGTGTGTCCACTAAGTGCAGATTAGGCAACCCACCGCCAGAGGATGTGTTGGCCCGGCTGCGGACAAGCTTGTCTGAGAGCCTGGGCCGGATGAGGCTGGAGCGGGTGGACCTGTTCTTCCTGCATAACATGATAATCGCTGATGAGGACCAGGCGCGTTACGACGGTACGCCCCGTACACTGTTCGTTGATTGGGTAATCCCGGCGTTTGAGCAGCTTATGGAAGAAGGCCGGATCGGCGCCTGGGGAATCACCGGGATCGGAGTGCCCGGCGCCATCCTGGAAACCATAGAAAGTGACCCGCCTCCTCAGGCGATCCAAGTTATCGCCAATCTCCTCGATTCCGCCGGTGCGTTGCGGCGTTTTGATGGCCCGGCCATGCCCAGGGAGATTGCCGCCGCCGCTCACCGCCGCGATGTGGGTTTCATGGGCATCAGAGCGGTCCAGGCGGGAGCCTTGACCAGTGGCTTTGACCGTCAACTGCCCGGTGATCATCCGGATATGGCCGACTACGGTAGAGCGGAGGGCTTCAGAGGGCTAAGCAGAGAGTTGGGCGAATCTCCCGCCGCGCTGGCCCACCGGTATGCTCTGTCCATGGATGGAATAGCCACAGTAGTTCTAGGGGTAAAAAATCGGGCTGAGCTACGAGAGTGCGTCGAAGCGGAAGCCAAGGGACGGCTTGCGCCCGAAATCATCGCTCTAATTGATGGCGCCGTGGCCCGGGGTTGATGGTATGCCGCTGGGGAAATCCGATAACGGGAGCACCTGGGACGCCTCGCTGACCAACCAGGGCCCTTGATGGACGGCGCCGATTCAGGTTTAGGAGACGTAAATCATACTCCGGCCCGTGGTTGGGCGGTGTTGTTGCTATTCCGGGCTCAGGGCAGCAGCGTCATCCTTGTCTCTTATACATTTGGCCTGTTTCTTCCGTTCATCCAAGACGACCTGGATATTTCGCCGCTGGAAGCGGGGTTGCTGCAGGGGGTCTGGTGGGTTACAGCTGCCGCGGCCTCGTTGCCGTTCGGCGCTTGGTTCTCCCGCTTCCGGCCCGTGCCCGTGGTCCGGATATCTCTGTTACTGGCCATTCCTTTCTTGTTCCTGCAAGCATTGGCCACCAGCTTTGCCTTTCTGCTTCTGGCGAGGTTACTCTTCGTCCTTTGCCACGTCATCGCCACACCCGCCCGGACTCTTCTGCTGCAACAGTGGGCCGCTCCCCGCCAATTTGCGCAGGTTAATTCTGTCGGTCTTTCGCAGCACAGCGTGATCCTCGCGCTGGCCGTGAGCACCAGCGCCCTTTTGATCACAGGAGTTGGCAGTTGGCGCACCGCATATTTTTTGATGGGCGGATTGATGCTGGTGCAGGCCTTCGCTTGGATGGTTGTGGCTCAGGAGAGAAAGGCCCCAGTGAACAACATTCAGAGCCGGCTAAACGAGCAAGGAGGAACACCGCTCCGGGCCCTGGCGCTTTATCCGCAGGGGTGGATCATTGCGGCGATGATGTTCTTTCTTTCGGCGACCTGGACCGCGATGGTCACTTTCCTCCCGACCCTGTGGCTGGAGGAACGGGGAGTGCCGCTGACTCTTGGTGGCCCCCTGCTGGGCTTTCTCTACTATGGCCTCATTCCCAGCGGACTGATTGGAGGATTCCTAGCACGCAAAGTTCGGAACCGCAAGCTGCTGTTGGGTGTCCCGGCGCTTTCCAATGTGATATTCGGGGTGGCGATCACCGTTTCGCCCAACCCGGTTCTGCTGATGTTTCTGATCACCGGGCTGGGGATTGTGTGGGTTGCCACCCCAGCCATTCAAGTGCTCCCATTTGAGTTTCCCGGCATCAGGCCGAGGGAAGTCGCGGTGGTCTCTTCCTTGGTAGTTACGTGCTCGGGGTTAGGGTTCGCCGCGGGTCCGGTTGTGACCGGGCTGGTGGCCCAGCTCACCGGTTCCCTGCAGACGGGACTGTTGACTCTGAACCTCTTCACCGGCCTGGGCGTAGTCGTGAGCGCGTTCTATCCGGATTACACCAAAAAGACTGCCCTTCCCATTTTGGGGCCCCACGCGGAATAGGACGTTCCGACGCTATGGAATTAGTCAGAGCCGAAAAACTCCTGGACCAGAGCGATCCGGTAAGCCCGTGGCAACCGGGCGTTGCCTGCCAGGATGCGCAGGCAACGCCGCAACGGGGCGGCCCGGTGGAAGCCGGTGTGCTGTAATCTCCGGCGCCGGAAACCTGTACCAAGACAAATGTGCGCGGCTGATGAAGCGGGTCTCAAAACACTATTAACCGATAGTGTGGGTTGCCAGCCGGGAGAACAGGGGAACGTGAGAAGTTGGCAGCAGGATGGAAGTGAGTACACTCGGGGATTACGGATTTTCCAGAACTACGTCGCCGTCGACCGGGCTACGGCCAATGCCGGTCGACGGCGTTTCGAGCACCCGCGCATTTATCTTCCCGTAACCCAGAGAATCGGCCATACCCGGAACCCGGCGTTGGTTTGAAAATGCCTCCCCTTTCTGGAGTGCCGCCTGAGCGCGCCCCAAGCCGAAAAACAACCCCGCGTCATCGGTGTCCATCTGATGCCCATCGCTGACCGCGAGTCCTCTGTGGAAATAAGCCAATGCCCCTTCATCAGCATAGCCAGCCTGCGCCCTTTCTCCCGCGATGAGAGAATACCGCACAATTTTCTCCACACCGCTGACAGCTCCGGCCTTCTCAAAATGATGGGCCAGCTCAGCCGCGTGCTCGTCCAGATTGTTCTTGTGCTTATGCTCTAGCATCTCCCCGGCCGTTCGATGGACCTGGGCTCTACGCATGGGCGGGATCTCTTCGTATACGGCTTGTTGAATCAGCGCGTGACCAAACCGGTATCGGCCAGAATCTGAAGGTATGGGTTCAAATACCACCATCACCATTCGCAGATAGTGTGGCTAGCTAGACTAGCGGTCGAATCTATTTCGCTCAATAGACAAGGTATTCACACTGCGCTACCATTCCAGCATGGCCGGCTAAAGCCAGCGACAGATCGATCCTCTCCTTATTAAGTGGAGGGCGCCATGGCGACTGCGGTAGATGGGTTCGTAAATGTCGGAACCCTGGATGAGCTCAAACAGCGCGGATGTAGCGTCGTCAACGCGGGTGGACACTCCATCGCCTTGTTCTTTCACGCCGGACAAGTGTTCGCAGTGGACAACCGCTGTCCCCACATGGGCTTCCCCTTGGACCGTGGCAGCGTTAAAGATGGGATTTTGACCTGCCATTGGCACCACGCAAGATTCGACCTGTCCAGCGGTGGCACCTTCGACCCTTTCGCCGACGACGTCCGTAACTTTCCAGTGAACGTGGTGGAAGGCCAGGTCTGGGTAGACCCATCACCGCCGCAGCGGGATGAGGTCAAACACTGGTCCCAACGCCTGCAAGACGGCATGGAGCAAAATATACGTCTGGTCACGGCCAAATCCATGCTGGGTCTCGAGGCCGCCGGCGCCGATCACAGGGTGGCGGTACGCATCGGAGCCCGCTTTGGTACCACTTATTCTGCGGAGGGTTGGGGCGCAGCCTTGAGTATTCTGACCTGCACCGCCAACATTCTCCCCTATTTGGCCGACGAAGACCGGCCGCGGGCTTTGTATCACGGCTTGCGGCAAGTTTCCCGGGAGTGCGCCGGAAAGGCGCCCCGGTTCCCGGTCGACCCGCTGCCCACCGGCGAGACCCGCCCAGCGGTGTTCAAGCAGTGGTTTCGTACATTTATAGACGTCCGCGACGACGAGGGTGCGGAACGGTGCCTTCGCACCGCCATAGAACTGGGAACGCCGCCTCAGACCATCGCGGATATGGTATTTTCAGCCGCTACCGACCATCTCTACCTAGATGGTGGCCATATCCTGGACTTCGCCAATAAAGCCTTCGAACTACTGGATCTCATAGGCTGGGAAGAGGCCGGCCACGTGCTCACTAGCCTGGTCCACGGTATGGCTCGGGCCAGACGCAGCCAGGAACTGAGTTCCTGGCGCAATCCCATGGACATAGCGTCATTGGTCTGGCGGGCCAGGGAGGAGCTGCCATCGTTATATCAGGAAGGGCGGCTCGTACTGGGCGGCTGGCAGGGCGAGGACGAACTGGTACGGCTGATGTTGGAGGACGACCCTGTTGCGACCCTGGAAGGTATCAAAGATGCTATAACCTCGGGCGCCCCACCTGAAGCACTGGGGTCCGCGGTGGCCCATGCGGCTTTCCTCAGGATGGTTCACTTCCACATTTCCAACGAGTTCTCAGACTGGGACCGGGTACACAACACCCTCACCGCCGCCAACGCGCTGCATTGCGCCTTGCTACGTGCTCCGTCGGTGGAGCTTCTACGGGCTGTTCTGGACACGGCAATGAGCGTTTATCTGGGCCGATTTCTCAACATGCCTTCACAGCGAATTCCGGCGACGGGCTCCGACTCAGTGGATGGGCGGGCAATTTTGGATCAGATCCTAGAGCGGATGAATGTGCAGCAGCAGGTGGAGGAGGTGGCCCAATTGGTATCGGCACACCAGACAGGTGGTGCTGACCCGCAGGCCTTGCTGGCCCTCTTGGGCCACGCCATGCTTCGGGAGGATGCCAGTTTCCACTGGTTCCAGATCGTGGACGCGGGTTTCAAGCAGTATTCTCTGCGGCATGACACAGATGCGGCGCGGCACGTTCTCATCGGTACCTCGCGGTTTCTGGCCGCCCACTCCCCGACGCCGCGTGAGGTTGGCCAAACCTTCCAGATCGCCCTTCGTCTGCACCGCGGCGAAGAGATATACCGCGACGGCTGAAGCTCCTATTGGACCGTGGAACCGGTTGCCTGCGGCCGTGTCCTTTCACGGCAGTTGAGCATGACTTCGATTCATGCCTGTCTCCTTAGAGCACGAGTGGCATACCATTGACACCTCGGGTAACATCGTGACGCCAGGAGCCAGCATCACCGTTCGGATGTACAGATTAAACATATCGGCTTGACCGTATCGACATCCGCGTCCTGGCTTATCCGAGAATAACTGGCTGGAGCGGGAGGATCATTCAACAATATTAGTTGGTGTGCGTAGGTAGCGAGTGGCGCCAGGCCACCTCAGAAAATTGTTACACGGCATTAATCAATGACCGCGGGCTTGGCAGAGGATTCGCGGAGGCGACACCGAATGGTAAATTTGGGAGAACGGAGTTCGCTCCTTGGTCACGCCAGGACCGCCCATATTCTTACTGGGGGGATCACTGGGTCTTTAAACTTTTCCTCGAGAATTGGCCCGTTTCCGCAGCAAAAGGGGAACTATCATGGGTCTGCTGGTGCGAGGCATGGGTCTACCAGTTCCCGATGTTTCAGGGACAATCGAGGACAGCGGAAGGTTCGGGGTGATCTACTAGTGCCCGAACGGACCAACCATGTTTTGCCCCCGGCGAAGGCTGGCAGCATCCGAATACGATCCTCATAAATCGTCAGTGTCTTTGCCTTGCGGCCACCGGGTCCCGCAGCTAGAATGAATCCACGAATCAAGTCGTGATCTAATATGGTGTTCCCGTGAAACTAGGTGCCCTAACATCCGGGATAGATGATTAGAAGGTCATGGCAGCCCTCCCACAGGTACTGCCTTTGGCTTTGTAGATGGGTGGCTACAAGGCAAACGACGTGGGCGGTTAGCTCAGTTGGTTAGAGCGCCTGCTTTACACGCAGGAGGTCACTGGTTCGAGTCCAGTACTGCCCACCATGACGTACCGAATTCATAACTCGCCCGTTCAGGGCGATCTCTGCGGCGTCCGCTCTCCCTATGGGAGAATCCTCCGGCGTGGGTATAGAGTAGACGATGGCGGCCCTGCCGGGCTTGACCACGACCTCCTTCACGAAGGAGCCGACGAAGGCTTTGGTCTCAGTCAGCTCGCTGGTTTTGAGGAAGTCGCTCATCTCGGCGGCGAAGGCGGCGATGGTGTCGGCGCTATCGAGGAACTGCCGCCTCTCTTTTAGCAGCGCCCTCGCCTTCTCTGTGGCGATCTCCAGCTTCTCCTTGCGCTCCCGGAGTTCCACGATGAGGTCCGAAGCCTCGGCCACGTCTACGCTGTCGCTCCTCGCTATGAAGTGCCAAACGCGGCCCAGTTGGTTCTTCACCTCCTCAAGCTCCCCGTCGATACTCTCCAGCATATGCCGCTGGTCGCGGGCCACCCCGTCCATCTCCTCGTCCAGCAGCTTCACCAGGTCTCGAATGTTGGACTCGGTAAGGATGTTGGCGCGAAGCTCATCGACTATGACCTTCTCGAATTTCTTGGCGTTGAGCCTGGGGGTCTTGCAGGCGCCCTTGCCGCGCTTGAGGAGGGAGTGGCAGATGTAGTAGGTGTACTTGCCGCTCTTGGCCTCGGCTGCGGTCATGGCCTTGCCGCAGGTCTCGCACTTGGCCAGGCCGCTGAGCAGGTAGGGGCTGGAGATGCGGCGGGGGTTCACCTTCTTCGGGGCGCGGGACTCCATCATCCTGGCGATGCGCCGGAACTCCTGCTTGGAGACGATGCCGGGGTGTGCGTCCTCGACGCGCACGGGCGGCGCTCCGTCCTTGGCCTTTTCTCCCCAGACCACGGTTCCGGCGTACGCCTCGTTGGTGAGCACGAAGTGGACGGTGGTCTTGAGCCACTTCTTGCCGTTGGTGGTTGGGATGCCCTCGGCGTTGAGAGTCTTGGTCACGTCGAGGATGCTCTTGCCCTGTACCGCCGTCAGCAGAAGCTCCTTCGAGGTGGAGGAGAAGGGAAGAGAGGCCCATTCGACGACGGACTCCTCGTACTTCAGGGGAATCAGCGGGCTGTCGTCGATGCCGCGAGAGAGGTTCCACGCTTTCGTTCCCGGAGGCCCGAACTGGTCTGCAAGGATGTCCCTTCTCATGGAGGCCACCTGTCCCATCGCGTGCAGCCCCAAGCGGTGCATTTGGGTCTTTACGGCTGAAGAGATGGGAAGGAGGTCGATTGGG
>DAOUHE010000150.1:0-4508 GCA_034428715.1 Dehalococcoidia bacterium | reverse complement strand
GCAACTGCGGTCTTCGTCGATCTCAAAGGCTCCACTGGGCTAAACGCACGGTTTGGCGCCGAGGCCGCCGCCCACGCGTATAACTATTTCAATCGAGCGATGGCGGTGATACTGGACGGGTTTCAGGCCGAACGTTGGGTCAAGCCTTGAGGTGGTCATGTTCGCCGTGCGGATGGGGCTATTGGAGTTCGACGGGGGACGGCTTGGGGATGCCTCATAAGCATCCGGGAGAGTGAGTTTAGGGTCTCTGGCCGGAACCGATTGACGCCAGCCCGGAGGATATTGCACTGGCTGTCCTGCAAGCGCCTCACAAGAAGAAGTGGTGATTTATGACGGAGGCCAAGGCGCAGCCCGAACAGCAGCCTGAGGAGGCGGAATAGCTCTGTTTAATCGCTTTGTTACCGCGGCCCTCGTTGTCATATCCGTGCTGGTAGTAGGTGGGTGCCAAGTTTCTAGCACTCCGACCAGCACCCGTACCCCGGAACTCCTGCCGCCCAACAAGCCTGTCACCTTTTCCGCGGTCAAGACGGAGTTCGGACAGCCCTTATCCTCTGGCCTGACCCTTCCCGACATGGTGGAAAACGCACTACGGAGCATTGTCGAGATTCGCACCAGCTTGGGTGGCGGTACGGGTTTTATCGTCAACAGGGATGGCTTGGTTGTCACCAACAAATATGTTGTACAGGGAGTGGACAGCGCAAGCATCCGATTGGTCTCAGGTAGCAGCTACACGGCCCGGGTCGTTCGTGAACACGATACCTTGGACCTGGCATATCTGCTCATTGAATCAAGTGATCAGTTCACACCCATTGCGGTCGGCGACTCAGACAGTGTTCGTGTGGGCGAGAGCGTCATCGTGATTGGGTTCCCGATAACCGACGTGTTGGGCTCAGAGCCGACCGTGAGCGAGGGCATCGTGTCGGCTCGGCGCACCGGCGGGTTGATACAGACCGACGCGCCAGTGAATCCCGGCAACAGTGGTGGTCCCATGCTGGACCTGTTCGGGAACGTCATAGGGGTTGTTGTATCCAGGATTGAGGAGGCCGGCGGACGGGACATCATAGGGGTGGGCTTCGCCATCCCTATCAATGAGGTCAAGGCAGACCTTGGCGAGCAGGTTTCCGAGTCGGGAGAGGTATTGCCGACCCCTACGCCGTTCCCCACCATTGGGCCTACCCCAAACGTCGGCGAAGCTCGTGCCACCGTGGAGGCCATCGACGCGCAAAAACGGATGGAGGAACAAGCTACCCGTACTGCTATTGAGGCTGAGCAAGAAGTCGCACGGTATGCGGCATCGCTGGAAGCTACCCGAGTTGCTCAGATACCGACGCCGACGCCAGAGCCTACCTCTACGCCGGAGCCTACGCCAACCCCGACCCCGTTACCCATGGCTACCCCGCATCCGAGCACCTATTGCCGGGAATGGGAGGCTCTGGTGCTGGAGTGGATACGGGATGAAAATTTATATGAACAGATTGGTCCTCGATCCGCCTTCGATTCGAGCATTCCCGACCATCCCAATCTCGCCGCTATCCAGGCGGATGGGCTCTGTATCACTGAATTGCCCTTAGGGCGCGACGGCAAGATGTGGTACACGTTAACGGTGGGAACAGGAGAGGGGCAGTTATTGCCCGGTACCTACCGGTATCGATCAAAAACTGGCGATGATCGAGTGAGTGTCCGCGATTGTACGCTTAGGCCGAACTACGATGGTTATTATGATGCTCAACTCGCCATCGAATTGCCCTACGGAGAGCCGTTCGAGTTCACTTTCCATACGTACCACAACGAGGTCTGGTTCGGCGGTTGCAGAGGTTTTCTCTACCGCGTAGGGGCCTAGGGGACTCTAGTTGATTCCTTGATTGCGGGGAAGTTCTGGTCGGCCATCCTGGGCCGATGCTATCAGGAGTGACTCAGGCCGTGGTTTGGCGTTTGGGGATTCTCTGTTTGGTTTTTTCAGAGATGATTTTCTTTCGTAGTCTCGGTCTACCAGCCTCGGTTGGCGGCCGTCAGGGTTGGTTCCCAATTTTCTCATTCAGCCGGTCGCGGCCTTGATGATCTGGTTGGCAGCCAGTGTCCAGGCGTCCTTGTTCCGAGGGTAGAGCCGGCTTTTCTCCGGGTCGATCAGTTCCAGGTTCACTATGTCGTTCTTCGGATCGTTCCGGTCCACGTTCATTGAGTTGATGTATTCCGCGAGGTGTCGGAGGCGCCGGAAGTGCCCTCCACGTTGATGGCGGAGACGCGGTAGTGGCGGGTGGTGTTGGGTGTGAGCCCCGTGTGGGAGTAGGTGGTCGTGGTGGAGCCGGTGTCGGCGACCAGGTCGGTCCAGGTGGTGCCGCCCAGCGCCACATCCAGGGCGCCCGCCACTTGGGGAGCCGCCCAACCGTCGTCGCTCTTGAGCAGAATCCGCGCCCTGGCGGTGACTCGGGCCGGGCGTTTCCCTACCCGAATCAGACGCTGGAGTTCCTCCCGTTGTTCCGGCGCCAACCGCACTGCGTACTTATCACGATCCATCACCGCTACCCCCACCGTCAACACTTCATCCCCAGCAGTATACGGCTACCGGCCAGATTCTCGAAGGACTTTCAACTTCAAGATTGACTGAGTACTAGGTCTGTCAAGGGCGGCGGTAAAGTGGACCACGTGGGCGGATCGACTGCGTGATTTGTTGCGGATGAAGTCGTACCGTCCACCCCCTTTTACAGACGAAGCGGATCCCTGCCTCCTTTTCTCTGTGGATCTGATTTTCAACCGAAACGAGATGCTGTTAATCAAAGCTCAGGGACAGTTATGCGAAACTAATCTTCCGGCTCATTGTTTTGCGCTGACGGTGACGATGGGAACTGCCCCAAAACCTGGGTTACTTCTTGGCAATGTTCCAGCTCAATGAGTGCAGGGTGGCCCAAACTATCGAACATTATGAATTCCCGGGTCCATTGGATCCATTTTACTGGAAGTCTGGTGTCACTATTGGGGTTGGGGCAGTAATGGAAGTCCGCCATTGTGACCATATCCCCAATCGTCGATGGGGAGAAAATGACACCGGTGATATCTTGATAATCCGCCCTTACGAAGACACTTGCTGGGACAACGGAGCCGTTGTTCTTCACAACATCGCAAGGAGCTCCCCACGTCCAATCCGTATTTCCCCATGTCTTGATTCGAGTCGGATACAGAACTCTTTCGAAAACCCCGGTAAGGCCTCCAAATCCCTTTTGGTCTCCGGCATTAATGGCAATGATGCGAAGGTCGTCGGGAGCGATGAGGCTGTCGTCAACATACGATTGTAATCGATTCCTCTTGTCGTTCATCGCCTGAAGAAAGCGTAGCAATAGAGAGTCGTCCGGAACGGAGTAGACCTCACCATCAGCCCGGAAGTCAGGGACGGTGTCGGGCCTCGGAGGTTCTCCGGGGGTGGGCGTCACTGCCTCAATCCAGATGGTTGCGCCTGCTTCCTTAACGAGGATATCTGGCCCACTTTGGGCCCTGTCCCGTTGCGCGATGACGTTTTTCCCCGATCTTAGCAGGAACACACATAAAAGCATTTCCCAGAATCGTTGATGTGGGTGTTTGGCAAACTCATGCCTGAAGTTTGAGTCTGCATACGGGTAGAAGCATTGCCATAGTTCTTCCAATCGCTGGCGGATTTCGTAGACTCTGCCGCCATCGGCGATCTTGAGATTCTGCCACGTGTGGTGAGGGTCCTGGACATTGACTCCGAACAGACCTTCCATATACTCCTCAGTTTTGCAAACCCTTTAGAGATCTCACCCGTCGCTGCGGCACCGCAGTATTCTAAGAGGCCGGCGCCGTGGAGGTCCTGTTGTCGAACAACGCTTTGGTTGGCCTCGAACACCTTCCAACTGCCAGGGAAAACTAGTATTACAACGACGCTTCCTCAATTTGCCCAGTTCTTGGTCGGAAATCGCTCCGCGGGAGGAAAGGCCAAAAGGCTGGCAAGCGCGTGAGCAGGTAGCCATGGAGATGTGCTCAAGATCCTTTTATTGCGAACCGTCGTTGTAATACTAGTTCCGTAGCACACACTAGCCACTCCCGCATCCCTAGCTGCTCTGTAGCTGATCTGCTCACCGAAGGCTTGGACGTGATAAAGGAAATTTGTGCCGCCCATCGCCTCGACCTCGGCGGCGCGCCAGGGCGGGCGAACAGGGGGGCCAAGATGCTGACGCTGGTGGGCCTCCGCGCTGGCTGGCGGCGACTGCATCGACGACGCCGATGCGCTGCGCACCGGCGGGACGGCCGGCGCTCTCGGCTGCGTGGTCAAGGCGCCATCCACCCTGGGCACCTTCCTGCGCAGCTTCCGGTGGGGCCACGTCCGCCAACTGGACCGGGTGAGCCGGGAGTTGCTGGCACGGGCCGCCGGGGCGGGACCCGGCGACGGGCCGTTCACCATCGGCCTCGATTCCACCATCTGCGAGACCTACGGTCTGGCCAAGGAAGGAGCGCGGCATCACGGCTATGCCGGCCAGCGGGGCTATCACCCGCTGCTG
>DAOUHE010000149.1:0-16521 GCA_034428715.1 Dehalococcoidia bacterium | reverse complement strand
AGCGAGACCAGCGAGACCAGCGAGACCAGCGAGACCAGCGAGACCAGCGAGACCAGCGAGACCAGCGAGACCAGCGAGACCAGCGAGACCAGCGAGACCAGCGAGACCAGCGAGACCAGCGAGACCAGCGAATAAACCTATCACACCTGTCGCCAACAAGAAGGAGGAACCATGACTAAAGACGAGATGATGGAAGCCATCAAACAGATGAACGTATTGGACCTTTCCGACCTGGTTAAGTCCCTGGAAGAAGAATTTGGGATCAGTGCCGCGGCTCCGGTGGCAGCCGCCGCTCCAGCCGCCGGTGGAGCCGCCCCCGCCGCCGTCGCCGAAGAGGAGCAAACCGAGTTCGAGGTCAGCATCAAAGAGATCGGCCCCAACAAGATCAACGTCATTAAAGCGGTGCGCGAAGTCACGTCCTTGGGCCTGCGCGAAGCCAAAGAGTTGGTGGAATCCGCCCCGGCCGCCGTTAAGGAATCCATCGTTAAAGATGAAGCTGAATCCATCAAAGCCAAGCTGGAAGAAGCCGGCGCCGTGGTGGAGATCAAGTAGTGGAGATCAAGTAATCGATCGCACCCTCTCTCCATTGTCGTCCTCGCGTTCGGAGTTCAGGTTTCGGATGCCGGGATTGGGAGGCCGAAACATTGAGCCGTAAAAAAGACCAGGAGAGGTTCCTTCGCTTGAAGGCGGACAACCCGGATTACACCGGATTTCGAGGGGCCGCCACGGTAACGGCCAAACCCCAGGCAGCGCTGGAGAGCGTCACCTGCTCGGTGTGCCAGCGCAAACGCAACGTGGCCGTGGACACGTTGCCCGCCGACCGGCAGACCTACGTTTGCCAACGCTGCCAGGACAACCCGTAAGCCGATACATTCGGATAGCCCAGATATGAGAGACACCTTGAATGGCGTCTCTCATATCTGGCGGCAAATCGAACCCTACGATCATGGTCCATCGTGCATGGCTTGTTGATCCGGATTGGCTCACCGGAAATGGGGCAGCATGGCGTCCAAGTGATCGTAGGCCCGGTTGAATTGGCTCTCCCGGCTAAAACCCTCGTCCTCCGCCACCAGCGCTACGCGCAAATCTGGCTTTATGCCTTGGGCGCCCAAGATCTCGCCCGAGGGACGGTACCAACGTACTGTGGGCAGATAAACCGCCGATCCATCGCTTAACTCCATAAACTTATAGCCCGCAGCCACCCCAGAGCTCGTAACCCCCATGACCACCGCCCTCGCCGCGTCCTGAAGCGCCGCCGCCACCACCTCGGGTTCTCCCCTGGTACGTTGGTTGATCAGCACGACCATGGGTATCTCGCCTTCAAATGGCCGGTTTGGATCATTCTGCAGCCGCTGGTCTTCCCGAACTTTCCCAGGCTCCTGAGTTGAAAGGAACAAGCTTCCCGATGGCAGCAGGCTGGCGGCCACCTGGCGGGCTGAGTCCAACGAGCCCCCACGGTTGGAGCGGAGGTCCAGGATCAGCGCCAGCATATCAAAGCCTTCCAAAGATTCAAGTGCGTCGGCAAATTGTTCCCCGGTGTTGTCGCGGAACCGGGCGATGTATATGTATCCAATGCCTCCAGGGGCCAACTGGCGGGTGACCGATGGCAAATGGATGGTCCCCCGGAACACATCGATCTCCATGGAAGACGGTTCACCGGCCCGCTCCACCCTCAACTGGGCCTTGGTTCCCTTGAGTCCAGCGAGCAAGTCGATCAGTTCATCTACGCTGCGCCCTGCCACAGGACGCCCATCCACCGCCTTCAGCACATCGCCCTCTTTGATTCCAGCTTTATCAGCAGGTGAATCTTCGTAGGGCTCCAGAATCACGTTGCCGTCTCGTCTAAGCACTTTGGCGCCTATACCATGGTAGGTGCCCGCAAGGCTTTGCTCCACGTTCTTGCTGGCCTAAGGATACCTACCGGCCGGAAAATACGAGGCCAAAGGTTCGTCCAAAGTAGCTAGCATACTGGTTATGACGGCTTCGGTGCGGGAGGCGTTGGACACTTGCGGCCACCGTTCCTGGTGCAGCACCAGCCCTCGCCAAATATCCCCCAACCCAGGTGGCACCCCAACTGGAGGCTGGCCTCGCATGCGGCCTACATCGGCAAGAAACGGGTAGGCGTTCGACTCAGACAATTCCAACAGGGAATCCAGAGCGCCTTCGATAAGAGGCTCTAGCTCCAAAGTGTCCCGGTGGGCGTAAGAAGCGTCTATCTGGCGCCATGCCTCCCAAATCAGCGGCCACCCGTATCCCGACCGTATGGCGTCTGCTGGCCCTGCCCCTGTTTGTCTGGCGATAGCCGGTCCGGCGCCATCGCCAGACAAACAGGCAGCCAGAGCGGCTAAAAACACCAGTACCGGCAGATAGCTGAAGCCTTTGATCGCATTCAGATTTTTCCATTTGTGTTGGAAACTCCCCGCAACGCCACAGCGAAGTTTCGCCCGCAAAAATCGTTGGTCAATGATACTACTGAACATATTTGGTCCGGTTCATTTTATCGAGATGGCCCAGGACGAACCTCAACCCTACGCCGATTTTCGGTTAGCCCAAATCGTAGTGGCCCATGCCCTTACCGTAGTGTAAGATGATTTGTGCTTAATACCCAACATTTCCCAGTAGGAGGCAATCATGATCAAAGTATCGGTTTTGTACCCCAACGAGGACGGCAAGAAATTCGATTTTGATTATTACGTGAACAAACACCTGCCGATGTTGCAGCGATTGTTGGGTCCCATGGGTCTTCAGAAGAGCGAGGCCGAAAAGGGTGTGTCGTCCGCCGACCCCAACCAGCCGGCGCCATTCGTCGTAACATTCCATCTTTTATTTGAAACCACGGATCAGGTGCACGCCGCGTTCAGCACCCATGGCCGGGAGATAATGGGCGACATCAAAAATTACACTGATATCCAACCCACCTTCCAGATCGGCGAGGTGCTGGTTTAGCCGCCTGTCGCGGATAAATCAGCATTTGGTTCGGCAGAGGACTTGTGGTGGAAACCAGCAGCGGGGATGAAGGCCTGGATGGCCTCTCGCGGGATTTGATCCACGAATATTGGGGCTTCTATCCCACGGCCGGTTCCCACATCGGCCGGCATGAGTACGATGGGCGCCTGCCGGACCTCACTCCGGCAAGTCTGTCGTTCCGGGCCGAATCTGTTCGCACCGGGTTGAGAAGAGTTTCAGCCATTGACTCTAGCGGGTTAACCAACGAGGACCGGCTAAGCCATAGACTATTGGAGCAGTTTCTTAAGCGGGAGTTGTTCACCCTGACCGAGATGCGCCCCCTGGAATTCAACCCTATGCGCCAGGTGGGGTACCTAGACGTCGGCTCCTATGTAAGGCGTGATTACGCCCCGTTGGCTGACCGGTTGCGCTCGGCCTCCCGAGTATTGGCTCAGGTGCCCGAATTCCTGGAAAACCTGGACGCCACCCTGTCAGGCGAACTGGGCGCTCCCGTGTTGGAGATGAGCGTCGAAGCCTATGCGGGAATGGCCCGGTTTTACCGGCAGGACCTGAAACAGGCGGTGTCGGGGTTCGACGACCCGGCGATACTTACGGAATTCAATCGGCTCAGGGAATCTGCCGCCGCCGCGGTTGACGGTTTCGTGGACCGCCTCCGCGCCCGGCGTGAGGCTGCGTCGCCTCAATTTGCCATCGGGGCCCGGATGTATCAGGCCATGATGTCCGAAGGTGAAGCCGTCATCCTTCCAGTGGAAGAGCTAGAACGGGTGGGCCAAGCCAACCTGGATGACAACCTGGCCCGGTTGGCCCAAGTTGCCGCTGAGATCGGCCCCGGCCGTCCGGTAGCCGATATCGTGGCGCATATCAGCGGCAACCACCCAACGGCCGATTCGTTGATATCCGACACCCGGGAGATGTTGGAAGCGCTGCGCCAGTCCATGATCGACCTGGACATACTATCGGTGCCATCGGAGGACCGTTGTCAGGTCATGGAAACACCAGCCTACATGAGGTACGCCTTTGCGGCCATGGACAGCGCCGGGGCCCTCGAAACCCTAGCGACCGAATCCTTTTATTATGTCACCCCGGTGGAACCCGGCTGGACACCGGTCCAGCGGGAGGAGTGGCTGTCTAATTTCAATTACGACACCCTCAAGATAATCTCCATCCATGAAGTTTATCCGGGCCATTTCGTCCATCACCTGCACAACAAATACGGCCGTGACCTGCCCCTGGTCAACCGGGTCGCAACCTCGTACGCCTTCACTGAGGGTTGGGCTCACTACACCGAGGAGATGGTGGTGGACACGGACTACGCCAAAGGGCAGCCAAACCTCCTGTTGACCCAACTGTTGGAGGCCCTGGTGCGCAATTGCCGTTACCTGTGCTCGATACGCATGCACACCCAGGGAATGACGGTGGACCAGGCCACCAGATTTTTCACGGACAATGCCTACATGGGGGAACTTCCCGCCCGGCGTGAGGCGCTACGGGGAACTTTCGACCCCGGCTATCTCAACTATACCCTGGGCAAGTTGATGATCAAGAAACTGGCGCGGGACTATCAGCGGGAGAAGGGCGGCGCATTCTCGTTGAAGGAATTCCACGACCGGTTGCTTTCCTATGGGGCGCCCGCACTGCCCCTGGTCCGCGAAGTCATGCTGGAGAACCCCGAAGGCTCGCCCGTCTGACCGCGGCGGAGCCCGATCGGCGTGCCGTGAGGTTTTAGGTTCGGAACGTGACCTTTCGGAAGGCCTCGGCAAGTTGGTACGGCTCGGCGGCAGACTTCCCAGCGTCTCGGGCCCTCTCTTCGACGAACCCCCGAACCTCAGATGCCGAGCGGTCCCCCAGCTGGCTACGGTGAGCCATCACAGCCTTGATCTTGGTGTCCATGGCGTCAGAGATATCCACAAAGGTATCGGCCAATTCCGTCCCCCAGAATAAGACCGTTGCCGTCTTATGCGGTTCCAAACCCTCGTCTCGCCAAAGCTCGACGAAGTTCAAATGGTCCCTGGCCGCGGGAAACACGGCGTCCAGGGTGACCTGCCCGGTGATGCGGTGGTCCCGGTGCCAAGCCAGGTTCCTGCGGTAAGGCTCCGGGCATAGCACCACATCGGGGCGAACTAACCTGATCTGCCGGACTATCTCTTTACGAAACTCCCTGGTGTCCTCCAGTTCCCCGTCGGGATGGTGCAACGACACGACTTCGGCGACTCCCAATACCCGGGCGGCATTCTTTTGTTCCTGTTCCCTCACCGCCGATAATTCCTGGGACGTAACATCGGCATCGGTCGTGCCGTTGCCGCCATCGGTGCATAGGACATAATGCACATCGGCGCCTCGGCTGATCCAATGAGCCAAGGCTCCTCCGCACCAAAATTCAGCGTCGTCGGGATGTGGTATGACCACCAGCACCCGCTGGGGGATCTCCTGGTTAGCTTCTACCATAAGCCGGTATTCTCCCAATTAGAGGCTGTCTCAAAATTTTCGGCAACGGGCCAACCACTCCGCGCATACGTTTAAGGCAAACGCGCGCCTTGACGTTTGGTGGCAGGTTCGTCGAGGTGCAACGGGATGGAATCAAGCCGATTCGTCAGTTCCGAGCGGAGCCGGCACTGACATATACTCCAAATTAACCTAGTGAAGCCCATAGTTAAACTACGATTTTGGTGCGGCCAGTTGAACAAAAACCCAAAAACCCGACGTTGATATTCCGGTAGTTGGGCATCTCATAAGCCAGTTTCGCAAGCATTACAGGCCGTGCCCAATGTTACAGGAACGGAACTTCCGATTCAATTCTACCCTTTGGCAAAAAACCTAATAATCTGAGAACGTGCCGCCAAGGGAACAATTTTTACCAGCGAGCCGGTTCACGGCGCTTGAGGCGCCAATAGCTTCCGGGCGATACTGCGGATGGGGTGGGATCTCATTTGGATTCTCTGAAGGGATGCTCCGGAACAAGCCTAATGCCGGTGCAGAAACTCCAAGACCAACCCATTCCAGACCTCTGGCCGCTCCCAGAAGGCCGCATGGCCTGCTTCCGGCACTGTCACTATCTGACAACCAGGGATAGGCGCCGCCAGCATGCGCATCAGCGCCGGCGGCGCCAGCAGGTCGGCGTCCCCAAGCACAAAAAGCACTGGGACTTTCATCGTCTCCAAGCGTGCGAGGGTCATCGGATGGCTCGGCGGTTGCCCCGGCCCGTGCCCGCTACCCTGACGGCTGTTTCGGTCTATCTCAATCCAACGTTCGGTGCCTTCGGGGTCGGTACCCCGGTAGGAAGGCCCCAGTTCCCGTAACTCTATGGGCAGGTTTTGGATCTCCGGTGGCCGAAGCCTCTGCTGGACCTCCAGGTAGGCCGGGTCCTGCACACCTCCGATGCTGTTAGAGACCAACAAGCTACGGACCCGTTCTGGATGTTCCAGAGCATATGCCAGACCGCCGATTCCCCCAGCGGCCGTCGCGACCAGATGGAACCGGCCCAGCCTCAAATGGTCCACCAACCCTTGGAGATCATCGTCAACATAGCCTGGCTGCTCTGCCCCAGAGTCTGATCCGGTGGCTAAACGGGACCGGCCCCAGTTGCGCCGGTCATATGCGACGCAACGATATCCCGCGGCGGTGAATGCCGGCACCTGGTACACCCAACTCTCGCAGGTGCCCGACGCGGCGTGCAAGAAAATCACCGGCGTATCTTCGCCGCCGGTGTCGTTATACCAAAGTTCAACGCCAGGAACCTCAACGTAAGGCATATGTCCATCGTCCTTGGGATGCTACTAGCAACACAGCCTGTGGTGACCGCTAATCAAATGCGCGGGCACGGAATTGGTCCCCGCCCGTCTTTCAATCCTGCAAACCCGTGTTACTGGCCGGTGAATGCACCTAACCGTTGCCGGTTGAACCGCAACTTTCGGCTGAGCTATGGAGAAAACATCGAATCTGGCATCCACTGGAAGTATACCTCAGGGATGCTGGTTGCGGCCTACCTAAGATCGAGATTTCGACTGCACTAGATTCCACGCGAAAAGTACTCCTTGATTCAAAAAATCAGGGCCGATTTTGAAGCTAGCTAGCTGCCTTGTAGCCCATAGGATACTCTGCTACAATCCCCTCCAAGCATGAAAAGCGCTTTGCGCGTAGCTAATTCGTCAACTTGACCAGGCTGCCCGTATTGAGCATGCGCAGGCATACGGGGCAGCCTCCCGCCAAACACCCACTCCGGCCACTGCTTATTCGAAACCTTCTCGGGGAGCCTTCCTTTGCCCATTGTGACTTTCACCGACGGGCGTCTGCCTGATTTGCTGGATTTGGCAGAAACCCTCAACGACTGGGGCAGCCACGAACGGGATCTGGGCCGCAAGATCTTCCAGGAATTGCTGGAGCAGCCTTGGCTTGATCTTGAAGTAAACTGCTGGATCTTGGAAGAGCAGGGTGCAGTCAAAGGTTTCTGTCTGGTCCACCGAGAGCCTCCTATCGGCCGGGCGGTGTTGCAAATGGAAGTGGACCCGGTTTTGGCCGGCGGCGCACTGCACAGGGAATTATTGGACACGGCCGTACGCCAATCCCGAAAGTGGGGCGCCAATGTGGCCCACCTGTGCCTCCCAGCGAACTCGTCCCGGTCCGCCATGGTAGAGGAATACGGATTCTTCATGGCGCGGTCTTACACAAACATGCTGTGGCAAGAAGGGCAGTTGCCGCCATGGTCGACGGAGAACGGCTACCATGTCCGGTCTTTCGCCCCTGGAGACGAAGGACTCTTGACTCAAGTCCAAAACTCGGCATTCAGCGATAGCTGGGGATTTTGTCCAAACACGGTTGAGCAGATCAAGTACCGCGCGGACATGTCCAATACCAACCACCAAGGTATATTGTTTCTTTTCCACCGTAACCAACAGACCCGGGCCGAAGCGCCGGCCGGATATTGTTGGACCTGCCTGGTGCCAATAGCAGAGGGGTTGAGGGGAGTCATAGGGATGATTGGCGTGGTACCAGAATTCAGGGGCCGTGGCATCAGCAAATCAATATTGATGGCCGGAATGGACTTCCTTCAAACGGCAGGCGCAAGGAACATCAGTTTGGAAGACGATTCCAGTAATACCCCAGCCATCCGGCTTTACACCTCCGTGGGATTTGAGAAGACCTCAGAACTTCACTGGTTTGAGCTGGACTTGGCGCGGTTGAACACCGGCAACTGCTGAAACTCCCGCTCGGCCAGCAAACCACCGGAAATGATCACTTTCATGGCGTCTTCCACGGTCATGCCGGTGGAAATTACATCCTCAGCCCTCACCATGACCAAAAACCCAGATGATGGTATGGGTGTCGTTGGGATGTAAACCGCCAGCATTCCCTCGCCGTCGGCGTCCAGCATTCGCGACGTCACCAACCCTATCGATTGCATGCCAGGATGGGGAAATGCCACCAAGACCACTCTGCTGTAGGGTAGATCATTGGAATTAGAGAGCAATTCCACGGCGCTGCGGGTCGTTCCGTAGATACTTTTTACCACCGGGATGAATTCCAAAACGCGATGGCCGAAGTCCAGCATGCTGCGGCCCAAGACCTGGGTGGTCACAAGTCCGGCCAGGTAGACCAAAACAACCAGCGCTAGCAAGCCCAAACCGGGAATCTCGGGTCCGGGCAGCTTGCTCAACACAGGATCCTGCAACAGGGGATCTAGAAGATCAAAGAAGAATTTGAGGATGAGGGCGGTGACGCCGATGGGCAGCACCACCAGGATACCGGCGCCCAAAGTTCGTTCGACATGGACTACCAGCCCGTGGAGAGGACCCAAGCGGTGACGCCTGGAGGCTGGCTCCCCGGAATCGGGCCGGGAATCTGCACGGGAATCTGCACGGGAATCTGCGCCGGCCGGTCCCTGGTTCAAAGGGTTAATCCAGCCTGGAGGGAGTCTCCGAGAGCACCGACTCATAGATATCGGTGATTCCAGCGGCAACCCTCTCCCAGCTCATCTGTTCTGCCCTTTTCCGCGCCGCCTTTCCCATACTGTATTGCAACCCCTCGCTGGCAATGATCATCTCCAATGAATTGGCAAACGCCTCAGGGCAGCGCCACGACTTCAGATATCCGGTGTGGCCATGATGAACAACCGTGGATAGGCCACCCACCCGGGTTGCCACCACCGGAGTCCCACAGGCCATGGACTCTAACGCAGCCAGCCCAAAGCTCTCATAATAAGAGGGAAGAACGCAAACGTCGGCGGCGTTATAGTAAAGGGGAAGGTCCTCCTGATCCACCCGTCCCACAAAGTCGATTACGTGGTCCACCTCTAGGTCCCTGGCCAGGTCTTGCAGGCGGCCAACTTCCTTGTCGCCGTCGTTGGCGCCCCCAACCACCAGAACCTTTACATCGTGGCATGTCTCCATCTGGGCTGCGGTGTGTACCAGCAACTCCAAACCCTTCAGTGGCTCCACCCGGCCCACGTACAGCAGGACTTTGCCGCCGTTCAAGCCCAACCGTTCCCGGGCTGCCTTCCGGTCCAAAGGTTTGAACCGCGACAGATCCACGCCGCAAGGCAACAGTTCAATATTAGCCGGTGACGCCCCGTAAAGACGCACCATGGCATCTCTTTCATGGGGGCTGAAGGCGATTATGCGTGACGCCGACTCGATCAAATCTCGTTCTACCTCAGCCCGTTTGGCCGGTTCTATTTCCCCCACCCTGGATTGGAGTTTGATCAGCCCCAGCGTATGGAAGGTGACCAGATGAGGAATGTTATTTTGACGAGCCAGCCGCTTTCCAACCCAGCCGGAAAGCCAGTAGTGGGAATGCACTACCTGATAAGAGATGCCGTTCGTTCGTTGGAAACGTAACACCTCATCGAGGAATCCGGGGAGCTGAGTAAAAAGGTCGCCCATGGGAATTTCGGCATCGCCCCCAGGCAGGTGGACAACGCGGACGCCAGGGCCAAACTCTTCCACCTCGCCGGCTTCCTCCGGATGGTTGCGGGTGAAGATGTCCACCGATATTCCCTGGTTCCCTAGGGCGCCGGCCAACTGCCTGACGTAGACATTCATACCCCCTGATTTTCCTTGTCCAGGGGCCGCCAGAGGGCAGGCGTGATAGGCTATGATTGCAACGCGCCGCACGCTCAACTTCGTTTTACCACCATCTGATAAAGGACGTGTTGTTTGCCTCCTAAGTGGGCTTTGTAAGGCTCGTCGCCTCGAAGGAAATCAAAGTATTCCATATTCTGTTCGATGGCCTCGCGCAGACACAGGGCGTCCAACAACAGCCCCACGCTGTAATAGCTATACTCGGGATTGTAGCCGCTATTGTACAACAAGCGCGACGAGTCGTAGTCGAAGCATAGACTGGTGGCCACCGTCTGCCCTTCCATCTCCAAAAAATAGAGCCGCAGCCGGTCATCCTGTGCCATGCGCTGGGTGATCCGCTGGAAGAACTGCTCCCGTTCCGAAGTCATCCACTCGTCCTTGTCCGTTTTGCTCAGGCGCATCAGTTCTATGAAGTCACCTAAACGTTCGGCCACCTGCTCTTGGCCGGTCAAGGAATACCAACTCCAGTCTGGCATGGCTTCAAGCCGCCGGAACTTCCTCCGGAGCTCGTGGCGGTCCTTCCTGGAAAGGCCGGACAAATAATCTTCCCACGTTTCCGGGATGACTACTCCGGAAGCCACGTCTTCTCTTTCGATCTCCACGGAGAATCCCCGCTGCCGCGCCATGCCCGGAAGGTACTCCAATGTGGGCGATGCCTCTTTCAGAGAAGCCAAGGTCAATGTATGGCACTTCAGCTCTTCCATATGGCCCAAAACGGCGTCGTACAACGCAGCTTCATGGCCCGGCGTCACTAGGAAGTCGTTGTAGTCCACGGTGTCCTGATTTCCCACCAGAGAAAGCGTGTCCCCTGTGCGGGTCAGGGGAGCAATGGCGGTCACCTCATCGGCCTCCGTCAGGTAAAAACCCGCCATGCTGTGGCCGTCGCCAAATGTTTCCCACCAGACTTCCTGCCATTGAGGCGTGAGGAACAAACTGTTCACCGGGGAATTTGATAATGCCGTTTCCCATTCATCGACTATCTGGGTGAAAGAAGTAAGGGGTGTCGATTGAATCAAGCTAATTTCGCCTCATTATCGCCAACAACCCTTGGGCATCCAAGGGAGCTCCGTCAAATTTGCCCCTAACAGCGGTGGTGACCACCCGGCTTCCGGGATTTTCCACGCCCCGCATGGACATACAAAGGTGCTCGGCTTCCAACTCTACCACCACGCCCCGGGGGCTCAGGGCGCTGAAGATCGAATCCGCCACCTGGCCCGTCAGCCTTTCCTGCACTTGCAGCCTGCGGGAGGCCAAGTCTAGCGTGCGAGCCAACTTGCTCAACCCCGCAATCTTTCCGTTAGGTACATAGCCCAATTGAGCCTTGCCGAAAAACGGCAACATATGATGTTCGCAAATAGAATGAAATGGCACATCCCGCAGGACCACCGGGTCGCTGTGGCCGGCATCAAAGATCGCGTCTATCGCTTCCTGCGGGTCCGAACCGATGCCGCTGAAAATCTCGGCGTACATCTCGGCAACCCGTTTTGGCGTGTCGCGCAGGCCTTCTCGTTCCGGGTCCTCTCCAATGGCCATCAAAATCGAGGCCACGGCTTCGCGTATCAGGTTATCCTGTATGACCTTCCCCTTCAGCGTCATGGCTACCCGGCCAAGCCTATGTTTTCCAGGGCTTCCATGGTGGGCTCCACCTCTATGGGATGGTTCACGGCGCTGGTAACGGCCAGGTCGGGGTCTTTCAGCCCATTGCCGGTGATTATGCACACCACCGTGCGTCCAGCCAAGTCCAAGCCGCCATGGTGTAATTTGATGAGCCCGGCCACCGATGCCGCCGACGCCGGCTCACAGAAGATACCTTCTTTAGAGGCCATGATCCGGTAAGCGTCCAGTATCTCGTCGTCGGTCACCGCGTCGATCACGCCGCCAGAGCCGTCCCTAGCATCTAGGGCCCCTTGCCAGCTGGCTGGATTTCCTATACGGATAGCCGAGGCGATGGTCTGGGGATTCAACACCGGCGCCCCGTTGACGATGGGGGCTGCGCCCGCGGCTTGGAAACCCATCATGTGGGGCAACCTATGGCTGCGGCCCGCCGCATGGTATTCCTGAAAACCCTCCCAGTAGGCGACGATATTACCTGCGTTACCCACGGGGATGAATAGATAATCGGGCGCTTCGCCTAAATCGTCAACCACTTCAAAAGCCGCTGTTTTCTGGCCTTGGATGCGGTCAGGGTTGACCGAGTTCACCAGGGTGACTTCGTGCTTGTATGTGAAGTCCCGCACCAATTCAAGGGCGACGTCAAAGTTGCCGTTGACCATGATGATGGTCGCTCCGTAGGACAATGTCTGGGCCAGCTTGCCCATGGCCACTTCACCTTTGGGTATGAGAACGATGGCTGGAAGATCGCAATAGGCGCCGTAGGCGGCGGCCGAGGCGCTGGTGTTTCCCGTGGAGGCGCACATCACCGCTCTGCTATTGCTCTCCAAGGCCTTGGCGAATGCCACCACCATGCCCCGGTCTTTGAACGAGCCTGAGGGGTTGCATCCTTCCAGTTTGAAATAGAGCTCGCCACAGCCCAATTCTTTGCCCAGCCGGTTGGATTTGACCAACGGTGTCTCACCCTCACCCAAAGTGAGCAAAGGCGTGGCGTCTGTCAGCGGCAGGAAATCCTTATACCTGCGTAAAACTCCTACACCCATCCGCCTCTCGCTAAGATGAACTTCTAGCCCAGGCCAAACTAACCTTCGATCCGCAGAATGTTGTTTATGCTGGTCACCACTTCTAGACCCGAAACCTGCCGCAGCGATCTCTGCACCGAGGCCTCTCGGGCTGGATGGGTGGTGATGACCAATTCTGCCGTTTGATTAGCGGGATCGCTGTCCTTCTGTATCACCGACGCAAGGCTGATGCCTCCATCGCCCAGGATCTTAGAGATCTGGGCCAAGACCCCGGGCCGGTCGGCAACGGTCAACCTAAGGTAATACCGGGTCTCCAAATCGTCGATGGGCGTGATGGTCAACGGCCGTCCGTTCTGGACCATGGGCGACGGTGCCCCTTGCACACCGATTCGGCGGGCGATCTCGATCAAATCTCCCACTACGGCGCTGGTGGTGGGCTCCCGGCCCGCGCCCATGCCATGGAACAGCACTTTACCGCACAGGTTGCCTTCCACTTCCACCGCGTTATAAACACCATCTACCTTGGCCAGCATGTGGTCCAAAGGTATCAGGGTTGGATATACGCGCGCCTGAATAGATTCACCTTTTAGATTTGCGATGGCCAAAGACTTGATGGCATAGCCTAATTCATTGGCATACCTAAAATCGTTGGCCTCCAAAGATGATATACCCTCGCGGTATATATCCTGGGGCGAAACCCTATGGTGGTAGGCCAGAGACGAAAGGATTGATAGCTTATAAACGGCGTCGATACCCTCTACGTCGTTGGTGGGGTCCGACTCGGCGTAGCCCAGGTCTTGAGCTTCTTTCAGAGCCTGCTGGAAACCGGTGTTCTGGTGGGCCATGCGGGTAAGTATGTAGTTGGTGGTGCCGTTGATGATGCCGCGGATGGAAAAGACGTCGTTAGCCAGGAGTTCGTTCATCAAGCAGCCGACGATGGGAATCCCACCGGCGACACTAGCCTCGAACAGCAGATTCACTCGGTTTTTCTCGGCCAGCCGGAACAGCTCCGGCCCTGACTGCGCCATAACCTCTTTGTTGGCTGTAACGACGTGTTTGCCCGCCGAAAGGGCGCGTTTCAGGTAACCGCAGGCCGGGTCAACCCCGCCGATAACCTCCACAACGACCTGGATATCATCGTCATCCAGGATATCTTCCGGGTTGGTGGTCAATAATTCTTGGGGAACCGCGGGATCTCTGGTTTTGCCTGAGTCTCGCACCAGAATCTTCTTGAGCCCTATGGGCAGACCTATTTTTTCCGATATCGTGTCAGGCTTGGCCAACAGCGTAGCCGCAACTCCACCACCAACGGAACCCAACCCCATCAAACCGACGTTGATTTTAGCGGCGGAGGCCAAAGCTCGGTTACCTAGATCCTTGTCGCCCTTGGGGGGTACGGGGAGCGCTGATTTTAACTTGCTCCGCCACCCAGGCGTACCATTTGCTGTTAAAGTTCATTTTCAGCCAACCCTCTTGAGAACCTGTGGCCAACTGGTCTAGTTCCCATTGCCGGGTCACCTGTGATAGAAGTTTACTGCGCATTCGATCTGATATCTCCCGGTCTTCCGCCGGCGAGAGTTTATGGATGATGTAAATACCTTCGAAGGTAGAAAACGGAGGGCTGATATCGCCAACCGCCAAAGGCTCTACTTCACTTTCTTCGTCGCCAAACATGACCTCGTCCAGGTCTGGGAAAGCCCCCCGGGGCACCCAGCCCACGTACCCTGAAGGGCCCGCAAACCCGTCCGGTGTTCCCACTTCCGCTGCAACTGCGCCGAATTCTTCGATGTCAAGCCTGCTTCTAACCTCAGCCGGAATCACTGTACCGGTTGGCTCCAGCCTAATCCACTCAACCTCCACCTGTTCCCCGGCCGCCGCTATCGACGCCGCTAGAATAGTGCGAAGTTGGAACTGAGCGATCTGTTCTTCCAATATCACCCGGTACTCTTCGTCGGATAAACCGGTGCGGGTTAAATAAGCGCTGTAACTTTGCCGGAACTCCTCGTCAAGTTGCCCAGGAGCGACCTCATCACCGGCGGCTGCTCGGGGCAAAAACTGGTCCCGCAACGCCTCGTCTAAGTCTTCCGCGGTGATGTTGATGCCCATGCCGGGAGATGCTTGCCGCAGAATCTCCGCGATCAGTTGATTCTGTAGATACTCGAACGGGACTATGCTCAGGTCAACCTGGCCTGTCAGACCCTGTAAGACCCGTATTCGCTCCACCAGATCACCCATGGTGAATTCGACGTCCCGAACGTTGCCTGCCCAGACCCTGGGCGGATGGTAAAACTGCTGGTAAAACCCAGCGGCCACCACACCAGCGATTATCAAGATCAAGGCGGAGCCAATCGCCCACACCAGCCGTTGGTGCTTTTTCTCTTGAGACAACTTGGCGCTTTCCCTAACTGCTTCTTCTCGACGGTCACGCCGGTTTCGGCTGCGGCGCCGCCGTTCTTGGGGAAGTATTCCGGGTGAAGGGTCTCGGCGGTTCCAGGGGAAGGCCATATCCAATCCTCGAGGAGGTTGATGTGGAAGAGTCTGAGTTTCCCGGGGAACCGGCCTGCCAAGCTACTTGACTTGGTATCTGGCAAACGTGCCTGGCAATGCCGGTTACCCTAGGTATTGATCCCTCAGCGGCGAATTCCCGGGGTACCCGCTTGGTACGGCACAAATGGAAGCAGGGCCAAATGCCGGGCGCGTTGAATCGCCAAGCGCAGGGCGCGCTGGTGCTTGCCGCAAACTCCCGATCGGCGGCGGGGCTCTATCTTTGCCCGGTCTGATATGAACCGCCGGATGCGGTCGATGTCTTTATAATCTATGGTTTTGACATGCTCGACGCAGAATGAGCAAACCCGCCGCCGGGGCGCGAACCTGCCTCTGCCCCGTCCACCGAAACGGCCTCCACCGCCTCGGGGTGGTGGCCGGCCGCCGGGTCCTCGTGGTGGCGATGGTGGTGTCGTCATTTCCCTGGTATTCCTCCGAATTCGGCGCCGGATCCTTGATCCGGCAGGCCGCGATTAGTGTCTTAAAAAGGGAGGTCGTCCACTTCGTCCATGGGGGGGCTTTCCCCGGGACCGCCATCCCCTCCATCAAAACCGTAGGGGCTATCCTCGCCGCCCGTTCCCTGAGCCCGGCCAAGGAACTGGACGTCGGTAAGATTGATTTCGTTCACGAAGCGGGTTTGGCCATCCCGCCCCTCGTAGGACCGGCTGCTAAGCCTACCCTCAACGTAGACTTGGCTTCCCTTAGTCAACCACTGGTTGCACGTTTCGCCCAGTTTGCCCCACGCGCTGACGTTGAACCATTCAGTCTCTTCCCGCCGTTCCCCGGTGGAGGTGGTGTATTTACGATTGGATGCCACCGAGAAGGAAGTGACCGCCTGTCCGTTAGGTGTGTAGCGCATCTCCGGATCCCTTCCTAGGTTGCCGATGACTATGATCTTGTTCATCTACGCCTCCCTACCCCTGGGGATTTTCCTCGTCCTCGGACTCGGAGTCCGGCTCGGCTGGGAGTGTTTCCACATCTGCGGTTCCCTCTTCAGCGGAGGTCTCTTCAGTTTCGGGAGCCGCGGCCTCGGTCATGGGTTCCTCGGCTTCGGGTACTTCCGCCACTGGTTCAACTACTTCATCCGCCGTTTCTGCAGCTTCTGCCACTGGTTCCGCAACTTCAGCCGCCGTTTCTGCAGCTTCTGCCGTTGGTTCCTCAACTTCAGCCGCCGCTTCGGGAGCTTCTGCTTCGGCGACGGTCTCATCTACTTCCGTCACAACTTCGAGAGCTTCTGCTTCGGCGACGGTCTCATCTACTTCCGTCACAACTTCGAGAGCTTCTGCTTCGGCGACGGTCTCATC
>DAOUHE010000148.1:0-44424 GCA_034428715.1 Dehalococcoidia bacterium | reverse complement strand
ATTGCCCTCAATATGCTGAAGCAAGAAACCACTCTCAAACGGGGTATCCAGGGTAAACGGCTTAAAGCCGGTTGGGTCGAGGACTACCTCCTCGAGGTGCTCCTTGGTTAAGACGCGATTGCCCTGGGGAGGGGTGATTTGAGTTGACACACGTGCCCAGGATTGGTACAGTTACCAACGTTGTCTTTCGACAAGCGGGGAATACGCATGCCTACAGTTAATCAACTAATCCGAAAAGGCCGAAGTCCAGCCCATAAAAAGACCAAGGCGCCGGCGTTGCACTATGTTCAGAACTCTTTGAAGAACCGGGTCAGGTACGGCCCCGGGTGCCCCCAGCGGCGAGGTGTGTGCATTCAGGTACGCACCATGACCCCCAAAAAGCCCAACTCGGCTCTGCGTAAGATCGCCAGGGTCCGCCTGACCAATGGAATCGAGATCACTGCGTACATCGGCGGTGAAGGGCACAACCTTCAGGAGCACTCGGTGGTACTGGTCCGCGGCGGACGGGTCAAGGACTTGCCAGGCGTAAGGTATCACGTGGTCCGCAGCGCCCTTGACTGTGAAGGCGTTCAGGAACGCCGGCAGGGCCGCAGTAAATACGGGGCAGATCGGCCTCGGAGCTAAAAGCAGCAGGGCTGCGGCTAAACCACCAAGTTAAACTACCGACATCCCCCTCGATTTTTCAACGGGATTTAGATAAGGTGAAATCTCTATGTCTAGAAGAAGACCAGCGGTCCTGAGGGTGATCCCGCCAGATCCCCAGTATGGAAACTTGGAATTGGCCAAGTTCATCAACCGGTTGATGCAAAGGGGCAAAAAAACCGCCGCCCAACGCATCGTCTACAAGGCGTTCGACATCATCCAGGAACAATCCAACCGAGACCCTGTCGAGATATTCGAACTGGCCTTGAGAAACGCAACCCCCATGGTTGAAGTCAAGCCTAAACGGGTGGGCGGGGCAACCTATCAAGTACCCACCGAATTGCGGCGCAACCGCAGCGAAGCCTTGGCCCAGCGTTGGCTGATCCAGGGAGCCCGGAGGCGCACGGGAATGCCCATGCGCAACGGGTTGGCCCAGGAATTATTGGAAGCCTCGCGGGGCGAAGGCTCGGCGGTGCGAAGAAAGGACGAACTGCACCGAATGGCCGAAGCCAACCGGGCATTCGTTCACTACCGGGGATAGTTCATATTCTCGCCTAGCTGCCAATTAACAACGCCAGTAGTGATGAAATATCCGTTATAGATCTTCGCAAGATCAGGTATTTCAGGACCATAAAATCAATAAGGAGAAGTTAGACCTAGTCCCTCGCGTTCTCCCGCTAAATCAGGCGCCCCCTCGTTTAGTAGGCAGCCAGGCCCTAAGTCGACCGCATCATGGACACCCCCGGTCCCATCGAAAAGATCAGGAACATTGGATTCATCGCCCACATCGACGCAGGCAAGACGACCGTCACAGAGCGGGTGTTATTTCTTACCGGCGTCATCCACCGGATGGGTGGCGTGGACGAAGGAACCACTACCATGGACTGGATGCCCCAGGAAAAAGAGCGGGGCATAACTATCACTGCCGCTGCCATCACCTCCACCTGGAAAGACCACCAGATCAACATCATCGACACCCCGGGCCATGTGGACTTCACAGCCGAGGTGGAAAGGAGCCTTCGGGTTCTAGACGGCGGGATAGTCGTGCTCGATGCCGTGGCTGGCGTCCAGTCTCAGTCGGAGACTGTCTGGCGGCAAGCCGACACCTACAATGTTCCCCGCATCTGCTTTGTCAATAAGATGGACAGGGTCGGCGCCAGTTATGAGCGGACCATTGAGTCAATCCGGCGGAGGCTCAAGGGCAATCCCATACCGGTTCAGCTTCCGATTGGTGAAGAGGCGGAATTCCGGGGGGTCATTGACCTCATCGCGGGTCAAGCAACCATATATTCCAACGGAGCCTCCGGTCACGGTCAAAAAGATACCAAGGCAACTCCTGTGCTTGGGCCGGTGCCCGAAGACTACCAAGAGGCCTTTGATAATTACCGCCAAGCGATGATCGAAAAGATCGTAGAGACCGACGAATCGTTGTTGATCCGTTATTTGGACGGGGAAGAGATCGAGGAAGAATCCCTGAGGAATGCCCTGCGCCGGGCGACCATCGCCAGGGAATTGATTCCGGTCCTTTGCGGCAGCGCTATCCGTAACAAGGGCGTAGAGCCGCTGATGGATGCCGTATTAGATTATCTGCCTTCGCCCAAAGACGTGCCTCCGGTGGAGGCAGTGCGAGCGGACAATGGCGAAGTTGTCCTGCGCCACGCAGACCCCGATGAGCCCCTGGCTGCTCTGGCTTTCAAAGTCGCCACTGACCCCTACGTGGGCCGATTGGTCTTCTTAAGGATATATTCGGGTACGGTGAAAGCGGGGGTTACCGTCAGAAACGTGTCCAAGGGCCAGAATGAGCGTTTGGGCCGCCTTTTGCACATGCACGCCAACCACCGGGAAGAACTGGACCAAGTGAGCGCGGGCAACATTTGCGCCGCCATCGGACTGAAGAACACATTCACCGGGGATACCTTGGTAACCGGCCCGGAGCCGGCTGTATTAGAGCCGCCCAAATTCCCGCAGCCCGTGGTTTCGGTGGCCATTGAGCCCACGACCCGGGTTGACCAGGACCGGCTGACCGATTCCCTGCGTAAACTGTCCGATGAAGACCCGACATTCGTAGTCAGATTCGACTCGGAAACCGGTCAAACGATCATCTCCGGAATGGGCGAACTCCATCTGGAAGTGCTGGTTGACCGGATGCGCCGTGAATTCCAAGTGGAATCCAACGTGGGCCCGCCCAGGGTTTCCTACCGGGAGACCATCACCCAGCCCATTCGGGTGGAAGGGCGTTTCGTCAGGCAGTCGGGAGGCCACGGCCAGTTCGGCCACGTCTGGCTGGAAATGGCGCCCTTAGAACGGGGCGAAGGCTTGGTGTTTGAGAACGCCATAGTCCGGGGAGCCATACCCAGGGAGTACATACCAGCGGTGGAAAAGGGCGTCCGCGCGGCATTGGACAACGGGCCGTTGGGAGGATATCCTCTGGTCGATGTGAAGGTACGGTTGGTGGACGGCAGCTTCCACGACGTGGACTCATCGGAGATCGCCTTTCGCAGCGCCGCCATGATGGCGGTGCGCGACGGTACAAGAAAGGGCAAGCCCGTATTGTTGGAGCCCATCGCCGCCCTGGAAGTGGAAACCCCAGGAGAATTCCTCAGCGATGTTCTGGGTGATCTAGGCACCCGCCGGGCCCAGATACGCAGTATTGAAGGCCAAGACACCACCCAGGTGGTCCACGGCCTACTACCTCTGGGAGAGACTTTCTCCTACACCACGGCCCTGCGCTCCATCACCAAAGGCCGGGCCACCTTCTCCATGGAATTCAAATACTACCAGCCGGTCCCGGAAAACCTGCTGAGCACGATCGTTCACGCGGGTTGACCCAGAAAACAACAGGGAACCGAGCAAATCTAGATTAGCGATGAAGATAGACTAAGATGGTTACCAGACAGAAAGTACGAATCATACTTAAAGCCTTTGACCACAAGATGCTAGACCTGTCCGCCGGGCAGATCGTCGAGACGGCGGAAAGGACCGGAGCGCGGATAGGCGGACCCGTGCCCCTTCCAACCCATATCAGACGGTTTTGCGTCATTCGCAGCCCCCACGTGGACAAGGATTCCCGGGAGCATTTCGAGATTCGCACTCACAAGCGGCTCATAGACATTCTAGAGCCAACCTCCAAGACCATCGATTCGTTGACCCGTCTAAATCTACCTGCGGGAGTGGATATCTCCATCAAGCTTTAATCGGCTGTTGGAGTTAATGCAATCATCATGATTCAAGGTTTTCTAGGTAAAAAGGTGGGGATGAGCCAGGTATTCCGGGTTGACGGGATAGTGGTTCCGGTGACCGTTGTCGAGGCGGGCCCCTGTGTGGTTACCCATATCAAAACCCAGGATGCCGATGGATACGAAGCGGTCCAACTGGGATTTGGCCAGGTCAAAAAACTCAACAAACCCATGACCGGCCATTTTAACAAAAGCCTCCCCTCCCGTTACATCAAAGAGGTTGGGGCCGACGATATCGGCGAGTTTCAAGTGGGGCAAAGGCTGACTGTGGACGTATTTCAGCCTGGCGAATTCGTGGATGTGACCGGCAGGTCCAAGGGCCGGGGTTTCGCCGGCGTGATGAAACGGCACGGGTTCGCCGGGGGCCCCCGGACCCACGGCCAATCGGACCGCGCCAGAGCGCCTGGCTCGATCGGGGGAGGGACCACTCCCGGTAAAGTATACAAAGGCATGAAGATGCCCGGCCATATGGGAAACCGGCGAATCACAGTCAAAGGTATTCAAGTGATTCATGTCGACGTGGAAAGAAACCTATTGCTGCTCAAAGGCGGCGTCCCGGGGTCAGTTAACTGGCTACTGGAGATCCGCCGCAGCGTAAAGCCAGCCGTAGAGCCTATGCCCCTGATGATCCAGGTGCAAGAATCGCCATCTGCCGGTGCGGATGAATCCGAGGTCCCGGTGGGTGAAGTCGAAGACATCGCGGTCTAGCAAACGGATAACGAAGAACCGGAAGCCCAACAGCCCGAGGGCGAAGATCCAGAGGCTGAAACTGACGGTGGCCAAGGTTCGGCAGACTAGCACCCGGAAAGTCAAGAACAAGGACGCCAGGAACAGGCGTAGGGGTCCCTTAAGGATTTATGGAAGTAGCGGTTAAATCCCAAACAGGCGAAGTGGTTGACACCGTCGATCTGGACGATGCCGTGTTTAATGTGCCGATGAACCATTCGCTGGTTCACCAGGCGCTGGTCACGTATCAGCTAAACAAAAGGCAAGGTACCCACGACACCAAGACCAGGGCCCAGGTTTCCGGAGGTGGGAGGAAACCTTGGATCCAAAAGCACACGGGCCGGGCCCGGCAAGGAAGCATTCGGGCCCCCCAATGGCGGCATGGTGGCGTGGTGTTCGGTCCCCATCCCCGCAGCTACCGTAAGTCGCTGCCCAAGCGCATGCGGCGGACCGCGTTGCGGTGCGTTCTCTCGGCAAAGGCCAGTGAAGGCCGGTTGGTGTGCCTAGATTCCATGGACACCGTCAACGGAAAGACCAGGTCAATGGTAGATTTGCTGAACAACCTGGGTCTCACCGGTTCCGCGCTTTTTGTGACCCAGGGTTCCGTTACAGCCGTGGTCAGGTCTGCCCATAATATCCCAAAGATTTGGACCCTACCCGTGAACCAACTCAATGCTCAAGAATTATTGAGCCGTGAAACCCTGGTGATAACACTGGAGGCGGTACGGTGGGCTGAAAAAAGTCTGGCGTCGGATCCCCACGGCCGCAGGGGAAGCAACGTCTCAGGCTCGGGCCTGCCGTCTGCCTCCTCGACGCCGGAGCCGGTGCAAGAGCCGGAACCTGTCGCACCCGCCGACGAGGCTGAATCCGCCGGTGATGAGGAAAAAGAGTAGATGGACATTCACCGGGTACTGATCAAACCGACGATAACGGAAAAAAGCACCCTGCTGCAGGAATCGGGGAAATACACCTTTCACGTGGCGATGGGCGCGAATAAAGTGGAAGTAAAACAGGCGGTGGCGCAGAGTTTTAATGTCACCGTTTTGGACGTTAATACCACCAAGTTGAGGGGCAAGCAGAAGCGATACGGTCCCCGGACCACCAAACAGCCCGACGTTAAAAAAGCCGTGGTCACCCTGAAACCGGGCGACCGGATCGAAATTGTCGAAGGAATCTAGATAATGGCGTTGTTGAAAGGGACGTTTAGATGCCGTTAAAAAATCTTAGGCCAGTGACCCCCGGCACCCGCAACGCCGTGCGTCCTTCATTTGAAGAGATTACGCGCAGCAAGCCGGAAAAGTCGTTGTTGGAGCGTAAGGCCAACCACGCTGGAAGGAATAACCGGGGTAAGATAACAACCCGTAGCCGGGGCGGTGGGTCCCGGCAGATGTACCGCAAGGTAGATTTCAAAAGGAAGAAGGACGGTGTTCCGGGCAAGGTCATCTCCATCGAGTACGACCCAAACCGGACCACCAGGATAGCGCTGGTCTATTATGTCGATGGCGAAAAAAGCTATATCCTAGCTCCCTTGGGCCTTTCTCCTGGAGACGTGATCGAATCCGGCCCCCAGGCGGAAATCCGTCCAGGTAACTGCCTGCCTCTGCAGAATATTCCGACAGGAACCGTGGTTCACAATCTGGAGCTGACCCCCTTCAGGGGCGGACAGTTGGCTAGAAGTGCCGGCTGCGGCGCCCAGGTCCTTTCTCGTGAAGGTGATCACGTTCTGGTGCGCCTGCCCTCTGGAGAGATGCGGCGAATCCTACTGGTCTGCCGGGCCAGTGTGGGTCAGCTATCAAATCCCGACCATAAGAATGAAAGCCTCGGTAAAGCCGGAGCAAGACGGCACCTTGGCCGCCGTCCTCAAGTACGAGGTGTCGCCAAAAACCCAGTTGACCATCCCCACGGTGGCGGGGAAGGCCGTTCGCCCATTGGCATGCCGGGACCAAAGTCGCCCACCGGCAAGCCCACTTTAGGCCACAAGACCCGGCGCAAGAACAAGGCTTCCGAAAGCCTGATAATCCGCCGGGGTAGGAGAAGGTAGATTGTCCCGGTCGATAAAAAAGGGTCCATACGTGCACCCCAAATTGGCGAAGAAAGTGGAAGCGGTACAGCGCTCTGGCACGCAGACGGTGATCCGGACTTGGTCTCGGGCGTCGATGATCATGCCGGACATGGTCAGTCTGACCATCGGTGTGCATGACGGCCGCCGGCACGTACCGGTATTCATAACCGAAAACATGGTGGGCCACCGGCTGGGGGAGTTTTCTCCCACCAGGACCTACCGAGGCCATTTGGGGCGATCCGAACGGTCTAGTAGGGCAAGGTAACGTCATGCCTCCCGTTAGGGCATTCGCAAAATCATTGGGCGCTTCCCAGAAAAGGTTGAAGCCGATTTTGGATCTGGTTCGCGGCCAATCGGTGAACGATGCATTGAACACCCTGGGGCTTTTGACTTCCCCATGGGCCAAGACAGTGTATAAGGTGGTTAATTCTGCGGCGGCCAACGCCGAAAACAACATGTTGATGAACCGAGATTCTTTAAGGATCGTTCAGATCACCGCCGATCGGGCGAAGCCTCTGAAGCGGTTCCGGCCCAGGGCTCGGGGCCGCATGGGCCGGATCCTCAAACCCACCTGTCACTTGACTGTGATCGTAAACGACGAAGAGGAGGCCTAGATCATGGGCCACAAGACCCATCCATACGGATTTCGTTTAGGTATCATCAAAGATTGGAAAGCCCATTGGTACGCCTCGAACGCCACCAACTACCGTAAGTTGGTGCTGGAAGACCTGAGGCTTCGAAATAGTATCCGCGATGAATACAAAGGATTCGCCGATGCTGGCATATCGCGGGTCGAGATCGACCGGGGCGCCCAGGACAGTGTGATCAACATTCGTTCCGCCCGGCCCGGAATCCTCATCGGCCGGGATGGAGAGCGGGTCAAAAACCTGCGGACCAAGCTGGAAGAGATAACCGGCCGGAGGATCCAACTCAATATCATCGAAGTTGAACAGCCAGAGATTGACTCCTACCTGGTTGCCAGGAACATAGCCGACCAGATGGAGCGGCGCGTCGCCTACCGGCGTGCTATGAGGCAGGCCGGGCAAAGGGCCATGCAGGGCGGGGCACAGGGCATCAAGATCATCGTAAAAGGCAGGATCTCCGGCTCCGAGATCGCCCGAGTTGAAAAATTCATGCTGGGCCAGGTCCCCCTCCACACCTTGAGGGCGGATATAGATTACTCTTTGGCCGAAGCCCACACCGCAATGGGGAGGGTCGGAGTAAAGGTCTGGGTGTACCGCGGAGAGATTTTGCCTCCTCCTCCGGAGATAGAGGAGGAGTTGGAAACCATTGAGGTGACCGTGCAGGCCGGTGAACCGGATGAAGAGATCTTGATTGATGACGACATTTAACCGAAGCACGAGGGTGCCGGGCGATTTTCAATGGTCCGGCGTTTAACTATGAGGGGTACCAGATGTTACTGCCCAAACGAACAAAATTCCGAAAAAGCTTCCGCGGCCGCCGGAAGGGTGCCGCCACCGGTGGCAATACCGTCGATTTTGGCGAGTTCGGCCTAAAGGCCATGGGTTGTGATTGGATAACCGCCCGCCAAATAGAGGCAGCTCGAGTCGCGGTGACGCGCCACCTTAAAAGAGGCGGCCAAGTTTGGGTACGGATTTTCCCCGATAAGTCGGTCACCAAAAAGGCGGCCGAGACCCGCATGGGCGGAGGCAAGGCAGCGGTGGATTACTGGGTGGCTGTGGTCAAACCGGGACGCATACTGTTTGAAGTGGCCGGGGTTCCCCGGCAAGAAGCTATCGACGCACTGAAATTAGCATCACATAAATTGCCGATCCCTACCAAAACCGTATCCCGCGACCGGCTGGCGGTTTTGGCCGGAGGCGCGGGTTAATTAGGCGCAGGGTAGTCAAAGGATAAAGGAACCGGCTTTGTTGATTAGAGAAATCAGGGAATTGACCGACATTCAACTCAAAGAGGAGTTGGCCAAGTCTTACCAGGAATTAATGCATTTGAGATTTAGGGCGGCCACAAATCAACTGCCCAATACAAATATCCCGCGTTCAGCCCGCAGGTCCATCGCACGAATAAAAACGGTGATGCGCGAACGCGAGTTGGTGGAGGGTTAATCGTGGCCAGATCTATGCGAAAGGTTCGCGTCGGATCCGTGGTGCGAACGGGACGAGAAAAGACAGCCGTGGTGGAGATGGTGTGGAAACAACGCCATCGGCTCTACGGCAAAATGATGCGCCGAGTCGCCCGGTTCCAGGTACACGATCCGGAAAACCAGTGCCGGTTGGGCGACGTAGTCCGAATAGAGGAAACCAGACCGATCTCGAAATCAAAGCACTGGCGCCTCATGGAGATATTACAGCGCCGGCAGGTGGCCGATGTAGCCCCCAGTGAGCTGGAGAGTGATGCGGTGATCGTGATTCCCGAGGCCGAGGATGCGTCAGAAGCTGCGGTGGCGGACGATTCTCCGGAGATCGAAGCCGCTTCCGAAGAGTCCTCCGAAGAATCTTCGGGGGAAACGGCGGGGGACCAGGAAGAAGAGACCTCGGCCGAGGAAGGCCAGGACGACAAGGATGGCCAGTAATGATTCAGACCTATACGCGCTTGACCGTTGCCGACAACAGTGGCGCCAAAATCATCCGCCTGATCAACATTCCCGGCAGTGGGCGCCGCAAATACGCCCATGTTGGCGACATCGTGGTTTGCAACGTTCGGGAAGCGGCGCCTAATTCCCCGGTTCGGAAGGGCGAAGTGGTCAAGGCGGTGGTGATTCGACAAGCCCAGCCTCGCCGCCGTCCCGATGGCACCTACATCAGGTTCGACGATAATGCCGCGGTTTTGCTTCAAGAAAACCAGTTGCCCCGAGGCACCCGCATCTTTGGCCCGGTAGCACGGGAATTGCGGGACAAAGGTTTCATGCGAATCATTTCCCTGGCGCCAGAGGTGGTATAGTGCGCATCCGCAGCGGGGACAGCGTTTTGGTTGTAGCCGGCAAAGACAAAGGCAAAACGGGAAGGGTCGATAGGCAAGATACCAAGGCCAACCGGATAGTGGTAGAGGGTGTCAACATGATCACCCGGCACGTCCGGCCTCGCCCCGGAGTACGTCAATCGGGCCGCATTCAACAGGAAGCGGCCATCCATGTTTCCAACGTGGTGTTGCTTTGCAACAAGTGCAGCAGGCCCACCAAACCAAAGATAGTATTTCTCGAGACGGGCGCTCGGGTGCGAAGTTGCCCCAAGTGTGAGGAAGTCATCGACGATGTTGGATAACGAACAGGTGGAAGAACAGGCGGGGGACCCGGAGAAGACTTCTCAGGAAGAGACACCCAAGGCGGAATCCGCCAATCAGGCTGATGATGCTGGAGCGGAAGCTACCCAAGACGGCGGTTCAGACGAGGCGCCCGCCGAAGAGGCCCCAAAGCCGGCCCCCCGGCGTCAGCGGGCAGCATCGGGAACCCGGACTACCCGCGCCCGGCGGCCAGCCGCTACCGCAGTGGCCGATGAGCCCCCCATTGAGGAAGCGGCTGCAAGTGTCCCTGCGCCACGGCTGCGGGACATGTACCGGAATGAGATCATTCCCGGCATGATGCGGGAGTTTGGATTCACCAACCCCATGGAGGTTCCCAGGGTCCAAAAGATAGTGCTCAATATAGGGCTGGGTGAGGCTTTGACCAATGGCCGGGCCATGGAGGCCGCCACCCAAGACCTTTCGACCATCACCGGCCAAAAGCCGGTGGTGAACCGGGCACGCAAATCCATCGCGGGATTCAAAGTTCGCGAAGGCAACCCTATCGGTACTTCGGTCACCCTTAGGGGCGCCCGCATGTATCACTTCCTAGACCGCTTCATCAATACGGCTTTACCCCGTATCAGAGACTTCAGAGGGCTGCCTCGCCGTGGCTTCGACGGCAGGGGGAATTTCTCGATTGGCATTCGCGAGCAGATCATTTTCCCGGAGATCGATTATAACCAGGTGGACCGCTTACGGGGTCTGCAAGTGACGATAACAACCTCGGCCCGAAACGATTCTGAAGCCGTCCGTCTCCTAGAGATGTACGGAATGCCGTTCGTCAAGGCGACGTAAGGAGACCATTTGGCCAAGGCGTCCAAAATCCAAAAGTGGTTGCGAGAACCTAAGTTTCCGGTGCGAAAAAATAGCCGCTGTCACCGGTGCGGCCGGCCCAGGGCTTACATCCGGCATTTCGGCCTGTGCCGAATCTGCTTTAGGCAACTGGCCCTGGCCGGTGAATTACCCGGTGTCCGAAAAGCTAGTCTATAAATAGCCGGGCCGGGCGGGACCGTCATATGAATGATTTCCCCCGGGCAATGGAGTAAGGTAAAGATCATGCCCGTCACCGATCCGATCGCCGACATGTTAACGCGAATCCGCAACGGGATTCAAAGGCGACACGATTCCGTAATGATGCCCCACTCAAAGATGAAATTGGCTATTGCCAAGATTCTTAAGGAACAGGGGTTTATACGCGATTTTGACACCCCCAGGGGTAAACTCCACCTGGCGTTGCGGTTGCACTTGGCCTACCGCGATCAACGGGAACCGGCTATCGTAGGCTTGAAACGAGTTAGCAAACCCGGTCTCAGAGTCTACGTTGGCAGGGGTGAGATCCCCCGGGTTTACGGCGGCTTGGGGTTGGCTATCATATCAACCTCTAAGGGAGTCATGTCGGGCCGCCAGGCGTGGCGCGAAGGCATGGGGGGAGAATTGCTCTGTTATGTCTGGTAATGGCGAAAATGGCGCGGGCCGTACGCTTTCCCGCATCGGCAGAAGACCTATCCCGGTCCCCGCAGGGGTGGAATTGGAAATCAAGCCCGGAGAGGTAACGGTCAAAGGTCCGTTGGGGACCTTGACCCAGAATTACCATCCGGAAGTCATCGTTAGCCTGGAAGATGGCAACGTGGTGGTGGAACGTCTATCGGAACGTAAATTCCACCATTCGCTGCACGGGTTGACCCGAAGTTTAATCGCCAACGCGGTCACCGGCGTGACCGACGGGTATACCAAAACGTTGGAACTAATGGGAGTCGGATACCGGGTCACGGCCGCTGGCGATGGAGTCATTCTGAACGTGGGCTACTCTCATCCAGTGGAGATCCACCCGCCACAGGGTGTCACCATGGAGGTGGAAGGCAACAACCGTATCCACGTCCGCGGTATTAATAAACAGCAGGTTGGGAGCTTGGCGGCCCAAGTCAGAAAAGTCCGGCCGCCCAACGCCTATAAAGAAAAGGGAATTAGGTATTCCGATGAGGTCTTGCATCTAAAGCCGGGCAAGGCAGCGGCACGCAAGGCATAAAATCGGCCAATCAAATTCCCCCATGTTCCGGAGAGTCAAAAGCCAATGCCGAAGGATAAAAACGCGGTTAAACTCAGGGTGGTCCGCCATGCAAGGTTGCGGAAAAAGTTGGCCGGGAGCGCCAGCAGGCCGAGGCTATGTGTATTTAGGAGTTTGAGGCACATTTACGCCCAGGTCATCGACGATGACGGAGGGAGCACCCTGTGTGCCGCTTCCAGCCATGAGGCGGTCAAACCGGGTGATGGGACTTCCAAGATCGAAGCCGCAGCCGCGGTGGGAAAATTAGTGGCCGAACGGGCCAAGGGCGTGGGAGTCACCACGGTGGTTTTCGACCGGGGCGGCTACAAGTACCACGGCAGGGTCAAGGCCCTGGCCGATGCAACCAGAGAAGAGGGGCTAAAATTTTAGACCCGGCTTCTAGATTCGACTTAGATTGATTCTATGATGGGCTGTTTGACGGCTACCACCGGCGGACACATGATGTGGTGTTGCCGATTCAGGCAAGCGGCCCGCCGGTTGAAACTAGAGGAATAGGTGACTGATGGTAACTGGGGCTGATAGAGGATTTTTTGGCCGGCCGCGGTTCGAGGATACCGGCGGGTTCACCGAACGCGTCGTTTATACCAGGCGCATCGCCAAGGTGGTCAAAGGCGGCCGCCGTCTAAGGTTCAATGCCCTTGTGGTGGTCGGCGACGGCGAGGGCCAAGTCGGAGCGGGTCTAGGTAAGGCTTTGGTTATTCCCGACGCGGTCAGGAAGGGCAATGCTATCGCCCGGGCAGGTACCGTGACGGTTCCCCTTAAAGGGGGCACCATCCCGCATATGATCACAGTCAAAAAGGGCGCTACGATCGTGATCATAAAACCGGCCCGAGAGGGCACCGGGGTCATTGCCGCTGGAGCGATGAGGGCCATATTGGAGCTGGCGGGAGTGAAAGATGTCGTGGGCAAGACGTTGGGTTCTCGCAACCCCATAAATATCGTCTATGCCACGTTAGAGGCGTTGCGCCAACTAAGGGATCCGGAAATCGAGATAGCAAAGCGAATGGCCGCGATGACCGCCCAAGCCAGTGGACCCAGCGGTGGATTTGGCAGCCGAAGATAAGCGGCCAGCCGTGGCATGGCAGGGTAAAATAGTTAGGAAACATCATGGCTCAACTTAAGATCACCTGGAAAAAAAGTTGTATTGGACATCCCAAATCCCAGCGGCGGATTATTCGCTCACTGGGCCTGCGCCGGCTTCACCATACCGTGATACATGCCGACAGCCCGACCATTCGGGGGATGGTGGCCAAGGTGCCTCATCTGGTGTTCGTTGAAGCGATCGACTAAAAGAGATCAACGTAAACTTGGAACCCAAGAGGCACAGGGAATGATGGAGCATAAGCTGGCCCCTCCAAGAGGCGCCAGAAAACGAAGAAAAAGAATAGGCCGAGGTGATGCCGCCGGGCAAGGCAGCACCGCCGGCCGGGGTATGAAAGGGCAAAAATCGCGGGCTGGACATAGTTCCAGGCTGGGATTCGAGGGTGGCCAGTTGCCCCTGATCAAAGGTCTACCGATGTTAAGGGGGTTCACCAACCAATTCAAAGTCTATTACTCGTTGGTCGGGTTGGATGCGCTGAACACATTTGACGATGGCGACAGGATCACTCCCGAGGATTTGGCCCAGCGGCAGATCTTGCGAAATTTGAACGAGCCAGTAAAGGTTGTGGGCAACGGAGAAATCACCAAGGCGGTTACCGTGGCGGCCCACAAATTTACGCGTTCCGCAAGGGAAAGAATAGAGGCGGCGGGTGGAAGGGTAGAGGAGCTTTAACCGGCATGATGACGGCCGAGGTCCAGGGAGGACGGTATCCCCGTTTGATTCAGGCTGCGTTTGACGCGTTTAGCCTGCCGGATCTCCGGGCCAAAATCCTTTTCACACTAGCGATGCTGGTGATCTATCGCTTCGCAGCCCATATCCCCATGCCCGGCATAGACGCCGTGCAGTTGGATAACTTATTTCGCAATAATGAACTCCTGGGATTTTTAGACCTGTTCAGCGGAGGCGCGCTCCGCCGGATGAGCATCGTGGCCCTGGGAGTATTCCCGTACATCACGGCCTCCATCGTCGTGCAACTCTTGACCCCGGTGATTCCCAGCCTCCAGGATCTCTCCCGCGAAGGGGAGGCGGGCCGGATCAAGATGAACCGAATGGTCCACTATCTCACGGTTCCCATCGCCTTGGCTCAGGGATATGGCCAATTGATACTCCTGCAGCAAAGCAACGTATTGCCGGAAGTGGGTTTCACGGGTTCAGCGTTGCTGCCCACCCTGGCGGCCCTTTTGTCGATCGTGGCCGGCACGATGTTCCTGGTGTGGATCGGTGAGCTCATCACCGAGCGGGGCATAGGCAACGGCATATCGTTGTTGATATTCGCCGGGATCGTCTCTGGGTTCCCAAACCTTATTACCCAAGGGTTCCTGGACCGAGACAACGTGTTGGGAGTAGGTTTCTTCGCCATCTTCGGCGTGTTGATCATCGCGCTCATAGTGACGTTCAACGAGGCCCACCGCAGGATCCCAGTTCAATACGGCCGCAGCATATTCCGGGGCGGCCGCATGTACCGTCAGAGCGGCGCCACCTACCTGCCGTTGCGGATCAATTCGGCGGGTATGATCCCTTTGATATTCGCCTTTTCCATCGTGATCCTGCCGGGCACCGTGGCCACATATTTCGCCACCAATTCCGGCATGTTGGGGGACGTGTCCCGTTTCTTTGCCGACTTGTTGGTTCCATCGGCCCCCCTTTATTGGGTGCTGGTTTTTGTGCTGGTGGTCATTTTCACGTTCTTCTATACCCTGGTGGTGTTCAATCAGCAGAACCTGGCCGAAGGTCTGCAACGAAATGGAGGGTTTGTCCTAGGCATACGGCCGGGCCGTCCCACCCAAGACTATTTGAACAAGGTGATCGTGCGTATCACCATGGGAGGGGCCCTTTTCCTGGGGTTCATCTCCATCGTGCCCTATATAGCTTCATTGGTGACTGGGGTTCAGGCCATATCCCTCAGTAGCACCAGTTTATTGATCATGGTGGGTGTGGGTTTGGACACGCTGCGCCAGTTGGAAGCCCAACTTATGATGAGAAACTACGAGGGGTTCCTGCGCTAGATATGGCTTTGGGCTTTAGATTAGTCTTATTTGGGCCGCCAGGAGCAGGAAAGGGTACCCAGGCCCAGTTGCTAGCCGGCCATCTGGAAGTACAACCTATCAGCACCGGGAATCTGTTTCGCAGCAATGTGGAGCAGGAAACCCCTTTGGGGCTGAAGGCCTCCAGCTATATGAGCCAAGGCCTTCTGGTGCCAGACGAAGTGACCATCGACATCGTTCTGGATACCGTGTTATCCATTAATTCCGACGAAGGGTTTATCCTTGACGGGTTCCCCCGGAATCCGGCTCAGGCGGTCGCTTTGGAAGAAGCCCTGAAACGCCGGTCTAGGCCTTTGGACCTGGTGGTTTACATTGAAGTCCCGGAACGTGTGACGATCAGGCGCGTCACAGGGAGGTGGGTTTGCCGGGATTGCCAGACGCCCTATACCCTGGAGACGTCCGAACAACCGGATGGGTCGATGGACAAAACATGCGAACGTTGCGGCGGTGAGTTATACCGCAGGAACGATGACACCCCCGAGGCGGTGAAGAAACGCATTGAGGTGTACAACGGAGAAACCCTTCCGGTATTGGAGTTTTACCGAGAACGTAGCCTGTTGGCGGCAGTGAGTGGAGTGGGCACCGTGGATGATGTATTTTACCGGGTCATAAAGGAGATCCAGCGGGTTTCCAAGACCAGGGATGATGGAGTAGAATAGGGTAAGTGAATCAGGCAAAGAAAATAGAGACGGCCTCCAACTCACCCTCCAAATACACCGGCGGCATCACCATAAAGTCTCCGCAAGAGCGGGAGGCGATGGCGCGTGCCGGTGCCATAGTTGGATCAGTGCTGCGCTTGCTGAAAAAAGCAGTGGCGCCTGGGATCACAACCAAAGAACTGGACGAGATAGCCTATAAGGAAATCACACGCTGCGGAGGCCAACCCACTTTTAAGGGTTACCGAGGTTTCCCGGCCAGTATTTGCGCCTCGATAAACGAAGAGATAGTTCACGGGATTCCCGCCAAGAAGGTGTTGCGAGAAGGCGACATCGTAAAGATGGACGTGGGCGCAACGTTGGATGGATTCATTGGCGACGCGGCGATCTCGGTGCCGGTGGGCGCAGTCAGCGATGCCGCACAGCGCCTGATCGACGATACACGTCAGAGCCTGTTGGAAGGGATCAAAGCTGCTCAGCCGGGTAACCGGGTGGGCGACATCGGCGCCGCAGTCCAGTTTTATAGCGAATCTCGTGGGTACGGCGTGGTCAGAGAATATGTGGGTCACGGCGTCGGGCGGTTCCTCCACGAAGACCCGCAGGTGCCCAACTACGGGCAGGCGGGGCGAGGCCCTCTCCTGCGGGCTGGCATGTGCATCGCCATCGAGCCCATGTTGAACATCGGCGGATGGCAGACGCGTGTATTGGACGATCAGTGGACGGTGGTCACAGCCGACGGCAGTCTGTCGGCGCATTTTGAACACACCATAGCAATCGACGAACACGGCCCAGTGATTCTCACCGTGCCCGGCGACGGCGAAGACTAGTCGAACGGACTCCCGCCGGGGATTAGGCAAGCTAGAGGGGTTGAATGGCCAAAAAACAAGCGATCGAAGTTGAAGCCAGCGTAACCGAGGCGTTGCCCAACGGTATGTTCCGGGTGGAACTGCCCAACGACCATCAGGTCTTGGCCCATGTCTCCGGCAAGATTCGGATGCACTTCATCCGGGTGCTTCCGGGCGACCGGGTGTTGGTGGAGTTGTCGCCTTACGACCTTACCAGAGGGCGTATCACCTACCGGTTCAAGTAATAACCGGGCAACACACCCGGTGACTAAAACCGGGTAATCACAACCGGGACCAACTGATATGAAAGTTTCAGCATCGGTAAAACCGAGGTGCGACAAATGCCGTGTCATTCGGCGTAAGGGAGTGGTCAGAATAATCTGTTCCAATCCCCGCCATGCCCAGCGGCAGGGCTAGCGATGGTAACCCCATGACTTCCAATGTGGGAGGCTAAAATTGGTTCGGATAGCAGGCGTAGACGTACCTGACCGGAAAAAGGCCCATGTGGCTCTTCGTAGTATCTATGGCGTCGGCCCCAAGGTGGCCGCGGAAATATTGGTCAAGGCTCAGATTGATTCGGATTCTCCGCCACGGATGAACGAACTCTCTGAGGAACAGGTTGACCGGATACGGGAGATAGTCGACCGCGACTACATCTCCGAAGGCGACCTGAGGCGGGAAGTCGGCCAAAACATCCGCCGCCTAATAGAGATCGGAGCATACCGGGGGCTTCGCCATCGGCGGGGACTGCCGGTAAACGGGCAACGTACCCGAACCAACGCTAGAACCCGTAAGGGGCCTCGCCGCACCGTTGCCGGACGTGGCAGGCGAACCGGCGGCAAGAAGTAGCCGTTAATAATACTCCTAAGAAAGGTGAATCGGACATATGGCAAGACCGAGAGCAAGAAGGCGAGAACGTCGCGCCGTGCCCCAGGGCAGGGCTTATATTTACTCGACTTTCAATAATACGTTGATCAGCATCACCGATCCCCAGGGAAACGTCATTTCCTTCGCCAGCGCGGGGACCGTGGGGTTCAAGGGGTCACGCAAAGGAACGGCCTTCGCCGCCCAGCGCGCCGCCGAACAAGCCGCCCGCCGGGGAATGGACCAGGGCTTACGGCATATCGATGTATTGATCAAGGGACCGGGTTCCGGCAGAGAGGCCGCCATCCGGTCGTTGCAGGGCGCGGGATTGGTGGTTACCAGCATAAGAGATGTAACACCCATCCCCCATAACGGATGCCGTCCGCCTAAAAGAAGAAGGGTTTAGGGATAAACATTTATGGGTAGATACACGGGACCATCCTGCCGGTTGTGCCGCCGCACCGGTGAAAAACTATTTCTAAAGGGAGACCGGTGCTTCACGCCAAGGTGCGCGGTGGAAAAACGCCGGAACCCGCCGGGTAATATCAGCCGCCGCCGCCGCCGGCCGTCAGACTACGGCGTGCACCTCATGGAAAAACAAAAGGCCAAGTATATATATGGCGTGCTGGAATCCCAATTCCGCCGTTACATGGACGATGCCTTTAACACCCCGGGAATCACAGGGCTTAACCTGCTTCGTATCCTGGAGCGGCGCCTAGACAATGTGATATTCCTGCTGGGATTTGCCGATTCACGAAAGCAGGCGCGGCAAATGATCCTGCACGGCCACTTCAAGGTTAACGGCGTGAAAACCGACATACCTTCCTACCTGGTGAAGGAAGGGATCCAGATCACCTGGAAGGAAACGGACAAGGAAACCGATTACTATAAAGATCGGACCGATGGCTTGCCCAAGAAACCGGTGCCGGCGTGGCTGATGCTGGACACCACTGAAATGTCCGGCCAGGTGGTTTCACTGCCCGCCGACGAAGATTTGAAGCAAACTATCAATTCCCGGTTAATTGTAGAGTTTTACTCGAGGTAGTAAGAATATGCTGGAAACCTTGATACTACCCGCCGGACCCGCAGAGGGAGTCGTTGAATCCCTCAAACCGGACGTTCATGTTTTAGAAACCGACGATACCTACGGTAAAGTCGCGGTTGAGCCCTTGAAGCGGGGATTTGGTCTCACCATCGGGAACCCCATCCGCCGCATTCTATTGAGTTCCACCAACGGCAGCGCGGTCACCTGGGTGAAGATTGAGGGCGTCGTCCACCAATACACGGCCATCCCCGGCGTCAAAGAAGAGGTGATGGAGCTCCTGCTGAATATCAAGCGCATCCGAATCCGGTCCCAATCGGACCGGGCGGGCAAGATGCGGCTGGAAGTCACCGGCGAAGGTCTCGTATGCGCCGGCGATATATCTACTTCCAGTGACTTCGAAATAGTCAATCCGGAACTGCACCTGGCCACCCTGGACAGTCCAACCTCACGCCTGTTCATAGAGTTCAATGTTGAGCAGGGAGTCGGCTACCAGCAGGCCGTTCAACATGACGTTTCCGAGACAACTCCCGTCGGCGTCTTACCCGTTGACGCTATTTTTAGCCCCGTCACCAAGGTCAACTTCAACGTCGAGATGACCAGGGTGGGGCAGGTTACCGACTACGAACGGTTGGTGCTGGAAGTATGGACCGATGGCACCATCAAGCCGGTGGATGCCGTCAGGGAAGCAGCCCAAAACTTGGTTGAACACTTTTTCCTTTTCAGTAATCTGACCAAGGTCATTGTTCCGGGTGTGGAGCGGTCGTCTTTGGAACAGTCGCCGGAGATATACCAGACTCCCATTGACCGGCTGGAGTTGTCGCCACGCACCCTGAATTGTCTGAAACGCGCCCATATCACCAAGTTGGGCGAAGTGCTGGATATGTCCGACGACGATCTTCTCAAGATACGCAACTTCGGCGATAAATCCTTGACCGAACTAAGAGAGAAGCTTGCCGAACGGGGCGTAGGCGCCCAGCCTGGGAGCGATGCCAGTTTGGAACCAGGGCATTCCCAGGATAACGGAGATGCTGGTGCCGCGGTGGCCGAACAGGTTGCGGGAGAAGGCGCTATCTCTGCCCAGGATATCAAAGAACTGCCTGGCGTCGGCGAAGCGCCCGAGTCGACAGCGGATCTGCCCGGCGACGCAACAGGGTGGAGCACAGAAGATGATTCGGACGATGACAGCGGCCAGGAGGATGACAACGAATAACCATGGCTTCACACCGCGTCACAGGTAGAAGGTTAAGCCGTTACAAGGACCAGCGAACCGCCCTGTTGCGGGGGTTGGTGGCTGAACTGATTCGCCACGAGCGCATAACCACCACTTTGGCAAAAGCCAAGGAAACCCGGATCGTGGCGGAAAAACTGATCACCCACGGTAAAAAAGGCACCGTGCATCATCGCCGTCTGGCGTTGGCCCAGTTGCCGGATAAACGGGCGGTGAAAAAGGTGTTCGACGTAGTTGCCCCCAGGTACGAAGACCGGGCTGGCGGATACACTCGAATCCTAAAGCTTGGCACACGCCAGGGTGATGGCGCCGCTATGGCTATCATAGAACTGGTCGAAGCGGAAGCCTCCAGGGCTTAAATAATGCTACCGGCCGAGTCGTCCATAACTAGTAATGACGATCCAAACACCGGTTACAATGGAGAGCCACGTAGGATCGCCTTGGTTGTGGAATACGATGGCGCCGGGTACGCTGGGTTCCAGTTGCAAAGGGAGCAAGCCACCATCCAAGGGGAAATCGAAACGGCGCTGAAATGCTTTACCGGTGAATCCATTCGAATACGCGGCGCCAGCAGAACCGATGCCGGAGCTCACGCCCAAGGCCAGGTGGTGGACTTTCTGACCAGCAGCTCTCAGCCCATCGAGGTGTTTCCCAGGGCACTTAACTATTACCTTCCCAAGGATATCCAGGTCCAGACTGCCAGGCAGATGGCCGGGGTATTCCATTCCCGCAAGCACGCCTCAGCAAGAACTTATCGTTATAATGTCCTCAATCGCCCGTGGCAGTCTCCCCTGGCCCGGAATAGATGGTTTTGGGTCAATGGTGATTTGAACGTGGAGCGCATGGCTTCGGCTGCCCAAAGCCTGGTGGGTACCCACGATTTTCGGCCCTTGGCGCCGGGATTTCCCGCGGAGAAGTCGGCGAGCCGGCGGGTCACCCGCTGGGATGTATGGCGCGAGGACGAGGCCGTAATATTCGAATGCGAGGCTAACGGTTTTCTGAAACATCAAATCCGCCAGACCAATGGCCTACTGCTGGAAGTGGGCAAAGGCCGCTGGCCAGCCAGCGTGGTCGCGGACGTATTGACGGGCAAGTGCGAGGAAAAGATCGGTTGGCCTTCGATTCCGGCCTTTGGTCTTTGCCTGATGAAAGTTACATATCCGGACACTATTCCCCTGGTTGCGCAAACGGAGTTGCCGCCTGGCGGCGGTTTGTTGGAAGGCAACGACGCGGAAAGTTACCATGGGGAAAGTTGTGGCGCGTCCGGACTCGGAGATAACCGGTATGAAGAGAAATAGCACCTTTTTCGCCAAACCCGGCGAAGTGCCTGCCAATTGGCAAGTCATAGATGTGGACGGAAGGGTTCTGGGCCGGGTGGCCCGGGATATTTCTATGGTCCTTCAGGGCAAAGACAAGCCGACCTACACCCCCCATACCCTGACCGGGGATTTTGTGGTGGTGTTGAATGCCGCCAAGATCAAAGTCACCGGCCGGAAGACAGAACAAAAGATGTATTATCGCCACAGCGGTTACGTCGGCAATCTAAAAACCACTAGCCTTCGCCGTATGATGGAGACCCACCCGGAAAGGGTCATACAGTTGGCGGTAAAGGGCATGTTGCCCAAGAACAATTTGGGGCGGCAGATGCTGACACGGCTAAAGGTTTACGCTGGGGACCAGCATCCCCATCAGGCACAGGTTCGGGCCGGCCTGGCTCAAGAAAACACCGCAGATGAAGGGTAGGTAACACGCTTGGTAGAGGCAACGACAGACCAGCACTACTATTATGGAACTGGAAAAAGAAAGACTTCAATCGCCAAGGTAAGGCTGTATTTGGACGACGGCGGTCCGATCCTGATCAACAATAAGCCGATGGACGAGTACTTTAACTGGAAGCCGTGGCAAGACGAAATTCTTGAGCCATTCAAGGTCAGCGAGACTATCAACCGCTTCCGGGTGGTGGTAAGAGTGATTGGGGGTGGCGTCCATTCCCAATCCCATGCCATTCGACACGGGATCGCCCGCGCACTGGTGGTTTATGACGAGAATTTCAAGATCGGGCTGAGACGGGCAGGCTTTATCACCAGAGACGCGCGGATCAAAGAGAGCAAGAAGTACGGGCTGAAGCGGGCCCGCCGGGCGCCCCAATACACCAAGCGCTAGTCATACCGGCCTAAAACGGACCAATCACGAACCCTCGCATCTGCGGGGGTTCGTTGTTTTACACTCCCAGGTATTCTTGGGCGGCGTCTAAAAGCGCGGTCATTTGCTCGTGGCTTTCCGCCTCGGCGTATATCCGCAACAGAGGTTCGGTGCCGGAGAATCGGGAAGCCAGCCAGGCGTTGGCGAAGTGCAACCGCCGGCCGTCGATCTGGTCGGAACTGATCACGGGCATCCCGGCCAACTGGGCCAGACCTTCGTCTGCCAGCAGATCCGCGATCCTCTGCCTATCGTCTGGGTTGAATTCCACGTCACGACGATGGAAATGATGAGGGCCAACCTGTTCAAACAGGTGCTCCACCAGCTGGGATGGCGTTCGCCCGGTGCGGGCCATGTATTCCAAAAAGAGCAGGCCGCTCAGGATCCCATCGCGCTCCGGTATATGTCCCTGAAAGGCGAACCCTCCGCTTTCCTCGCCGGCGATCAAGGCATTGACACTGGTCATCTGGGGACCGATGTACTTGAAACCTACCCGCATCTCGTGAACGTCCACCCCAAACTTTTCGGCCAGTTTGTTCAGCATCATGGACGAGGTCACGCCCTTTACCAGGGGCCCCCGGCGGCCTTGTTCCTGCAGCAGGTATAGGGCCAAAAGGGTGAAAACATCCAGGGTAGTGATGAACCTTCCGTTTTCGTCCACCACGCCCAGCCGGTCGGCATCGCCGTCTAGGGCCAGGCCCACCGATGATCGGCCGTCGGTTAGGCGTTGGATCAACTCGGGCAAGTTTTGGGCAATGGGCTCAGGTTGGGCTATGCCGGGGAAAGCCGGGTTGATATAGTCGTGCATTTCCTGGATCTCGGTTGCGCCACCGGACAAAAGCCTGGTGATGTAACCGGCGCCAGCCCCGAACATGTCATCGACCAACACGTTCAACCCCGCCGTCCGAATGGATTCCAGGTTAACTAGGGTCCCTATGCGTTCCAGGTAGGGCGGGTCCGGGTCGAACATTGTAACCAGCCCCTGTTCTTGGGCTTGTTCTAGGGGAATGGACTGGGGTGTATCCGCTGAAGCGATGGCATCCTCCAGTTGATCAGTGATCTCCTGGGTGGCACTGCCGGCGTAGCTGGGCTTGAATTTGAAGCCATTCCACAGGGCCGGATTGTGGCTGGCGGTGATGATCGCCGCACCAGCCGCCTGTAGATGAAGAACGTTGTAGGTGATCACCGGGGTGGGGGCCAACTTGCTCGACAGGTAGACCTTCACGCCGTTGGCGGCGCAGACGCAGGCCACTGTCTCAGCGAACTGTTGGGAAAGGAACCGGGTGTCGTAACCCACGACCAGACCTTGGTCAGCCGTGCCCTGGGTTTTCAAGTAACCGGCTACACCCTGGGCGCAACGTGACACATTGGCGAAGGTGAAATCATCGGCTATGCGCCCCCGCCAACCGTCGGTGCCAAAACGTATGACGGAATCTAGGATAGACCTGCCTCCGACCTCAAAATGGCTGCTTTATCCGTCACTTCCCAAGGCAGGTTGATGTCGTCGCGGCCGAAGTGGCCGTAGGCGGCGGTCTGCTTGTAAATGGGACGGCGCAGGTTCAAGTTCTGGATGATGGCGGCGGGCCGCAGATCGAAATGCTTGCCTATCAGGTCATGGATGATCTGATTGTCCACGTGATTGGTGTCGAAGGTTTCGACGGAGACGGATATGGGGTTGGCGATGCCGATGGCGTAGGACACGATGAGCTCGGCTCGGTCGGCCAAGCCGGCGGCCACGATGTTCTTGGCCACGTACCGGGCAGCGTAGGCGCCGGAGCGGTCCACCTTGGTGGGGTCTTTACCCGAAAACGCTCCGCCGCCGTGGCGGGCGATGCCGCCGTAGGTGTCCACCAATATCTTCCGGCCGGTCAACCCCGAGTCTCCCGCGGGTCCGCCGATCACGAAGCGTCCACTGGGATTTACATAGATCTTGGTGTCGGCGTCGAGAAGGTCTGCCGGTATGATCTTATTGATCACCTGCTCTGTTATGCCCTGGGTTATCTTTTCGTTGGAGACATCCGGGCTGTGCTGGGCGCTGATCACCACGGTATGCACTCTCCGGGGAACGCCGTGGTGATACTCAACTGTGACCTGAGACTTGCCGTCGGGCCACAGGTACGGCAGGATTCCTTCCTTTCGCACGATGCTAAGCTGCCGCACCAGCTTGTGGGACAGCGACACCGTCAGGGGCATCAGTTCCGGCGTCTCGTTGCAAGCGAACCCAACCATCATGCCCTGGTCTCCGGCGCCAATGGTGTCCAGTTCTTCCGAGGTGGCATGGTCGCCTCGCCGTTCCAGGGCGGTGCTCACACCCTTACTTATGTCGTTGGACTGCTCTTGGATGCTGACGCTGATTCCACAACTTTTGGCGTCAATGCCGTAATCGGCGTTGGTGTAGCCCGCGTTGCGTAATGTCTCCCGGACGAGGCCCGGCACGTCGACATAGGAATTGGTGGTGATTTCACCCATGACCATAACCAACCCGTTGGTGACAGCCGTCTCACAGGCCACCCGGCCGGTGGGATCATTGGCGAGCACCGCGTCCAAAACCGCGTCTGAGATTTGATCACACAGTTTGTCGGGATGGCCTTCAGTCACCGACTCAGAGGTGAGCAGGTATTTGGGTGACTCGTTGAACAACAGTGGCATGTGGTTACTCCTGTCTCAATAACATGGGACATTTTCTTTTTCTGGGCTTGGGTTGGATCCGGTCAGGTGCCTTCTTCCCAGGAATTCAAGTACTTATCCTGTTCGTCAGTCAATGTGTCGATGGAGATTCCCATACTCTGAAGCTTTAATCGGCCCACCTCGGCGTCGGTCTCTTTGGGAACGTCGTACACGCCCGGTGTGAGTATTCCTCTGTTTTTGACTACATATTCGACACCCAAAGCCTGGTTGGCGAAGCTCATGTCCATCACCGCCGAGGGGTGTCCTTCCGCGGCAGTTAGGTTGATCAGGCGGCCCTCGCCCAGCAGGTACAGCTTGCGCCCGTCCAGCATTTTATATTCTTGAACAAAATTCCGCGCTTCACGGGTTTCCAAGGCCATCTCTTCAAGATGTGGTATATCGATCTCTACGTTGAAATGGCCACTGTTGGCCATGATCGCGCCGTCGCGCATCACGTCGATGTGCTCCCGGCCGATGGCGTGGATACAGCCGGTGGCGGTGATGAATACCTCTCCTTCCCGGGCGGCTTCCACCCCGGTCATGACGGTGAACCCGTCCATGACAGCTTCCAACGCTTTTACCGGATTGATCTCGGTGACGATCACGTTGGACCCCATACCCCTGGCCCGCGAAGCGATGCCGCGGCCACACCAGCCGTAGCCAACGACCACCACCATCTTTCCTGCCCAAAGAAGGTTGGTGGCCCTGGTGATCCCGTCCAGGGTGCTTTGGCCCGTGCCGTACCGGTTGTCAAAGAAGTGTTTGGTTTCGGCTTCGTTGACGGCGATGATCGGGAATAGAAGCTTTTCAGCCTTGGCCATGACGGTAAGACGAATAACCCCGGTGGTGGTCTCTTCGGTGCCGCCAATCACATCTTTGATCAGTTCCGACCGGTCCCGGTGAAGGGCGGTCACCAAGTCGGCGCCGTCATCCATGGTCACCTGCGGATGATGGTCCAAAACCGCTTTGATATGGCGGTAGTAGGTGGCGTCGTCCTCGCCCTTGATGGAAAAGGTCGGAATCCCGTATTCCTGTACCAGGGCTGCTGCGACGTCGTCTTGGGTGCTCAGCGGATTGCTGGCACACATGACCAAATCGGCCCCGCCTGCCTTTAACGCGATGGCCAGGTTCGCCGTCTCCGTGGTTATGTGAAGGCATCCCGCCATTCGGATCCCTTCCAACGGCTTTTCTTTGGCGAACCGCTCCTTTATTATCTCGATGACCGGCATTTCCCTAGCGGCCCACTCGATCCGTTTTACTCCCTCTGATGCCAAGGACAGGTCTTTAACGTGCCCGTTGGCCTGTGGTGTAGACAATGTTTCTCTCCTTCTTCTTATCAGCCGTTATCTACCGGCGGGTTGGCAGTGATCATGCCCGCCCGTGATTAGCATCCTTGAACCTGAATCATTTTTGCCCGGTGGCCGTGTCCAAGCCTCGGACTACCTGCATGCTACGGGCCGTCTCCAAGCTACGGGTCAGTACCATAGGAAGTGGGATGGTTCCCCTGGATCCAAACCGGTGTGCCGTCTTCGATGTTATAAAGGTTTTCCTGGTCGTATCCCATGGCGGCGGCCATCTCACAGGCCAACCCGCTGCGAACTCCCGCGGCGCAAATGAAAAGCACTTTTTTGTCCTGGGGAACCTCGTCCATCCGGTCAGGCAGATCGTCAATGGGCACGTGGATGGCGCCGGTGACGTGGCCGGTGACCCATTCGTCGTCCCTACGCACGTCCACCACTACGGTGTTGGCTGAATCAGCATCCAGTATGGATCGAGCCTCGTTCGAATCTACCCGGTAATATGGTTCACCAGGGTCTTGCCTTGGCATATTAAATCCTCCTGATTTTTGAACCCAAAGGGTTTATGTCAAGTAATGGCCCACCAGCGGGCCCAGCTTCCGTTTGGCATCTTCGGGAACGCCCGCCCGAGGGGTGATTATGGCATCTTTTAATGCGGCGCCACATGGGCAATCGCGCCGAACATCCAGTTTGGCCACCAGTGTTCGCAACAATTCCTTTGACGTGGCCACATTCTTCATCAGGTTTTGCACCACCATTTCCACGGTGACCGATTCAGATCCCTGATGCCAGCAATCGTAATCGGTGACCCATGCCATGGTCGTATAGCACATCTCCGCTTCCCGGGCCAGCTTGGCTTCTGGCAGCGCTGTCATCCCAATGATATCGGCGCCCCACGACCGGTACATGAACGACTCGGCCTTGGTGGAAAAGGCCGGCCCCTCCATGACCACCATGGTGCCGCCGGGGTGGACGTTCAAACCCATCTCTTGAGCGGCGTGGTGCAACGAGTGGCTGGCGGCTGGGCAAAAAGGCTCGGCAAAGGCCACGTGCACCACCATCCCTTCGTCGTAAAATGTGTTATCCCGCTGCCTGGTCCGGTCGATGAGCTGGCTGGGTATCACCAGATCCAGCGGGGCGAATTCCTCCTTCAGGCTTCCCACTGCGCTGATCGATATGACCCGTTCCACTCCCAGGGTTTTCAGGGCGTATATGTTTGCCCTGGCCGGGATATGTGTAGGATTGAACCGGTGCCCCCGGCCGTGGCGGGGGAGGAAGGCCACGGGAACCTCATCCAGCAGCCCCAGGACGATGGCGTCGCTGGGTTTGCCAAAGGGGGTGTCCATTTCGATGAACTGGACGTTGGACAGCCCATCCATCTCGTAAAGCCCGCTACCTCCGATAACACCAATTGCAGCTTGTTTAGTCGCCATGTTTAACGAGCCGGTTACCTTTTTGGTTCGCTTTGCTTAAGATCTGGCCTGCGCGATCCATCTATGGGCCGCCGGTTTTTACTGCCAACATCAGGCTTTCTATATATGGGGGCCGGGCCATCCCTGCCTCGGTCACTATGGCGCTGACGTAACGGTTAGGAGTCACATCGAAAGACGGATTGATAGCGTCAATCCCGGGAGGAGCCGTCTGGCTGCCTTGGAATTGGTACACCTCATGGGGTGGCCGTTCTTCGATCTGGATCGCGTCTCCCGATGCCAGGCTCACGTCGATGGTGCTGGTGGGGGCCGCCACGTAAAAGGGCACGCCGTTCTCTTTGGCTAGAACCGCCAATGTGTATGTGCCGATCTTATTGGCGGTGTCGCCGTTGGCCGCGATTCGGTCGGCCCCCGTTATCACGCAGCTGATCTTGCCTTGGGACAGCAGCATTCCCGCCGCCGAATCCACCAAGAGGGTGGACGGTATGCCCAACTGCTGGAATTCCCAAGATGTGAGCCGGGCCCCTTGCAGCCACGGCCGCGTCTCCGTGTTGTATACCCGGAACCGCTTGCCCGCTTCCCATCCGGCCCGTATCACCCCCAATGCAGTACCGAAACCAGCGGTGGCCAGCGCGCCTGTATTGCAGTGGGTGAGGACGGCTCCCCCGTCGGGCATCAGGTCCCGACCGTGGCCGCCCATCTGCCGGTTAATGGCCACGTCTTGTTGGTGCATGCGCTGGGCCGCTTCCAGGAGCTGGGAACTGATGTCGGCTGGGGATGCCACCGATTCAGCCAATTCCAATTGCTTGTGGACCGCCCATCCCAGGTTGACCGCCGTTGGCCGCGCCGCACCGATCTTTTCGGCTGCCAGACGGAGTTGGGACAAAAACCCATCTCTACCGTTGATTCCGGGATCGGCGTGTATCTGGCCTGCCGCCAGGGCCATGGCATAGGCGGCGGTGACACCAATGGCCGGAGCGCCCCGGACTTGCATGTTGCTTATCGCGGACACTGCGTCTTCGTAACGGCGAATCTCCACCGTTACCTGTTCTAAAGGCAACCGCGTTTGGTCAAGAAGGACCAGCGTTCCATCGGACCAACGGATGGGTTCGATTTCCATTACCTTATCCGTGAGACAACGGCGATGCAACCACGCGGATGCGCGGGCGAAAACCGGCATTTGGCGCTATTATTTTGGGCAAGAAAAAAGCCTCTCTTGGAGAGAAGCTCAATCTTTCCAAGCCCCTCATCTTTCGTCATAACCAGTATAGCTGGTATAGACGCTGGATTTAGCACCGTATCCCACCCACAGGCGGGACCGGTTGCTAGGCTTCGTCGGGCCGTCCCCTCCGCCGTTCTGTATAAAGGGTTCCAGGGTCATTATTCGATTGTTAACGGTGGTTATGTTACTAATGGGCACCATGGCTGTCAAGGTTGGCCGGTTTGACAGATGTTCTCTCACGCCAACATAATTGGCGTTTTGGGGCGTTATTAGACCGGCGTAAATTTAACTTTTATGATTCAATATTACTCAAGAATTGCCGTAGCGGTGCGATATGCCAGTTGAATATAAAGATTGGGTATTTGATGAGTCCGAAAAAACCAAATTCCAGACCTGGATGGACCGGATAAAAACCGGACACACGGGCACCCAGGACGTTCGGAATGTACAGATAAACTGGACTCCTTTTGAAAAACCGCTGTCCCAATGTACGGTTACTCTGTTCACCACCGGCGGAGTCCATCTTAGAACCGACAAGCCTTTCGACGTGGCCAGCGCCCATGGCGACTGGACCTTTCGGCAGGTCCCCACCGGCGTCGATACATCCCAACTGGCCGTTACCCACACCCATTATAACCACGTGGATGCGGACCGGGACGTGAACTGTATGTTTCCGCTGGACCGCCTCCGGGAGTTGGCAGACCAGGGAGTCATCGGCGGCATCGCACCCAACGCTTATAGCATCATGGGCTTTAATCCCGACCCCGCGCGCCTGATCGAAGAGACGGCTCCGGAGCTGGCTCGCCGGTTCCACGACGAAGGAGCCGACCTGGTATTGATGACCTGCGGTTGACCCATCTGCCACCGGTCCGTGGGACTGGTTCAAAATCAGGTTGAGGGAGCCGGGGTCAGCACCATCTCAATGACCGTCCAACCCCATATCACCGGCTCAGTGGGCGCGCCCCGCGCCCCTTACATACGTTATCCTGCCGGCAATCAATTGGGGGAGGCGGGCAAGCCTCAGCAGCAACGGGCCATAATAACAGCGGTCCTAGAGGCGGCTTCTCAAATAGAGGCACCCGGTTCTATCATTGAGCTACCCTATCGCTGGCGGAGGTTCCCCATCCAGGAACAGCCCAGGTTCTCTGGCGAGTCCCAAGGTCCCAGGCATCCCCAGGTGGAGGCCATCGGCGAATCCCTGGACCAACTGGCCGGCCTGACCAAGGAGTACCGGAGCTACCTGGAAAAACGGCTGGCTGATGCCGCGGCCGCAGGCCATCCAATTCAGGGTCTCGAAGGCACCTTATCGACCCAGGCGCAGCGGGTGGACCACCTCATTGAAGTCTTGGACGGTGAGGTGCTGGACCAACTCAGAGATATTGCCAACGCTATCGCCACGCTGGAACTACGAGCCAGCGGCAAATTCGTGTAGGCAGCCTTAAAAAACCGGGCCGGAGCCATCATGCCCAGACGTGAAGATGAAAGGTATAGAAACCTTTCTGGGACCCATCCGGCAGCCTGTACCTGCGTGGACTGCGTCAACAGGTTCCTAAGCCGAAGTGCCTCCCAAAACAGGGGCCCTCTGGCCAAGCTGGGTTTTTTGAAACGGCTTTTCCGCCGCAGATGACCTGGTTTTTCCACGCTAGGGGCTATGGGGGAATGCCAGACCAAAAGCGGATTCAAACCGCCTCTCAGCCTTCGTACTCCGCAGCTTTCAATGACCGGCGGCCTCTGTCAGCTGGGGCGGATAGCTGGATATGTAGATGAATCAACCATCGCCACATTTTGCCGGCCAAGACATGGGACTCTTCACCGACCTATATGAATTGACCATGGCCCAGGCGTTCTTCTCCCAGGGGATGTTGGCGACGGCCACCTTCAGCCTGTTCATTCGCCGCTATCCGCCCAACCGTGCTTACCTGGTTTCCGCCGGTCTGGAAGATGTCCTAGATTACCTTGAGGCATTGCGATTCGGGCCTGCCGCTCTAGAATACTTGGAGTCCACTGCGATATTCACCGGAGATTTCCTGCAATACCTGGGGGGATTGCGGTTCACCGGTTCGGTTCGGGCCATCGCCGAAGGCCGGTTGTTCTTCGCTGATGAGCCGGTGCTGGAGGTTAGTGGGCCCATAATCGAAGCCCAACTGGCCGAGACTTTCATCATCAATCAGATCAACCTCCAGACCCTTTTGGCTACCAAGGCGGCCCGGTGCGTCTGGGCGGCCCAGGGCAGGCCTCTATCCGACTTCTCCGCCCGCCGCGCCCAGGGGACCGACGCCGCCATGAAGATGGCCCGTTGCGGCTACCTGGCCGGTTTCCAGTCCACCAGCAACGTCTTGGCGGCCCGGCGCTACGGCATTCCTCCTGCCGGCACCATGGCGCATTCCTTTATCTCTAGTTTCATTTCGGAAGAAGAAGCCTTCCAAGCCTATGCCGATACTTTTCCGGGCAGAACCATATTGCTTTTGGATACCTACGACACCTTGCAGGGGGCGGAAAAGGCCGTCCGTGTGGCCAAAAATATGGAAGAAAAAGGACAATGGCTGGTGGCTGTCCGCCTCGACTCGGGGGACTTCGACTCGTTGAGCCGGCAGGTTCGAAGGATGCTCGACCTGGCTGGCCTGGACTACGTCAAGATCCTGGCCAGCGGTGGTTTGGACGAATTTGAACTTGAATCGTTGGTCCAAGCGGCCGCCCCTATAGATCTATTCGGCGTAGGCACCAAGGTGGGTGTTTCCGCCGACGCCCCCTGGTCGGACATGGCTTATAAATTGGTTTGTTATGACGGCCGCCCAGTTATGAAATTGAGCGAGGGCAAGATATACCGGCCGGGCGCTAAGCAGGTGTTCCGCCTGATGGACACCGGCGGAATGTTCTCCAGGGATGTCATTGGCGCTGCGGGTGAAGAACCGCCGGCCGGGACGCAGTTGTTGGAAGAAGTGATGGCTGGAGGTTTGCGTACCGCCCCAAGTCCCTCGTTGGATGAGATACGGGAGACATTCAACCAAGATTTCGGCCGCCTTGACCCCCGGTTCAAATCGTTGACCAACGCGCCCCATTACCCGGTGGCCGCCAGCCCGAACCTGGAACGGCTCACCACCAAAGTTCAAGAGAGAATCGAGCTAGAATAACCGTGGCCGGCCATTTCCCGGCCATTTGACGCCGCTATTTAGCAATCATCGCCAGCATTAATCAATCGAGGAAAAACCAAAACCATGAAAATCGCGGTCTGCGTCAAGTACATCCCCGTAATCGCCAGGCTCAAGTTCGACTACGAGCAAAAGACCGTGGTACGGGAAGGAGTACCTTCGGAGGTCAATCCTTTCGACCTATTGGCCCTGGTACGGGCCGTGGAGCTCAAAAGGGGTCCCGAAGACCAGGTGGTGGTCATTTCCATGGGGCCGCCGCAAGCCAAAGAGGGTTTGATGGAGTGCCTGGCTTTGGGCGCCGACCGGGCAGTGCTGCTGACCGACAGGGCCTTGGCGGGCTCGGACACCCTGGCCACCGCCCGCGCCCTGTCGATGGCGCTGCAAAGGGAAGGGCCGGACCTTATCCTGTGCGGGCGCAACAGCGCCGACGCGGAAACCGGCCAGGTTGGCCCCGGAATCGCCGAGTTGATGTCCATGCCCCACGTCGCGCCGGTGCGGCGGTTGGACTGGGACGCTGCCACCAACAAGATTCGGGCCGAACGGATCATCGATCAGGGATATCAGGTGATCGAATGCTCTCTTCCGGCGGTGGTGTGCGTCACCGAAGGGGTCGCCCCGGAGCTTTTCTCCAACCGCGAGCAGATGGAGGAGGCCCAGGGAAAGCCGCTAGAAGAGCTTAGTTGCTCCGAATTGTCGTCCGACCTCTCCCAATTCGGCGAGGCGGGTTCACCCACCTGGGTTCAGGACATACGCATGTTGGAACCCGACCGGTTGGGTGTGACCATAGAGGGAGGCGACCCCCAGGAGGCCGCGCAACAGATCGCCCAAGGTCTTCGCGATCGGTTGGCCCAATTGGCCTCCCAAGAAGAAGGGGCTGATGGACCGGCGCCGGCATCAGAGCGATACCCCGATGACGTTGATCGTAGCATTTGGGTGGTGGCGGAATCATTTCAGGGGGAATTGCTCCAGGTGACCTTGGAGATGCTGGGCAAGGCGCGTTCGTTGACTTCCGTGACCAAAAGCCAGGTGGTGGCGGTGATCGTTGGCGGCAAAGGCCAGACCGAGGCGGCCACCCGGCAACTAGCGGACTACGGCGCGGACAAGGTGATGGAGCTGGACAATTCCCAATCGGGGCCTATTTATGGAAGGGCGGTCAGTGAGACGCTGGCGGCGGCCATTTCCCAGGCACGGCCGTACGCGGTGTTGTTTGCCGCCACGGCAGATGGGCGGGACCTGGCGGCCCGAATAGCGGCGCGGCTTGAGTTGGGCTTGACTGGCGATGCCATCGATCTGGAGATCGACGATGAAGGCCGTTTGGTCCAGCTTAAGCCGGCCTTGGGCGGCAACGTGGTCGCCCCTATCTTATCCAAAACTTTGCCGAATCTGGTAACCATCAGGCCGGGGTTGTTGATACCCATAACCCCCGAGCCCGGAACACCGGTCAACCTCGAGACCATAGAGCCCTTACCGGCTAAATCCGGTTCGATGGGAGCGGATGTAGATGTAATCGAAGAGCATTACCAAGAGGATATAGGGGCCACTGAGTTAGCGCGGGCCACGGTGGTGATGGGCGTGGGAATGGGCATTGGTGGGTTGGACGGATTGGCGGAGGCGCGGACATTGGCCGGTTCCATTGGCGCGGTCCTGGGAAGCACCCGGGACGTTACCCACGAAGGTTGGCTGCCCCATCAAGTACAAATTGGCATCAGCGGGAGGAGCATCGCCCCCAAAGTCTATCTGGCGGTGGGCATTCGCGGCGCGTTCAACCACACCGTGGGAGTTCAGCGGGCGGGTGTGATCGTGGCAATCAATTCCAACCGCCGGGCCGCCATATTCCGCTCGGCAGACTATGGGATCATAGGGGATTGGCGGGAGTATCTGCCTGCCCTGGTGGAGGCGTTAAAGCCGGTTTTGGAAGAGGCGTTTGGGGCGTCATCTAGATAGTTACGGGTGTGCTCTGTCCGGCATGCTACGGATGACCGACCAACCTGATTGAATAGGTAATCTCAACCGTTGAAGATCTGGTCCGATTCACCGCGTTGCCTAATCAAACGTCGAGATGGGATGATCGGGATTGTGGATGACCTCGAACCACCTTCTAGCCTGAACGTGGCTGAATTAGCCGGGCTAGTGAAGTAGCCTCTCACGTGACTACGAAACCCTTGACACCGACTGTGGTGGGGAACACAATAGCAACGGGTTAACCACCGGATTTCGCAAGCAAATGGAGCATGGGACGGGTGGCGAAAGCGTTCGCGCCGGTGGATACCGCCATGCGGGAGAAGATTGAGATGGACTTTGGTTACACTCCAGAACAAGAGACCCTTCGCAACGACGTGCGCAAATTCATTGCCGAAAACGTCACCGACGAGGTACGGGATGAAATAGAGAATTGGGGTGAAGGCGGACGTGGCCCCCTGGTTCGGGAGCTATACAAGGTCATCGCCGAAATGGGATGGGTCGGCATTACTTGGCCCGAGGAGTACGGGGGCCAGGACGGCAACCGTCTGGACCAATACATCGTTGAAGAGGAATTCTCCAGGGTTGGGATCAGCGTCGGAGGAGCGGGCAGCGGCGCCCCGGCGATCCTGGCGGCGGGAACCGACGAGCAGAAGAAAGAATTTCTGCCAGGCTTGCTTAAAGGCGAGATCACCCTGGCCCTGGGATTCACTGAGCCCCAGGCTGGAGCCGACTTGGCCGGTCTGCAATGCCGGGCGGTGAAAGACGGCGATGACTACGTCATCAACGGCCAGAAGATGTACACCTCTTCGGCTCACTACGCCTCCCATATATACCTGATGGCGCGGACCGACCCTGACGCTCCCCGGCACAGGGGAATATCCATCTTCCTCATTCCGATGGACACTCCGGGAATCACCGTCCGGCCTTTGTGGACCATTCAGAGCGACCCTCCGGCGCCCAATAGGACCACCTACGGCCAGCACCGTACCAACGAGACCTTCTTTGAAGACGTTAGGGTGCCCCGTTCCTGCATGTTGGGAGAGGAGAACCAGGGATGGTACGTCGGTGCCATGGGTCTGAACCTGGACCGCGTGGGCGCCAGCCGGTACTTGATTTCCGTGCGACGTGATGAAGACATCATCAACTACATCAAGGAAAATGATTTCGACGGCGTCTCTCCGGCTCAAGACCCGGCGGTGCGGGACAAGCTGGCCGAGTTGTGGATAGAAGCCCAGGTTTGCCGCTTGATGACGATGCGCAGCATGTCATTGGTCAACCGGGACGCGACCTTCACTTATGAAGGCGCGGCGGAGAAGGTATGGGCGCCCGAGCACGGCGTCCGCACCACTGAGACCATAACCCAGATATTGGGGCCTTACGCCCAACTGTTGCACGGGTCCGCCGAAGCGATCGAAGACGGCTTGTATGCCCACAACGTGATGGGCGCGTTCCAGTCTGGGATCAACCATGGTAGCGTGCAGGTCATGCGGGACCAGGTGGCCCGGCGTGGCTTGGGAATGCCCCGAGGTTAGAGGGCTGGATATGTCCGGACCAGCCTCGTTTAGGATGGGCATCCCGGTTGCTGCCGGCGGTTTCCATCGGCTTCATTTGCGGTTTGATTCGATTTCTTAAAGGAAAAATTAACTACGATGGACGTACTTCTTAGCGAAGAAGAACAGATGGTCAAAAACCTGGCCCGGGAATTCTTGGAGGCAGAATGCTCTACGGAATTGGCCAGGGAAATGGAACTGGACGACCTTGGATATCCGCCATCATTGTGGCGGCAGATGGCCAATCTGGGTTGGTTCGGTATGGCGCTTCCTGAAGTCCATGGCGGCCAGGGCCTGCCCTTGACCTACTTGGGCATCATACTGGAAGAGGTCGGGCGGGCCATCGCGCCGGTGCCCTTCCATTCCACCATGGTTACCGCGTTGACCATCGCCAACGATGGGTCGGACGCCCAGAAACGGGAAATGTTGCCCAAGGTATCCAGTGGCGAATCTATCCTGACCTGGGCATTTACGGAACGAAACCCGAAATACCTGCCAGAGACCATCCACGTCGAAGCTAAGAAAGACGGCGACAGTTACGTGATCACCGGTACTAAGTTGTTCGTTGATAATTTCAACGCCGCCGAGAAATGCCTGGTCGTGTGCCGCACCGCGCCTGAATCTTCCGATAACAAAGGAATCTCGCTGTTTCTGGTCGACACCACCAGCCAGGGCATCACCCATACACCACTGGTCACCATTGCCAAGGATAAGCAAAGCAAGGTCGTTTTCGACCAGGTCAGGGTCCCTGCTTCCAATATGATCGGCGAGCAAGACCAGGGCTGGCCCATCGTTGAGGACATGCTGGACCGGGGCACCGCCCTGCTGTGCGCTCAAATGGTTGGCGCTGCTAGGAAAGACGCGGAACTCGGCATTGAGTACGCCAAAGGCAGGGTGGCCTTCGGCAGGCCCATAGGTTCATTCCAGTCCATCCAGCATATGTGCGCCGACATGACCATTTGGGTAGATGGCGGTCAGATGCTTACCTTTGAAGCTCTGTGGAGGATGGACCAAGGCCTTCCCGCCAGTATGGAAGTGTCCCAGGCGAAATCTTTCTGCAATGAAAAATGCGAAGCGGCCGTGCGGTCCTCCCAGGTGATTCATGGCGGCATCGGGTTCATGATGGAGTTCGATCTCCACCTGTGGTTCCGCCGGGTTTCGGCTTGGAGCATGCGCATGGGCACCAGCTTTGAGCACCGGGCCAGGATAGCCGAGATGCTCATAGACCAGCCGGGTAAGGTTCGGCTCGGCATGCCGTTGACGCCGGTTGCTTGATCAAGAACCCAGAATTATAGTCAACCACATCTCCGGCTAACCCGAATTTGGGTAAGGGCCGGCACCTAAGGGAGAACGACCAATGGCCAAAGACCTGGTTTGCGGGAAAGAGATCGACGAATCAGATGCCAGGGCCGAATCCGGCTTGACCAGGCACGGCGCCACCGAGGTAGACCCCACCAAGGGCACCCGCATATTCCATGACGGCACTTGGATGTATTTCTGCGGCCTTGAATGCCGCACCAAGTTTCTGGCCAGTCCGGCCACCTATTTGGAATCGGCCTAACCGGGTCCGAGTGGGCGGCGGTACCTGATTCCTCCGGATGCCAATCTCTATGCCCTCGGCGGATAGGGTGACGGCATTTCGATTGGTTATCTGAACCCACGGCGTAGGGGCGAGTTTGAAACTCGCCCCTATCATTTTAGTAATCCGTTCTAGGTTATCTGAAGATATCTTCTCAGGCACATCGATCTCTGCCGTATGACCTGACTCTCGCGCTTCGTCATCGCTTTGATGACTGGTGCCTCGTGGCATGGGCGGCCACAACCTGTGCGGCATGGTCTGGGTTCACCCACAGGCGTCAGGGCAGGTGCCGGACCAGCTTGAAGGCGGTAAACTGGGCCAATGCCAGCGCCAACGCAACGATTCCTACGGTGGTGAAGGCATCCTGAGGGTTCCAGACATAGACCAACAGGCTGATCGCCATGGTGGCCACGGGCACAAACCCGCTGTCCAGCATGTAGATGCTCATCACCCGGCCTCGCAGGTCATCGGGCACCGTTCCCTGGATAAGGGTGCTGTTGCCCACCCGGAATACGTACTGACAAAATCCTAGGCCCGCTAGCGCTCCAATGGATACCAGATACCAGTGGGACTGGGCGAATAGGACGACGAACACGCAACCGGCCACCAGCCCCAGACCGGTGGCCAGTCCCTTGCGAACCACGAAACCCAAGGTCGCGATGATAATGCCGGCAACTATGCCTCCCGCGCCTATGGCTGCCGCCAGGACTCCTCCCGCTTCTGGTCCCCGGTTCAATACCTGGCTGGTGAAGACAGGAAGTATGAAAACCAGCGGGTTGAACACAAAGTTAGGGATAAATGACATGACGATCAACTGGAGGATGCTTTTCTCCCGCCAAACGTAGATGATGCCGTCGCGCATGCTGGAAAACATGGAGGGCTGCTTTTTCGACGATCCCGTTCGGAAGGGGAGCCGGGCGGGGATAAGCAGCAAAACCATGGTGACATAGGCCACGGCTTCAATGAAGAAATTCCAATTGAATCCCAGCGTGGCGATCAAAATACCGCCCAAGGCCGGCGCCACTATCCGAGTTGACGGATAGACCATCCCATTGAGCGCCAGGGCCTTGATGAGGAACTCGCGGGGCACTGTGTTGGCGATCATGGCCTGCCGGACCGGCTGGATTATGCTATGGGCGACCCCCGAAATGGCCATGTAGATAAATGGGTGCCACCACAACAAGGGTCCGCTAGACGTTTCAGAATCCAGGTCGGTGGCGATGACTAGGAAGGCGAAGAACACCGCCGCCGCCGCCATCACCGTTTGGGTGGCCATGATCAGCTTTCGGCGGTCCACCCGGTCGGCCAAAACTCCGGCCCACGGGCCGATGAGCAAAATGGGCAAAGTTCTGATGCCAACCGCGGTTCCGGTAAGCAATGCGTTGCCATCGGTGAGCTTTAACACCAGCCAGCCGATGGTCAAGATCTGAAGCCATTGAGCGCCTTGGGCGAAGAAATTCCCGATCCAGACCAACCGGAAATCTTTGAACCGCTTGACCGTGTCGAAGGTGGAGATGCCTGAGGAGCGCCGCCGTCGAGGATGGAGAGTAGAGGTTTCGGGATTGGAAGTGTTTGCCGCCATCGATCCTTGTGCCATGCGGATTCCATCCGCGTAGCGCAGGATATCACAACGGCAGCACTATTTCATTTTATTATGGTAAGAATCAACTCGACGCCTACGGTGGGCGGCTGGATTTCCTCGCATACCCTATGAGTTGACACCCCCGGTTACCCGCTGTAAGCTCGGCCCGGTCAAAATCTGGCACGGGCAACCGTTGGGAAAATCGGTCCCGGATTAATTGGACTGTCACCCGGTGGCTCGGCGGCGAGGTTGCTCCCTGCTCAAGCCAATTCCTTATGCCAGCACCGGTCCTAGGCCAATGAAAAACAACAACAAATGGAGGCGACCATGGTTTCTTCTTACTCCGTAGTAGGCCAATCCGTGACCCGGGGTGAGGGGCCGGACAAAGTTTCAGGAAAAGCCACTTACGCCGCCGATGTGTTGCTCCCCGGCATGCTGGCCGGCAAGGCGTTGCGCAGCCCGTACCCCCACGCCAGAATCGTCAAGATCGACGTCTCCCGAGCCCTCAACGTGCCAGGTGTTCACGCGGTCATCACCGGACAGGACCTGCCCGGCAGACGGGTGGGCAGGCTCCTTCGCGACATTCCGGTGCTGGCCATGGACCGAGTGCTTTTTGTAGGTGAGAAGGTGGCGGCGGTGGCGGCCGAAGACTCCGACACGGCTGAAGAAGCCCTTTTGCTCATTGATGTGGAATACGAAGAGTTACCGGCGGTTTATGACCCAATGGAGGCCATGGAGCCCAGCGCGGTGGTTTTACATCCCGCCCTGGCGTCCTACCAGGGGCTGCCCCAGCCGGCGTCGCCGATAAACAACGTCTTTGCTCACAATAGCTGGTCCAAGGGCGACATCGCAGTGGGATTCGCCGCGGCGGACCGGGTATTCGAAAACACCTTTACCGCCCAACTGATGCACCAGGCCTACATTGAACCCCATACCTGCATGGTTCGCGTGGACAATTCGGGGCGGGTTGAAGGATGGGTCAACAACAAAGGGCCCTTCAACCTCCGCGCGCAGGTATCGGCCGTATGGGACCTGCCCCAGGACCAGATCACCTTTTACCCGCTAAGCATAGGAGGAGACTTCGGCGGCAAAGGGTCTTTCATGGATGTTCCCCTTTGCTACTACCTGGCGCTGCGGTCGGGCCGCCCGGTAAAGATGGTGATGAGCTATATCGAGGAGTTGTTAGCCGGCAATCCCAGGCACCCGGCTATCATCACCCTCAAGACGGGCGTCAAGAACGACGGCACCCTATGGGCCCACGAGGCTAAGGCGGTGTTCAACAGCGGCGCGTATGGAGCCTTCAAACCCAGAGTCACGCTGGGCGGCGCGGACCGCGCGGGTGGACCGTACGTTATCCCCAACGTTGCTATAGATAGTTACATGGTCTACACCAACAACGTTCCCTGCGGCCACATGCGTGCCCCCGCCAAGCCCCAAATCACATTCGCCGTGGAATCTCACATCGACATGATCGCTCAGGAGATGGGTATGGACCCGCTGGAATTCCGGCTGCGGAACTTGATGCACGACGGCGATGTTTCCCCAACGGGAGCTAGTTGGCAGGAGATCCGTGCCGAGGAAACCCTGAGGGGAGCGGCGCAAGCGGCGGGCTGGGGTGAGCCCCGGTCTAATTCCGACTCGAACAAAAACATTGGATTGGGAATCGCCATCAGCGACCAACCGCCGGGGGCGGGCCAGTCGGCGGCCAAGGTGACCATGGATGATATGGCAAAGGTCACATTGCACATGTCCCTTTGGGATACCGGCACCGGGGCTCACACCATACTGCGGCAGGTGGTGGCCGAAGAGTTGACCATTCCAGTGGATGACGTCCGGATAGTGGCCGAAGACACCAACGCCGTAGACTTTGAATCGGGGCCCGGCGGCAGCCGGGTCACCTACACGGCTGGGCAGACCGTTCTGGGCGCGGTGACCGAGTTGAAACACAGGCTCACGGTCTTTGCTGGAGAGTTGTTCGATTGTCCCCATGACCGGGTAAGGTTGCAAGACGGGCGGGTCATTTTAGATGGCTCTGATGGTCAAGCGGCACGGGAGATACCGCTTCCTGAACTCGCCGCCAGGGCGTTGGACGCCACCGAAGGCGAGATCGCCGGCGAATTCACATTCACGGCTCCCGCCTCCCAAGTGACCGGGTTTTCCGCCCAGGTCGCGGAGGTCGAGGTTGACCGGGAAACGGGCCAGATAAAGGTCAATAAGATCGTGACCGCACATGACGTGGGTATGGTTCTCAACCCTTTGAACCACCAGGGACAGGTAGACGGCGGCGTCATCCAAGGCCTGGGCTACGCCCTCATGGAGGAAATGACCACCCGGGACGGGCGAGTCTCCAGCCTCAGCTTGGGGGATTACAAGATCCCGACGATCCAGGACATCCCGGAGCTGGAAACCGTATTGGTGAAATCCAAGTCGGGTCCCGCCCCGTATGAAAGCAAAGGCATCGGTGAAAGCAGCAATGTGCCGGTGGCAGGGGCCATCGCCAATGCTGTGCACGATGCCATCAATGTCCGCATAACAGACTTGCCGATCACGGCCGAAAAAGTTCTAAAAGCCCTGAAGGCCAAGGCATCCAGTGGAGGTTGACACGTAAACGACAACCGGGTGGAACCAATCGCCAGCCCGATTCGTCTTATATGATGACCGGTTTGAGCGGCACCCTTTAACATTGATATCAAAAACCAATCGATCAGATTCCGGCTGGCCCCGCTGTCTGCGTTTGATTAAAGCCTTCGATGTTTAAGTACTTTCAAGGCTCGGCACCTACATAGATAACGAGGCAATGGTATTCCCGGCGTTGGGCGGGAACGCTCCGGGTGGCAGGATGGCTGGTCGTGTCCATGATCGTCGCTACGCTGACGTCTTAGAGCTAACGATTTGAGGAAAACACCTGAAGTTAATAGGTCCTGACCCCATTGTTTCGAGTATATGTCCTGGCCTAATGTGTGGTGGCCCGGCAGACGGCTAAACCATCGATGGCTGGTGCTAAGAGAGGTGCATCTTGGAACGCTCCGTTCTAAGCGACCCCAAAGACCGCATGGTCAACCACCTGGTTGCCCTTAAAAAATACGCGGAAAGCGTCTTGGTCCGCGGTGAGGTCCTTACACCTTGGGAAGAGGCGGATAAAGCGGCGCGGATGGACGACTTCTTTGAAGTTGGTGTTTCTTTCAAGTGCACCGATCGGGAACTGGTGTCGGTCATCATCCGGGACTCGATCCGAGGAAGATAAGACAATAACGGCCAAAGGAAGGAGGCCCAACCCCAGGTCTGATTGGAGTTGGTTTTGAAATGAGAATGCAATTTGAAATGGTGGATTCTTCCCGGCAGGCTAAAGAGCTGAGCCGCGACGCCATAAACATGGCGATGAATGGAGAGTGGGAGCGGGCGGTTGAGGCCAATCGCGCGATTCTGGAAAAGAGCTCTGGCCAGGTTGACGTCATGAACAGACTGGTCAAGGCCTTAATGGAGTTGGGACGTTACCAAGAGGCGAAAGAGATATTAGATCAACTTATGAGCCTGGCGCCCCACAACAAGATCGCCAAGAAGAATCTGGAACGCCTGGAACACTTGGAGAAATCCCCCGGCGTCGTCAAGCAAGACCGTAAACCCGGCGGTAATTCCAAGATATTCATAGAGGAAGGCGGAAAAACGGGAATCACCTTTTTGCATAAAACCGCCGCTGACCAGGACGTCGCCCGAGTCATGCCTGGAGACAGCGTCGAGCTAAAATTCCATCAAAACCGCGTTTCCGCCTACACCCAAAATGACGAGTACCTGGGCCAAGTTGGGCCCAAACTGGCCATGCGGTTGAACCGGTTGGTGGCGGCGGGAAATAAGTACGAAGCAGCCGTTATCGGCACCAGCCAGCAGGGAATATCAGTGATTCTTCGGGAGACATACCGCCACCCCAGCATGAGGGAGGTTTGTTCCTTCCCTGCCACCGTTAAAGAAGAGAACAAGGTCTATCTGGATGGAAAGTTCTCCAGAAATGGAACGGAGACCGACATCGATGACGACTACAATACCCCCGACGATTTTCCGGGTTCCCAAGACGTGGAGTACGACGAGTAACAACGGCGCCTAGGTGTTGACAAAAGGCCAGCCTCATAGGGCTGGCCTTGTTATTGCAATGGCCGTACCAAACCCAGGACAGGGAATTAAATCAGCAAGCGGTCTGATGCAGGTAATTCTCACGATTTTGCTGGGTCAGTTTCCAGGGTATAGTGGATAATCTGTCGAACGTCTTGGCTTCGTCTACCAACGCCCGTTCTGGGAGAACACTGCACCTTTGAGTTACCGGCAGGAGGAAATACCGCATGAACAATGAAACCTTGAAGATCCAAGGCGCCCGGTTCATTTTGACCGTGGATCCGGATCGGAGGATCATCCAGGACGGGTCCATCCTAGTCCAGGGCAACCGAATCGCCCGCGTCGGAAAGGCGGACGAATTAGCCGGGGTTTTCGCTGACCGGGTTATCGACGCCAGAGAAATGGTGGTGACACCGGGCTTTTGCAATGGGCACATGCACATCAGCTATGCCCACGCCGCCCGTGGCGTCTTCCCCGACGACCTGGGCCCAGAATACCTGCCGAATGTCTTCCAATTGCAGGCCGCCATGAACGAAGAGGAGGAATACCATACTTCTCTGCTGGCAATCACCGAATTACTGAAATATGGCACCACTTGCTTCCTGGACCCGGGCAGCACCAAACACCTGGATGCCTGCATGGCGGCTTACCAGGAATCGGGCTGCCGAATCGTGGTTGGTTGGCATGTGGCCGACCGCCCCAATCCGATCAATGTCCCCGAGTACTCTACGGCCGACGCCATCGCCCAGATGGAACGGGTCATGCAGAACTACGATCAAGCGCTTGATGGACGGGTCAGGGCTTGGGCTATGCCATTTTCGTGGTCATTTTCCACCGAGGAACTGCTTTTGGCGGCGAAAGGGTTGGCGGACCGATACGGCTCGGGAATGACCTTGCACCACAACAACAGTCCTGGGGCGGTGAAGGCTTGCCTTAGCCAGCATGGAAAGCGGCCCACCGAGTATCTGGAAGAGATTGGGGTTCTGGGACCCAACGTTCTGCTGGCCCACGTACTCGGTTTGGATGAAGCCGAAGTCGACAGCATGGCCCACACTGGAACCAAAGCCGTGGTCTGCCCAACCGCCGCCATCAAAGGCGGCGCGGGGATGACGAACTCGGGTTTGCTTCCCGAAATGCTGAGCAAAGGGGTGCAGGTGGCATTGGGCACCGACGCCGGCAATAATTCCAATCTGATTGAAACGATGCGCTCCATGTACCTGATAGCTGTGCTGTACAAAGATGCCAGGGAGACAACCCGCGTGATCCCGGCAGAGACCGCGCTGGAGATGGCGACTATCCAAGGCGCCCGGGCGCTGGGTCTGGGCGACGAGATCGGATCCATAGAGGCCGGCAAAAAGGCCGACCTGGTTTTGTTCGACACCCGGCGACCGGAATGGCGCTCCTTATTCAATCCGGTGAACAACCTGGTGTATAACGCCGACGGCCGAAGCGTCCACACCGTAATCGTCGACGGCAAAGTGGTGGTGGAAGACCACGCGCCGGTGTTTGTAGACGAATGGGAACTGATCCAGAAAACCCAGAAGCTGGGAGAAGGCCTGTTGGACCGCACCGGCGTTTCATTCCCTTCCCGGTGGCCCGTGGTCTGATCCGCGCTGTGGGACAACGCCGGGGAGAACCGCCAGCGGAACCGGCAGGATCAAGAACTAACGGTCTTTTCCTTCCGCTGAATAAAGCCGATCGCGGCCGAAACCGCCATGGCCAATGCCGCTGGTAGATAGAACATCCCAATGGAAAAACTGCCTGCGATACAGAAGCCTAGTATTACAACGTCAGTTCAGGGAGGGATGTGGGGTGATGCCCGCATGGCGGCGCGGCGCTTGGCATGGGAGCGTTTGGCCCGTTCGTTACTGTCCTGCGTATCCTTAAGCCACCGCAGCAACTCGG
>DAOUHE010000147.1:0-12557 GCA_034428715.1 Dehalococcoidia bacterium | reverse complement strand
TCCAGGCCCTGGTCACGGAGCGAAATGCCGCCCGAGCCACCATTAACTGGCGGTTCAACACCCAGGACGCCAGGGGCAAACTTCACCGCCTCTATCCCTTCGATTCCAAACATGACTGACTACTAGTTTCCTTCGCCGCCGATCACTCGATGACCGTAGAGGCCCACCTCGACTATTGGGAGGGCCCACCCGCGATGGACCGGATCGAATATTCCGCTTTCACCGAAAGCAACACCCGGCTTATTTCCCTGCAAAGCGGGGACGTGGACATATCCATCAATCTCTCGCCCCAAGGCGCGGTCACCGAAGGAAACGACAGTTCCCTCGATCTGAGGTCGGCGCCCCAATCCGGCATGATTTTCATGTTCGTCAACCACGAAAGCCCGGCGATGCAGGATGTATTAGTGCGCCAATCCGTGAGCCTAGTCATTGACCGCCAAGCTATGGTGGACTCGGTCGCCCAGGGCAATGCGGTGGCTGCGGAGAGTATGTTCCCGCCGGGCTTCCTTACCTGCGAAAATGTGGTCGCATTTACCTACGGCCCAGAGGCGGCGCGGCAGCTGCTGGCCGATGCCGGGTATGTGGACAGCGACGGCGACGGCATCGTGGAAAAGGATGGACAGCCCCTTGAACTGATCATGCAGACCTATCCCCAACGACCCCTGTTGCCCCCCAATGCTCGAGGTGGTCCAGGCGATGTTGAGGGACATCGGAATTGGCGCTAAGGTGCAGATCGTGGAATGGACTCTGGCCAGCCAAGGAGGGTACGACCTATTCGGCTACGTCAATAGCACCATTACCACCGGCGACCCTCAGTGGGCGTTGACCCGCCAGTATCTCACCGGTGGAGACGAAAGCCGGAGAAACTGCGACGCGCTTAAAGCGGGCCATGATGACATTGGGCTGATTCCAGTGATGTTCCCCAACCGTTTGTACGGCATATCCAAGGAGGTGAACTGGCCAGTAGGCCCGCACCCGCTCCAACTCTATTTCATTGATCACCGCATCGGACTCAAATAGGATGGGCGCCTTTTAGTATGACCGGTTATTAGCATGGGGGCTTACCTGGTCCGGCGCCTGCTCACCTTGCCGACTCTCCTGGTGGGCATATCACTCATAAGCTTTCTGCTGTTGAACTTCGCGCCGGGCGACGCTGCTGAAATCACGCTTCGGCGGCAGAACGGAGGCATCGCACCGCCGCCTGAGGCCGTGCTGGCCCTGCGGCAGGAACTCGGGCTGGATATGCGTCCCTTCCGGTGCGTTACGTGCGGTGGCCGTCCGGCGCCTTGCGGGGCGACTTGGGGGATTCCTACCGCAGCGGAAACTCCATTGCGGCGGAGTTGACCCACCGGCTGCCGGCTACTTTGACGCTGGCGGCGGTGAGCCTTGCTCTGGCAGTGGCGACCGGCATCCCTTTGGGCGTCTTGGCCGCTATGAACCGCGGCTCCTGGTTGGATACGGCCAGCCGGCTGTTGGCCTTGCTGGGCGCGGCGGTTCCGAGCTTCGTACTAGCCTTTTTACTGATGTTATTGTTTGCCGTCAAGCTGGACTGGCTGCCGGCAACCGGCTACGGATCGCCCAAAAACCTGGCTCTGCCGGCCCTGGCCCTGTCCTTTGGAGTAACCGCCCAACTGATGCGCCTGACCCGGGCCAGCATGCTGGAAGTGCTGAGTCAAGATTATATGCGGACAGCCCGGGCCAAGGGACTGCGGGAGTGGTCTGTGATGTGGCGTCATGCTTCCAAGAACGCCCTATTGCCCGTGGTTACCGTGTTGGGAACTAGCACGGGACACCTGCTGGGCGGCGCTGTCATAATAGAGACGATCTTCGGCTGGCCCGGTGTGGGCCAATTCGTGGTGGTGGGAATTTCCCAGAGGGACTACCCGGTGGTGCAGGGGTTTGTCCTGTATATAGCCGTCATATTCCTCTTGGTGAACCTGGCGGTGGACATATCCTACCGCTGGCTGGACCCACGGCTCCATTTTGGCCGCTTGTCAGGCTGAGGCGATAAGGCCTGATGGAAGGGACCCTCCAGCGTACTAAACCACACTCAGCGATACCCCGCCGGCTGACCCGTTTTTTGCGCGACGCAGGGACGATATTGGGATTGTGCATCATCACCACGGCCGTTTTCGCAGCGGTAATCGCCCCCCTTCTGCCGCTACAAGAGCCCGAGGCAGTGAATTTAGAAAACCGGCTTTTCCCTCCGTCCTCCCAATTCCTCCTTGGCGCTGACCACTTGGGCCGGGACGAGCTGAGCCGCCTGCTGTACGGGGCGCGTACCACTTTGGGTATGGCCGGCGAATCCCTGGCGATAATCATGGGTGTCGCCTTGGCCGTCGGCGGGCTGTTCGGTTATTATGGCGGCTGGTTGGACACGGGGCTGATGATGGTGGTGGATTTGCTGCTGGCCTTTCCTTCGTTGATCCTGGGGGTAGCGGTCGCCGGCATCTTGGGGCCGAGTCTGGTCAACGTTATGATAGCGGTGTCGGTGGTCTGGTGGGCCAGTCATGCCCGTGTCATTCGGGGGATGGTGCTGTCGGCACGGCAGCGGGAATATGTGGAAGCGGCGCGAGCCATTGGCGCCAGCGACGATAGAATAGTGGTCCATCACATCGCCCGCAACATTCTGGGACCGTTCATTGTGCTGGCGACGCTAGACATGGGGTGGCTCATCCTGGGAATCGCAGGGCTGAACTTCCTTGGTGTAGACGCCCATCCGCCGACGCCGGAGTGGGGAGCCATGCTCAACGACTCCCGGTCTTATCTACAGACGGCCCCAAGGCTGTTGCTCTTCCCCGGCGCCGCCATTTTCCTGCTGGTGTTGGGCTTCAACCTGCTGGGTGACGGCCCGCGGGACCTCCTTGACCCCACCACCTATCGGCATTAGCCTGAGGGGCGAGTGGAGATTTCGTCGCGGCCCCACACCGTTTGGAGCACTTGGGCCGCTTCCAGAGCGATTGCGTTGCCGCCGCCATTAAAATAATCGGAGAGCGAATTTTGGAACAAACTTCGACACAAACTGCTGGACCCCAATTCCCCTTTACCGCCATAGTAGGCCAATCCAACATGAAGCTGGCCCTGTTGCTAAACACGATCAATCCCAAGATTGGCGGCGTGCTGATTCGGGGGAAAAAGGGCACCGCCAAATCGACCGCCGTGCGTTCTCTGGCCGCGTTGCTTCCTGAAGTCACCGTCCTCCGGGGCTGCCCCTACAGTTGCAGCCCCGAAGCCCGGCAGGGCCTGTGCCAATGGTGCCAGAGCGGCGCCAACGACAACCCGCCGGTCAACCGCCAAGTGCGCATAGTCGACCTGCCCGTGGGCGCTACCGAGGACCGCCTGGTGGGTTCCCTGGATATCGAGCAGGCCATAAAATCTGGCGACCGCAGCTTTGAGCCTGGCCTCCTGGCCGCCACCCATCGGGGCATCCTCTATATCGACGAAGTCAACCTGTTAAACGACCACCTGGTGGACGTGTTGCTGGACGCCGCCGCCATGGGGCGCAACTACGTGGAGCGGGAGGGAATCTCAATCACCCACGGCGCGGAGTTCATCCTGGTAGGCACCATGAACCCCGAAGAGGGCGACCTGCGGCCCCAGTTGCTGGACCGGTTCGGCTTGGCGGTGGAGGTGGAAGGCACATTGACCGCCGAGGAACGCCGGGAGGTGGTCCGCCGGCGCATCGCCTACGAAGCCGATGCCTTCAAGTTCATGGCCCGCTGGCGCAAGGAAGAGCAGCGCGAGCGCCGTAGATTGCTGCGCAGCCAACGTCTATTACGCCGGGTATCGGTGGGCGAAGACATCCTGCACTTGATCACCGATATCTGCGCCGCATTTGAAGTGGACGGGATGCGGGGCGACATTGTCATGTACAAAACCGCCAGCACCATCGCTGCCTACGAAGGCCGTACCGACGTCACCACTGAAGACGTGCGCCAGGCGGCGCAGCTGGCCCTCCTGCACCGGCAACGCCGCCAACCATTCCAACAGCCGCAGATGGTCACTGAGCAGTTGGACTCGATGATCGACGAATTGCAGCATCAACCTCGGCAGCGGGAGCCTTCCGACAGCGATTCCAACTCATGTCCAGACCAGGATGATGGAGACCCCCACCAACCGGATCCGCCAACGGGCGAGTCCATGGACCAACCCGAGGACGGTTCACAAAAGCCACCCGAATCTGACGATGCTCCCGACAACTGGTCCCCTCAAGACCAGGTGTTCGAAGTTGGCGCCCCTTTGTCCATCGCCTCTCTCCAGGTTCAGCCGCCCGACCGCAGAGCCAGGAGGTCCACCGGCCGGCGGGCCAAAACCGTCAGCGGCTCCTCTATCGGCCGCTACGTGAGAGCCAGGCCGCCGGTGGGAGACGTCACAGACCTTGCGTTGGACGCCACGTTGAGGGTTGCCGCGCCTGCCCAACAAAGGCGGCGCGAGGCGGCGCAGCCCGGTAATAACCAGGCGGCCGCACTTCCAACCCTGCTCATTGAACCGTGGGACATACGGGAGAAAGTCCGGGAGACCAAGACGGGCAGCCTGATCATATTCGTGGTGGACGCCAGCGGTTCCATGGGGGCGCAGCGGCGGATGGTGGCGGTTAAAGGCGCCATTCTCTCCCTGTTGCTGGACGCGTACCAACGCCGGGACCGGGTGGCGATGATCGCCTTTCGCGGCACCGGGGCCGACCTGCTATTGCCCCCAACCAACAGTGTCGATCTTGCCCAGGTATGCCTGCAAGATATGCCCACGGGAGGGCGCACGCCCTTGAGCCGGGGATTGCTCATGGGGCTGGAGGTCGTCGAGGCCGAAAGGATGAAGGACAGGGACGTTCTGCCCTTGCTGGTGCTTCTATCCGACGGGCGGGCCAACGTGGGCTTGCAGACCGCGGACTCTGGCCAAACCCTGGGCGCTTCCGGAACGCCCGCTCGATTATTGGCGGCTGCTGCCGAGGTCGAACCGGTGGCAGCCCTGGTGCAGCAACAGCGGATACCGTCGGTGGTGATCGACACCGAGACTGGATTCATACGTTTGGAACTGGCTCGCACCATCGCCCAGGCCATGGACGCAAAATACCTGCAATTGGAAGACCTGAAGGCCGAAACCCTGGCAGAAGCCGTCCGTCAGGAGTTGCCGGGCTTCGAGCCAACCGCCAGCCCAAGGGCCAACCCCCCAAGGGCCAATCCGTAGGGGGCGCACGGCCGTGCGCCCCCTACGCCTGCCTTAACCCATCGCTGGTTGTTTACACCCAACCGGCTGAATTGATACCCTCTAAGTGAAGCTAACTATGCGCCACTGCCCCCGCTTGATCTCGATGAACGGAGGCTGATGGCTCTAATCCCAGGAGGATACCTTTGGCTCGATTCGTTTCTACTCCCGATATGGACAAGATGCTGTCTTTGTCCAAGCGGCGAGGTTTTGTTTTTCAAGGCAGCGAGATATACGGCGGCTTGGGTTCTACCTGGGATTATGGTCCCCTTGGTGTTGAGCTGAAGCGCAACGTCAAAGATGCCTGGTGGCGGTCGGTGATCCAGGAACGCGCCGACATGGTGGGCCTGGATGCCGCCATCCTGATGAACCCCAAGGTTTGGGTCGCCAGCGGGCACGTAGAGAACTTCTCCGACCCGCTGGTGGAGTGCAGAGAGTGCAACCGGCGATACCGGACCGACGATCTAGATGGTGAGACCTGCCCGAATTGCGGCGGTCAGTTTGGCGAGCCGCGACGTTTTAACCTGATGTTCCATACCTTTGAGGGCCCGGTTGAAGATACCGCCCACGAAGTGTTCCTACGGCCCGAGACGGCTCAGGGGATCTTCGTCAATTTCGCCAACGTCGTGACCTCGTCGCGAAAGAAACTGCCCTTTGGTATCGGCCAGATCGGTAAGTCATTCCGCAACGAGATAACCCCCGGAAACTTCACCTTCCGGACTCGGGAGTTCGAGCAGATGGAGATTGAGTACTTCGTGAAGCCTGGCACCGACGAGGAATGGCTGCAAAAGTGGGTCCAGACACGGCTGTCATGGTACCTGGATTACGGGATTCGCAAGGAGAACCTGCGTCTTCGCCAGCACGGCAGCGACGAGTTGGCCCACTACGCCAAAGACTGCTACGACATAGAATACCGGTTCCCCTGGGGCTGGGCTGAACTGGAAGGGATCGCCGACCGGACGGACTTTGACTTGCGCCAGCATTCCGAGCACAGCGGCCAGGACCTGACCTACTTCGACGAGGAGTCCAAGACCAGGTATTTCCCCTACGTCATCGAACCTTCCGGAGGAGTCGACCGGGCCACCCTGGCTTTCTGGTTGGACTCCTACGACGAGGAACCTGAGCCGTCAACCGGCGACGGGCAACCCCCTTCGACAGGCTCAGGACAGGCGGCGGTGCGGGTGGTGCTTCATCTGCATCGGAAACTTGCTCCGGTAACGATCGCGGTGCTGCCTTTGAGCCGTAACGAGAAGCTTGTTCCCACGGCTCGTGATGTGTTCAACCAACTGAACCATCACTTCAAGACCCAGTTCGACGATGCCCAGAGCATTGGCAGGCGTTACCGCCGGCAGGACGAGATAGGTACCCCCTACTGCGTGACGGTGGATTTTGACACCCTGGATGACCACCGGGTGACCATCCGCGACCGGGACACCATGCACCAGTCCAGAGTGGCGATATCGGAACTCACACCGATACTACAGGACAAGCTGGAACACGGGTGGTGACCTGTGAGCCAGGGCCTGGTGACTTAGCCTATAGCCGAGGCCCTGGCTTCTAACAGCGTCAAGGGGTCCCAATGGGCTTTGGGACGAGGGTGTTGACCGTTACTTGCCGCTCTGTTTCTTGGAACGCGGCTTGGAAGTTTCGTCGGAAGGTTGACCGTTGGCGTGGGCGGAAGCGTCCACCGGTTCCACCTGCGGCTGTTCCACTGGGGTATGGTTCTCGGCAGGCTCCACCGAAAGTGATTGGGCCACCTCCTCCCAAAGAGGGTCTCCCGTGGTCTGCAGGGTCCGGGAAGATTCACCGGTGTCAGGTTCAGAAGACTCGGGGCGCGGGTCCACCCAGCCTTTTGCCTCGGAAAGCGCCTCCAGAGACTCCGCCTTGAGCCGGGAGACCTGGGTGTAGATCCGCTGGGTCTCCATCTCTTCCTGGGCGGCCGCTTTCATCATCTCTACCTGAGCCAGCGTCTTCCGGGCCTGCATCGTGGTCCGTTGGATGATCTCCTCTGATTCCTTCTCCGCTGCGGCCCGGCCTCGGGCTGCGATTTCCAGCGCCTCTTGCCTGGCGTGGCCCACGATCATTTCAGCGTTGGCGTTTGCTTCTGAAAGGGTGCTTTCCGCCTTCTTCAGCGCAGCCTCTGCATCCATATGTTTCCGGTGGGCGTCGATTTCCATGTATTTGGCCGATTCCAGCGCTTTCCGGGCATCGGAGGCGATTTCGTGGCAAACCTCCCTGGTGGCCTCCAGGATCTCGCCCGCTACCCTCTGCCGTTCCACCTCGGCCTGACCCCGGTTGGATTGGGCTCGGGCCAGCTGGGTCTCCACCGTAAGGTCATATGCCACCGCCTCTTCCCAGCGGTCCTTCGCCAGGTCGGGAAGCGTCTCCCAGTCGAAGGCCCCGCCTTCAGCCGCGGCAACCCCCTGATGTTCTTCCGTCCCGTTGGTCTTTTTCATTTCCGCACCTCTCATTCTTGCTCACATCCCGAACCATCATGGCCACATGCCGATGCCATAGACTGGTGAGAGTCCCGGCCGGCAATAATCCACGAATGCCGTCTTTGGCGTGGTCTCATGGGCTGCCCGCCCGAAAATAGGGTTACCTTGAGGGCCAGATCCCACCAAGAATCTCTCGTCATCAAGGCTAGCTTTAGCTTGATTCCCCGGTACAGGGTATCAACACCCTTTCCGCGATGGGGCGTTCCCACGTCGTGGCGAGGCCGCTCCGCCAAGGCCACCAAATCACCGCGATGCCCTGGACGTCGAACCCCCCTTGACACTCCATGCGGCGCTGGATAGCATCACCCGGTCTAGGCCCTCAGAATCGGGCCGGTGCCACGCCAAATCAACCCTGAACGGTCTGATAGGAGCCCAATGCCCAGCGACCTGGTATCGGCGACGATTAGGAGCGGTTTGTTCACCCGGACGGTGGGCAAACGCCTGGTATTCTTTCAGAAGATCCCGTCGACTATGGACGAGGCTGCCCGTCTGGCGCGGGAAGGAACCGCCGACGGCACGGTGGTAGTGGCCGAAACACAAACTTCAGGCAGGGGACGTTTCGGCAGGAATTGGGTATCGCCCCAGGGAAACATCTACATGTCGGTGGTCTTTCGGCCCACCCTCGATGCCCTGCCATTTTTAAGCATGTTGGCCGGCGTGGCCACGGTTCAAACCATCCGCAAGACCACTGGATTATCCCCCAAGATCAAGTGGCCCAACGACGTGATGCTGGACGGCAAGAAGGTGTCCGGCATCTTGGTGGAGAGCGTAATGGAGGGTGAATCCGTATGCTATGCTGTGCTCGGCATCGGCCTGAATGTCAATCTAGACCCCTCTCAAAGCGCTGAGACGTCGGGCATTGCCACCAGCCTAGAAGCGGCAACGGGGAAGCCCCAACCCAGGGAAGTATTGCTCCGCCAGTTGCTGCAAGACTTGGACTCGTTTTATTTGAAGCTCAACCAGAGGCAAACACCTCTTGAGCCTTGGCGGGCCATGCTTGAGACGTTGGGCCAAAGGGTTCAAGTGTCCTGGCGAAACGAAACCTACGCCGGTCTAGCTGAAGGAATCGACCCGCTAGGTAACCTGCTACTGCGGCTGGAAGACGGACGGTTGATGACCATGACGGCCGGCGACGTGACCCTAAGAAATAGCTGACAACTAAACGGGCGGAGACCAATGCTCGAAACTTTGAGTTTGGACGACAAGGTAGTGGTGATCACCGGCGGCGGCACCGGCCTTGGCCTGGCGATGGTCCGGGCCTTGGCCAGAGCTGGGGCTCATTTATGCATCGCTGGGCGCAGCCAAGGGCCGATAGATGACGCGGCAGGAGAGGTGAACTCCCTGGGCAGGGATTCCCTGGCCGTATCCACCGACGTAACCGATTCGACTCAGGTGGACCGCCTGATCACCACCACGCTGGAACGTTTCGCCCGCATTGACGTCCTCATCAACAACGCAGGCGCGGTAAGGGAGGCCGTACGCAAGCCCATCTGGGAGATCACCGACCAGGAATGGCGGTCTGAGATCGAAGTAAACCTCACCGGCGCGTTTTTTTGCGCCCGTGCCGTGTCAAAACCGATGGCGGATCAGGGCAGAGGCAAGATCATTAACGTGGCATCCGGATTCGGCCTGCGGGGAGGCCGGGACATCTATATGTACTGCTGTAGCAAAGGCGGCATTATCCAATTGACCAGGGTCTTGTCACTAAACTTGGCCCGCCACGGCATCACAGCCAACACGATAGTCCCCGGCTTCATACCCACCGTCAACGCCACCGAGTCCATGGGAGACACAGTCCCTCAATCAGGAGATTTCCTTCCCATCGGCAAACTTGGTAAACCTGAAGACATGGGCCCACTGGCCGTTTTTCTGTCGTCAGAAGCCTCGGATTATATGTCCGGAGAGATGTTCATCGCCGACGGCGGTGGTTTGGCCGCGGGAATCGCCCCCATGGGACACGCGCCGGTGGTCCCTTTGGAGGCATAGCCCGTGCCAATCCTTCCCGAGTTCAGCCTGGCCAACCGGGTCGCCATTCTAGCCATCTCCGGCGGGGACCAGGCCCCATTTTTGGCCAAAGCCCTGGCCGAAGCGGGAGCGTCTGTTTTCACCATAGCCAGAACGCAGCTTCTGTTAGACGCCGTGCTGGACCGTTTATCGGGCACCGGAAACGAAAACGGGGCCGTCATGGATTCTCCTTCTGCCGCGGCCCTCAGCAGAGCCCTGGAGGAGTTCGGCCAGGTTCATGACCACCTAGACATCCTGGTCAACGACACCCGCAGCATGTTTGCCAAGCCGTTCACCGAGATCACTTTGGCGGAATGGGATGAAGTCCACTCCCGCAATGTTAGAACGGCCTTTTTGATGTGCCAAGAAGCAGGGCGCAGAATGACTCAGCAGGGCTACGGCAGGATAGTGAACGTGGTTTCGGAACTGGCCGAGCGTGGAATGACCAATGGCGCCGCATTTGCCGCCAGCCAGGCCTCCCTTTTATCGCTGACCCGGTCCCTTGCCGTTGAATGGGGGCGGTTCAACGTCAGGGTCAACGCCCTGGGCACCGGATGGTTTTCTTCCCAAGACCTGCCCTTGGAGGTTCAGCGGCAAGAGCTATTGGTCCGCTACACCCCGCTACGCCGCCTGGGGCACCCTAGGGATATCGGTCCGTTGCTGGTATATCTGTGCTCGGAAGCCTGCGATTACACCACCGGCCAGCCGGTATACGTGGATGGCGGCTTGAACGCCCATCCCTAGGATTGCGGTACCGTTCCTAGGAGTCGAGTTGACGGGCGGGTACTAGGAGCTGGAGCGTTGCCGGCGGACTAGCAGCAGGCCGGGTACTAAAAGGGCCGGCAACAGCCAACCCACGCCAACATGGGTCCCACCTGACGGTGAGCAGCTTCCTCCCGGCGGTGGCTTCGCCGCCGGTGCCACCGTGGCGGCCTCAGGAGCGGACAAAGGGGGCTTGGCAGTGGCAGCAGGTAAGGGAGTTTGGGTGGTCCTCGCCTCTGTAGGGTCTACGCTAACGGTGCGGCCGGGTATAATCTCGGGGGTGCTAGCCCGGGCAGTGGCCATGGTGGTATCACTGGGCAGGCCACCGGCTAGCTTCAATAAAAAAGCATCCAGGACCCCCGAGTTGCGCTGCCCCAAAAGTGGACCGGCGGTTTGACCTACCACGTAGACACCGCTTCCTGCCGCTGTGGCGCTGTTGGCACTTTGGATCAACTTGCTCCCAACTTGGCGGGTCCAAACCTCGTTCCCCAGGCGGTCGTACTTACGTATGAAGGCGTCCTGGTGCACTAAATTGGTGCGTGGTTCCAGGCCGGTCTGGCCGGGGAAAAGACCTCTGGTCCAGCCCACGACGTAGGGATTGCCCGCAATGTCCACCCCAACGCCCAAGGCCCTGTCCTCTTTGTTAGTTCCGAATTGTTGCGTCCAAAGCTCCTTCCCCTCTTGGTCGAATTTGAGTATAAATGCATCGGTATGGCCAACTTGTTGCCGTCCCATCAACGCGCCGCTGATCCAGCCCGCCACGTACAGGTTATCCACATTGTCGACGGCGGCAGCGGTGGCCCTGGCGAATCCCGTCGTGGAGATCGGGTGAGTCCACACTAGGGATCCTGCACTATCGAACTTACGAACAAATGGCGTGATAAGTCGCTGAACCGGCCGCCCCGAACGGCTAATCCTCACTTCATCCGAGCCCACCACATAGACGTCACCATCGCCGTCCACCGCCACGGCGGAGGCAAAATCGCGGCCATCTTTCCCGAACTGGCGGGTCCAAAGCTCTTCACCATTTTTGTCATAGGCCCGCAAAAATGCGTCGGTGCCGCCCGACCCGCTTTGGCCGGGCAATGCACCAACTATTTGACCTGTCAAGAACACGTTGCCATCCCGGTCCACGGCCACACCGTTGCCCTGAGAAAACTGGCGGATACCGAAATGGCGCATCCACAACTCGTTTCCCCCAGCTCCAAATTTACGGACGTAGGCGCCGCCGTACCCGCTGACCCGGATTTTGCCTGGGATATCTTCGGCGGCCTCTCCGGCCACCAGAATGTTGCCTTCGTGATCGACGGCCACCGCCCTGGCCCAGTCGTCGCCGATGCTGCCAAACTGGCGCGTCCAGACTTCATTCAAGGCTGAATCAAATTTGCGCAGGTAGGCGTCTCGGCCGCCTCGAGCCCGCGTTTCACCGGGGAATCTACCTTCCGTAGCTCCCGCTACGTAAACATTGCCGTTAGGGTCCGTGGTTGCGGCGCTGGCGTAATCGTTTAAGGAAGTCCCAAACAACAGGGCCCAATCCAGGCGCTGGGCTGCAGCATCATGGATGCCCAAGAAAGAGACTCCGGCAGCCGCCATTAGAGCTACAGCCAATACCTGCAGCTTCAAAAATTTTCGTCTAATAATTCATTCCTAATTACCCGTTCCTCGTCCCAGGCCCAATCGTGATTACATATCGGGATTGGTGTTAGGCGCATTACCATTTGGATTTGATACCACGGGCAACACCCTTTTTAAGGGGGGTGAGGGTTAGTCCTCTCCATAATAACAAGGAGAGTGAACGTGTCCTGTACCCGATGAAATCGAGATGAAGGAGCCGGGATGAACTTCTATCGATAACATTCAAATCCAAGAAGTACTATGATGTCCTACGATGCAACGGCTATCCTAGCCTTGTCTCAGATTGATTCAAACGGAGCCGGCCGGGTATACACCCTGTCCTGGGCACCCCAGGGCAATCGCGTCTTAACCAAGGAGCACCTCGAGGAGGTAGTCCTCGACCCAACCGGCTTTAAGCCGTTTACCCTGGATACCCCGTTTGAGAGTGGTTTCTTGCTTCAGCATATTGAGGGCAAT
>DAOUHE010000146.1:0-2073 GCA_034428715.1 Dehalococcoidia bacterium | reverse complement strand
GTTTTCGTCGAAGCCCAGCAGGTCGCAGACTATACGGCGATCCAGGTGGGCGCGGTTGGGATCGGCGTCAGCCAGGTAGGCGGGTTTCAACTCCCGGTCGCGGAAGTCGTTGAAGATGTCCTCGGCGGTAGCAAGCTGGTCGTCGCTGAGGGCGCGGAAGTCCAGGACGGGGAGGGATTCGAGGGCGCGGACGGAGCTAGTGCCTCGTCCAGCTTGTTGCCGGTTGGAATGCCACCAATGCATTATGAGTCCAAGGGTGCAATTACCCCAAACTCCAAGACCCAAGTCAAACCTTCTGTCCTCGAAAATCACATTCGGCCATGCGCGACCACCAATAGTGCTACGCTCCGTGAAGGCCACCGACAACGGCTGTGAATTGAAGCGGAAGTCACGATTCAAATGAGAGCGGCTGGCAGTAGCCCAAGATTTCCATGCTTTGTCTTCTAGCCCCTGACGAGATCGTAACTCAGAGTCCGGACTACACACAATTCGAGTCTCGTTGTGAGCATCGTGGCTCCACAATGCGGGGTATGTACTTGTCGGTGTCGCGGCCGTTTTCGTAAAAGCCCCACGGGGTGCCGGTCCGGTAATATCACGGTGATGAAGACCAGTTCTACCGAGGTCTCGCAGGGGCGCCATTCCAAACTCAAAGGCACAAGCGGAACCGGGAAGCCACAGTTTGGAACCTGCTAAACCATAAGCTGTTTGGGCAATTGAATAGTCCAATAATCGTACACTAGCCCAGTTTTCCCCACTCGCATCGGTAACCGCCGTCAACATTTCACCAGACTGCTTATCGCCCAAAGCGACTGGTGTACCTCCGTATGGTCCGTCGTCGATACGCCTAACGTGATCAGTGTCAGTTACACACCTGGCAATGGCGCTGGCTTGGGCAAATCCTGCTGGGCGGAAATGTAAGGATGTGAAATGTGCAATCTGACCTAGTGGTGAATGTTTGGCAACCGCCACGGCCTTGCGCGCGACGACCAAACATTCCGCCATACCCGTATCGGAAGAAAACGACATGTCATCCCCGTTGGCAGCGATGCTAATAACGTTCAAGTCTGTATAACCTCGTTCCAGCATGGCACGGAAGTTCTGCCATGCTAGTCCGGACGCCGCCGACAATGGCAACACTAAGGCGAGCACACCTCCGGGCTTAACTTTCCTATCTCCCAATGCCGCAAACGCCGAAGCTATACCGGCATTTCCGTGGTAACAGGTTCCCTTTTTTAATTCAGAAAGTCGCTTCGCCATCGATTGTTGGTCTGCTTCACTGGCGTTAAACGCGGCGAAAGATGGGTTAAAGACGCTGATTTGGGACCCTTCATGGCCTGTATTGCGTGTAAACGGAGGGTTCATTATCACAATGTCGAAAGTCCCGTCTGGTATATCGACGTTGATCTGGGCAGCGGTCTCCTCTCCGACGCTGCCGGTGCGGAGAGCGGGGTCGTTAGTGTTGAACAGGGTGAGCACCTGGGAGGGCTGCAACAGTTCCAATGAACCGATGCTGACCGTGCCATCGGTTTGGCGTCCGTAGGGCATGGTGTAGATGCGGGACTTGTTGAATATGACGTCGGGCTGGACGCCGGAGAGGGTGGCGCGGGTGATGTGGACGGCGGAGGGCATGACATCGCAGCCGTAGAGGACTTCTTCCATCATCACCGGATGGAGGGCGGGGAGGTCTCCCCCGGCGCGCTGGTGGCGGGAGGCAACCTGCTCGTAGACGGCGGAGAGGAGCGCGCCAGTGCCGCAGGCAAAGTCGCCGATGCGGAGGCTGGCGATGGCATCGGCGTCAGCCCAGTCCACTTGGTTACCGGGAGTTTGCAGCTTGGCGACGGCCAGACGGGCCAGCAGAGCGGCGGACTCGGGGCGGGTGTAGAAGGTGGCGAGGTATTTGCGGTCGGCGATGAGCCGCTGGAAGATGCGCCCGGTCAGGTCGTGGGGCGTGGGTGACGCCGGCGGACTGCACCTGCTGGGCAGTGTCACCCAGCACGGCCAAGACCTGGCTGGCGTGACCAGAGTCGAGTTGGCCGAGGATGTCCCGGGCGATGGCGAAGATGGGCCAGTAGT
>DAOUHE010000145.1:0-6653 GCA_034428715.1 Dehalococcoidia bacterium | reverse complement strand
AAAACTCGCCAAGCTATGGGGTAATTATAGCCATACCGACGGCCAACGTCTCACAAATGGACAATGGTTTAAAGAATGCCGACGATTTACTCAGAGGGATATTCACCCATATGGGAAATGTGGGCTAAGATCGCTGAAAAGAAACCCCGGACCACTAGTTTCGCGCATTCTTCGTGCCGATCACCTTGCAAGCCTGACAACGATTTTAGACCCTTCGGCTACGCTCAGGGTGAAATGGTTGGGAACGGCAGCGTGACACGTTTGGGGAACGGCAGTGTGACATGGTTGGGGGAGGCAGCCCGCCACCCAAGAACGACACGGAAAGCATGGCGACCGCAAATCTCAAAGGAGGCCCACAACAATGGCCAATGACCTGAGTTTCACTCCGGCTACGGAGTTACGGCGGCTTATCGATGAAAAGCAGGTGTCCATCGTAGAGTTGCTGGAGTCATTTTACCGCCGCATTGACGATTTGAATCCCCAGCTCCACGCCTATCTTACTCTCTGTCGGGACCAGGCGCTGGCCGAAGCCAAAGACGCCCAAGACGCGGTGCAACGAGGCGGTCCCGTGGGGCCCTTGCACGGAATCCCCATATCGGTCAAAGACCTGGAAATGACCAAGGGCATTCCCACCTCACTGGGGTCGGCGGTTTTTAAAGACCGTACGCCAGACCTGGACTCCGTGGTGGTGGAGCGGGTGCGCCAGGCCGGGGCTATAATCCTGGGGAAGACCAACACGCCGGAATTCGGCCTGTCGGGCACCACTGAGAACAAGCTGGGAGACGCCTGCCGCAACCCTTGGAACACCGAGCGGACCCCGGGCGGTTCCAGCGGAGGAGCGGCTTCGGCGCTGGCGGCGGGCCTGTGCACGTTGGCCACGGGCAGCGACGGGGGCGGTTCCATACGCATCCCCGCCAGCTTCTGCGGGGTCTTCGGCATCAAACCGTCTCAGGGCAGGGTGCCTCGCTTTGGCGGGTACGGACGGCCCTCGGCCAACCACTTCTCCCAATCGGGGCCCATGTCCCGGACCGTGGCCGACACCGCTTTGTTGCTGCAGGTGTTGGCAGGGCCGGACCCGCGAGACCCGACGTCGATGCGGCAGACTCCCCCGGATTATTCTTCCAGTCTAGGGGCCGGTGTTCGAGGGCTGCGAATCGGCTGGAGCGTGGACTTTGGCTATGCCGCCGTCGACCCCGAGGTGGCGCGAATCACGGAACAAGCCGCCGGAGTCTTTCAAGAACTTGGCGCCAATTTGGAGGACACCAACCTGGACCTAGAGGACCCGTTCCCAGAATTCTGGGACGTTTTCGCCACCGCTTCCTACACGTCCTACGGCCACCTGCTCGATCAGCACCGGGGAGATTTCACCGAATACGGCCTGCACGCTTTGGAGCACGGAGCATCGGTCACCGGAGCGGACCTGTCTCGGGCACTGCTACGGGTAGAGGTGTTAAGGAGACGGTTCGAGACGCTGTTTGACACCTACGACCTGCTGGTGACGCCGACGATGGCCGTTTCGGCTTTCCCCATAGAACAACGCCCCGCCGAGATAGGCGGCAAACAGGTGGAGCCGTTCTGGGGATTTCTGCCCTTCACCTATCCTATCAATATGACGGGCCAGACGGCCTCCAGCGTTCCCTGCGGATTTTCCGCCGGAGGAATGCCCATCGGGCTTCACATCGTGGGGCCTCATGGATCGGAAGCCAGGGTTTTGCAGGCGTCAGCCGCCTTCGAAGAAGCCCGGCCATGGGCCGATAAACGGCCGCCCGTGTCTTAGCGGAGTCATTCCGTAATCCATGACAACCTCATGAAGTCCGTTCGTGGTGAGCCTGTCGAACCACCTGCAGGCCCTTAGACAAGCTCAGGGCGAACGGAACGAAGGCTAATGGCCGCGAAAATCAATTGAACCTGGGTGTCTTAGTGGGCAATTTTACCGGCTATGCCAACCCATCCCGCAGGACTTCCACCAGGTGGCGGACGGGCCGGCCGGTGCCGTCTTCGATCTGCTGGCGGCAGGATACGCCCATCACGGCTATCTCCCAGTCGTCGCCTTTGGCCTCTACCGCCGGGAAGAGGGCCTGGCCGCCGATGGTCATGGATATGTCGTAATGTTCTTTTTCGAAGCCAAAGGACCCGGCCATACCGCAACAACCGGCGTTGACCTGCTCAACCTCCCAACCGGGAAGACGCAGCGCGGCCAAGGAGGCCGATGTCCCCACCAGGGCTTTCTGATGGCAGTGGCCGTGGAACAATACCTTTTTCGCCTCGTCCCGGAAATTCAGGTCCAACTCACCCTTTTCATGCAGCATCATCAAGTATTCGTCGATGAGATAAGCGTGCTCAGCGACCTTCTTGGCCCTAGGGTCTTTGACGAATTCAGGGTACTCGTCTTTAAGGGTTAGCAGGCAACTGGGCTCGCAGCCGATGATGGGGACTCCCTGTGCGGCGTAGGCGTGGAGCAGGTCTACGTTATACCGGGCGTTGGCGGCGGCTTCTTCCAAAAAACCTTTCGATAGCATGGGCCGGCCGCAGCACATGGCGTTGGCCAACACCACCCGCTGGCCGGCGGCTTCCAGCAATTCCACCGCGGCGCGGCCCACCTCTGGATAGTTGTAATTCATGAATGTATCGTTGAGCAGGACCACGGTGGGGCGGGGACGACCCCGCTGTGGTCCCCCCTTCGTAAGGGGGGACGAGTCGTCTTCTCCCCCCCTTTGCAAAGGGGGGTTAGGGGGGATTTCACCTCTGCTTTCAAACCATCGAGGAAAACTCTGAGCAGCGAAGGGAGGCATCGAACGGCTGGGATGCACCCCGAGAACGGCGCTGGAAACAAATCTCCCGATGGGGCTCTTGGCCATCCAGTTGGAGAGTGGGGCAAACCGGCTGCCCAGGCGATTGACCCGGTTGATATGGGCAAATACCTTGGAGCGCAACGGCGCACCATTGACCTTGTGGTAGTTGTCAAGAAATTCGTATTTTAACTTGGCCATGTCCACGCCGGAATCGCATTCTGCCTTGCATGCTTTACATTCCAGGCACAGGTCCAGAGCTTGATGCAGCCGTTTGCCGGTAATATCCCCTTCGGGCAGAAGGCCGGAAAGGGCGGCCCTGAGCAGATTCGCCCGGCCCCGGGTGGAATGCTCCTCGTCTCTGGTGGCGATGAAGGACGGGCACATACTCCCGTCCAGTTTGCGGCAAGCCCCCATGCCATTGCACATCTCCACCGCGCCGGCAAAGTTGGTGTCCAGCGAGAAATCCAGCGTGGTGGACATGGGCTTGGTCTGGTAATCCGGCCCGAAACGGAGATTTTCGGTCATCGGCGGACAGTCGATTATCTTCCCCGGATTCATTATTCCTTGGGGGTCGAATGTAGACTTGACCTCACGGAACATCTGGTATATCTCGGGCCCGAGCATCTTCTCGGTCCAGACTCCGCGGACGATGCCGTCGCCATGCTCGCCGCTCATGGAGCCGCCAAACTCCTTCACCAAGTCGCTTATCTCATCGGCGATGGAAACCATGGTTTCGACGCCCTGGGAATCTTTCAGGCTGACCAGGGGCCGGATGTGCAAACAACCGACGCTGGCATGGCCGTAATATGCAGCGGTGGTGCCGTGGTTGCGCACGATCTCGTCGAACCGGCGGGTAAACTCGCCCAGGTTTTCGGGGTCCACGGCCGTGTCTTCCACGAAGGGCAGGGGTTTGGCGTCGCCGCGGATGCTCATCAGCAGTCCCAACCCTCCTTTGCGCACGTTCCATACGTTAGCTTGGGCAACCCGGTCCAACAGGTTGACGCAGGCGTAACCCAGATGTCTGTGCTCCAGATCGGCCTTGAGATTCTCCATTTTTCCGGTCAATTCCGCCTCGGACTCGCCGTAAAACTCCACCGCCAAGATAGCGCCAGGGTCACCCTGGATGAACGACATGCTGCTGGAATGGCCCAGGGATTCCCGGGAGCGGTCCAGCAATATCTTATCCATGACCTCGATGGACGACGGATCGTGCCTAAGAATTTCCTTAACGGCCTCGGAGGACTCCACGATACCGGCGAAATGGACTACGGAAAGGGCTGTCATGGTGGGGCGGGAGACCAGGTTGAGCTTGGCCTCGGTCACGACGCACAATGTGCCTTCAGAGCCAACCACCATCTTGGTCAGGTTAAAGGGTGCATCAGTCAAGAAATCGTCCAGGTTGTAGCCGCTGACTCGCCGCATGATCTTGGGGTAGCGGGCCTGGATCTCGGCGACGTTATCCTGGGCTATACGGCGAAGATTACGGTATATCTCCGATTCGAGGCCCGCTCCGCTGAGCTTGGCCTCTAATTCTCCCGGCTTCAAGGGTCTCAGATGGGCCAGGTTGGCGTCGGACAGAATGACTTGGAGTTCTTGCACGTGGTCCAGGGTCTTGCCGTAGATCACCGAATGGGCGCCGCAGGTGTTGTTGCCCACGCCGCCGCCGATGCAGGCCCGGTTGGAGGTGGTTGGGTCGGGAGCATACATCAGGTTGTAGGGAGCCATCTCCCGGTTTAGCTGGTCCAGGACCATTCCCGGCTGGACCCTGGCCCAACCTTCGTCCCGGTTGACTTCCACTACCTGGTTCAAATACTTGCTGAAATCAATGACTATGGCATGGTTCACCGTTTGCCCGGCCAGACTGGTCCCCCCTCCTCTGGGAAGCACGGGGATGTTGTTGTCCCGTGCCACTTCTATGACGGCCTGCACGTCTTGGGCGGTATATGGGATCACCACTCCAACGGGGTCCATCTGATAGATACTGGCGTCAGTGGAGTAGAGCAGCCGCGAGTAAGCGTCGAAGCGAACTTCGCCGGTGACCCTCTCCCGTAGCTCGTGGGCCAACTCCTCCCGTTCCTTGCTTCTGATACGAGTAGCTGTATTGGTTGCCATGATGCCACCATCAGCCGGAACCCGCAGTAGAAGGTTTGAAACCTGACCCTACTGCTTGTCCAGCCACCATGCCTAGATTCAGTGACGCCAGCTTATATTAAAGCAGGTGGGGCTTCAACCGATGTTGGGTAGCCTCCAACGGATTCATCCCAGGTACACGTAGGGGCGCACGGCCGAGACTGTCTCAGAAAGCGGTCAAAAGGTGCCCAAAAACAAGAGCGCCGGGGTAAAATAGCCCTGACGCTCTTGTTTTGGGAGGAAGGGGTATGCCGAGGCGGGAGATGGTGCGGGAACAGGGGTGGTGGCTGCTGCCGCCGACATTGGACGAACTGCTGGCGGAGGACCACCCGGCTCGGTACGTGGGGGCCTTTGTGGATGGGCTCACCGAAGGCAAGTGGGCCGAGTTGGGATTGGATACCCTTGGTGAAGCCTTGGGGGCCCCGGCGTACCATCCCCGGGCCCTGCTTTGCGCCTGGCTCTACGGTTTCATGACCGGCGTACGCTCCTCCCGCAAATTAGAGGCCGCCTGCCGGGACCAGGTGCCCTATCTGTGGCTCACGGGATGGCAGCATCCGGACCACAACACCCTATGGCGGTTCTACCAAGCCCACCGGCCCCACCTTAGGAGCTTGTTGCGCCAGACGGTGCAAACCGCCGTCCGGCTGGAGTTGGTTGACTGGGCGGTGCAGGCGGTGGATGGCACCAAAGTGATGGGCAACGCCGGGGCGGGGCGTGTCTATGGCAGGGATGAGACGGAACGGCTATTGGAGCGCGCCGATAAGGCCATCTTGGATTTAGAGGCCCAAAATGAAAGCGGCGGCGATCCGCCGCCGCCCGGTCTGCCTAAGGAACTCAGGCAAGCCCAACAACTCAGGGAGCGGGTGCTGGAAGCCCGGCGGAGCCTGGCGGAGCAAGGGAAGGCGCGCATCAGCCTGACCGACCCGGACGATGGATTCATGCGGAGCCATCAAGGGTATGTGCTTGGGTATAACGCCCAGGTGATGGCGGCCCCGGTGACCGGCGGAGGTGGCATGCTCATCACGGCTGCCGAGGTCACCCAAGACCGAGGGGACAGCCGGCAGTTGCTTCCACTGGTCACCGCGGCCAGGGAGAACACCGGCCACGCGCCGCTCTTGACCCTGGCCGACGCCGGCTATTTCTCCGGGGCCAACCTCAGCGCCTGCGCCGAAGCGGGAATACCCCTGGCTATGCCTGAGAAACAGCCCCATCCGGCGGACCCTTACCACAAAGACCGCTTCACCTACGACCCGGCTAGAGACAGCTATACCTGTCCCCAGGGCCAGATCCTGGTCTTCGGCCATGTCAGACAGAGGAAGCAAACACCGGTGCGGGTGTACCGGCCGCCGCGGTCCGCCTGCCGTCTTTGCCCAGCCATGGGACGGTGCACCAAGAACCGGGTCCAAGGCCGGCTATTGGAAGTGACACCCCACGGCCGGGTACTCAAAGAGCACCGGCGCTGTATGGAAACCCCGGAGGCGAAGACTGGGTTCCGCAGACGCAAAGGACTGGTGGAACCGGTCTTCGGCATCCTAAAAGAACAGCAGTCGGCGCGCCGTTTCCTGCGGCGGGGCCTGGAAGGCGTCCGAAGTGAATGGTCTCTGCTGGCCGCCGCGTTCAACCTGCGGTCTCTGTGGAAAGCCAAGAGACGGTCCATGGGCGGACCGCCTCTTTTGCTAGCTCGTTGAATTGACCGCCAGATCCCTAAACCGCTCTGATCGCAGTCATCCT
>DAOUHE010000144.1:0-17072 GCA_034428715.1 Dehalococcoidia bacterium | reverse complement strand
TCGATGCTCTGGTCAAGGAGCGCAACGCCGCCAGAGCCACCATCAACTGGCGGTTCAACACCCGGGACGCACGAACCAAACTTCGCCGCCTTTACCCTTCCGATTTTACGGTTGACTGAGTACTAGGGGTCTGTACTTCGCCCCGGCTTCCAGCACCTCTGCCGGAATGTTGTTACCGGGCCTGCTTGGAGACATTATATTGTCGTCTTGCCACTCCAATATGACGATGTTTATTTCTCCAGGTAGAGTATATCCATTGTAAGAGACGGTGAACTCGCCGGAATCTATCACGGATGGGCGGACTTTCACCAGCTTAATCATCGAAATCAGAGTAACGGAAATCATCATCCGAAAGTTCGAGAGCCAGGGTTCCGGTTACGAAACCTAGATAAAAGTCTGTTGGTTGAAGCAACCCGACTACATGCGGGTATTATCATCGGTGAACATCTTCATGCGGCCACGGTATACCAGCCGCCGTGGTCCATGTTCTTGTATAGCGTCAGGCGCTGACCATCTTCTAAGGTCACCTGGTAATAGAGCCTGGCAAACGGTTTATGCTCCCAGGTCTCCGCGTCGTCCTGCCACTCCTGGTCTATATATTCAACCCTCAGTTCGTTCCCCAGGTAGGTCACGAACAGGGGCCGGTGGAACCCTTCCTCGGCCACGGTGACGGGCATGATGGGTGTTCGGGGCATGGCGGCCTACCTGGGAGTCTTTGTGTTGCCTCTAGGGAACCGCTAGGCTGGTTGGGAAGGGCGTGCCAAATCGTTGATTGGTTCGGAATAGACACCCGTTGGCTTCAACGTGGTCCCAAGTTCTTGGTATTTGTTCAATACCAACTTATGCCGTGCGTTTTGTTTTTCTGTTTGGCTTAGGTTCAATAAATTGTGCCGATTCGGCACAACCTATTCCTTTCCCGAAATCAACTCCACTTTGGATTTGACGTTCAAGCCGAGGGCTTAGACCGCCTTTGCCGTCCCGTCGGCCAGAAGTTAGTTTCTCGGTGTAATAAGCCTGTATTCGAGCGGGAGTCAATTACTGTAGAGGTAGGAGAGCGCCGTCAAATGGCAGTTGGTGCAAAGGAATGTGGCTGACTCGGTTGACGCACCCAAGTACCGGCCAAAAGAGATGCAGACCTTCAATCAAGAAGATATGTTGGTGTTCCTGGAGTCTGTGAAGGAGACAGAATACTATTAGGTGTTTTACACGGCACTCTTCACGGGGATGCGCCGATCAGAGTTACTGGCCCTCCGTTGGTCAGACCTGGACTTGGACCTGGGGTATATCTCCATCAATCGAAGCCTTCACCACCTGGCGGACAAGAGCTTTGTCTTTCAGCCACCGAAGACTGCTAAGAGCCGTAGACAGGTGCCGCTCTCGCCTTCAACATCCATCATGTTACGACAGCATCTGGACAACCAAAGAGCGGCAAGGCTTCTGATTGATCGCCCTGTAACTGATAATGACCTAGTATTCTGTCAGGTGGATGGACGCCCGCTGCTGCCCCACTCCGTGTCACAGGCATGGAGACGACTCGTTAGGCAGGCCGGGTTCCCAGGTATCAGGTTGCACGATGCCCGCCATACCCATGCGACGTTGATGCTTGAGCAAGGGGTCAACTGGAAGATCATCTCTGAACGGCTAGGGCATGGCAGCGTGGCAATGACGTTGGACCTTTACGCCCACGCAAGCCCCGGCTTACAACAAGCCGCCGCCCACGATTTCGATCAAGTCCTTGAAAAGGTGGGGAACCCTGTTGAACCCAGCGGGTAGTCCCAGGCGTAGGAAATGGCATTGGGAAAAGAGTTGGTTAGCAAAATGTTAGCAAAACCAAAAATAATAGGCTCTGATATTCACCGAGAGCCTATTATTGTGCCTAGAGTTGGCGCGCCCGGCGGGATTCGAACCCACAACCCCTGGGTCCGAAGCCCAGTACTCTATCCGTTGAGCTACAGGCGCAAGTAGGGGGGATGTCTGGACATGGGGCGAGCAACGGGATTCGAACCCGTGATCTCCTGTGCCACAGACAGGCGCCTTAGACCACTTGGCTATGCTCGCCACGCCCATCAGCGCCGGCCGTTCGCCTTCGCAGCGGGCCCTCGCTGAGTACCTAACCATGTTAGCAAAAACGCAGCCTGGCTACAAGAATCCTTAGCTGCAAGAATCTTAATGGACACCATATTAGCAGACTATAGGAATTTGGTGAATCGCCTATGTTCTGGCGGCTTTCCATGTGGGTTAAAATAATTGTTTGGAAATGGCTGAATTTGGACGAATGTCAAATCAGAGCCGCCTGCCGGTATATGGCCGACGGGTCAGATTCTACGTTAAGATGGCAACTTCGCAGGTGGACTGTCCATGGCCTGGAAAATCATTTGGCTGGTGCTGTTTAGCCTGGTTTCCTTGGCAGCCTGTACTGGAACGCCACGGTTAGTCACCGAAGAGATGCCGGGAAAACCGGGAGCATCCGGCCGATCTGGTGTTGAGGCCGTTCCGGCGATACAACCGGAATCAGGTTTGCCTTCTGGCCAAGAGGCGGAGGGCGGCAAGTTGGTGCGGCTGTTCAAAGACCCTTCCACCCTCGACCCTCATATCAGCACCGATTCCACCTCGGCTCAGATCATCGTGGAACTTTATGGCGGTCTGGTCACCATCAATCAGAAGCTCGAACCGGTTCCCGATCTGGCTAAAACCTGGGACGTTAGTCTTGATGGTACGGTATTCACCTTCCATCTCCGCGAGGAGGCCGTCTTCCACGACGGAAGGCCGGTAACGGCGGAGGACGTCCGTTGGTCTCTGGAGCGGGCCACCAGCCCTCTTACCGGGTCTCCGGTGGTGGAACAGTACTTGGGAGACATCGTGGGAGCCAAGGACAAGATCAACGGCGACTCCCAATCGATCTCCGGTCTCAAGGTAATTGACGGCCATACCTTGGAAATCACCATCGATGCGCCCAAGACCTATTTTTTGGTGAAGCTTACCCACCCCACCGGATTTGTTTTGGACCGGCACAACGTCGAAGCGAACCCGAAGAACTGGTTTCGCCAGCCCAATGGCACCGGTCCTTTCAAGATGGAACGTTACGATGCGGGTAAAACACTGCTGCTAGCGCGCAACGAGGATTACCATCTAGGGCCGTCCAAACTGAAGGAAGTGGAAATGATCCTCAGCGAGGGCACCGCGATGCTAATGTACGTCGAGGACAAGATTCAGATCGCGGGGGTAGGACTGGCGGAATTGGACCAGGTACTGGATACCAAAAACCCACTCAACGCCGAGTTGAAACGTTTTCCAAAAAAGTTCAGCGTTCAATATATCGGTTTGAATGTGGACGAACCGCCCCTGGACGACCCCAAAGTGCGCCAAGCTCTAAACCTGGCCATCGATAAAAAGGAATTAGCCACCATCGTGTTGGGTGGCCAGGTGGTCCCCGCCAAAGGCATTCTCCCTCCGGGATTTCCCGGGTATGATTCCAGCATGACTGGATACGAATTCGATCCGGAACGGGCCCGGCGATTACTAGCCGAGTCTAAATACGGCGATGATTTAGAAAATATCGCGCCTATCGTCCTGAACATCTCGGCCCGCGTTGGCTCGGCAGTTAGCTTGGACATGGACGTGGTGACGCAGATGTGGGAGAAAAACCTGGGGTTGAACGTGGACATCAAAACCACCGAGGGCGCAAATTTCCTCAGTGATTTGCGGAACGGCAGTTTCCAGATGTTCGGCATCGGCTGGACTGCCGATTATCTGGACCCGGAAAACCTTTTGGACATCTCATTCCAGAGCGAAAGTGGCGGCAACCATACCAACTATGACTCTCCCCGGGTCGACGCCCTTTTGCTAGAGGCCCGTATCGAGACCAACGAGACGGTCCGGTACGGGCTTTACAACCAGGCCGAACGGCTTATCTTGGAAGATGCCCCATGGGTGCCATTGTGGTACAGCGGCGAAAGGTATTTTTTGGTCAAACCCAACGTGCGTGATTATTCCCAAACACCCTTCGTCATACCTAGGCTCCGTTACGTTTACTTGAGCGACCAATAGATTGAGAGGCTAGCATGGGCACATACATCGCCCGCAGGTTGGTTTGGACTCCATTTCTACTGCTCATGGTCACCTTCGTTACCTTTGCTCTGGGCAGGTTCGGTCCCGGTGATCCGGTGGAGATCCTGATGGGCCAGTATTCCAATCCCGAAGTGGTGCAGCGGATACGGGAACAAAAGGGGTTGGACGACAACATATTCTCCCAATATAGACGTTACATAACGGATATGGCCCGAGGCGATTTTGGCGAGAGTTTCAAATACCGGGGCCGGTCGGTGGGAGAATTGTTGAAAAATAGAATGTGGGTTTCGGGCCAACTGGCTTTCGCCGCCTTGCTCATATCCATCAGCCTGGGCATCCCGGCCGGCGTTTTCGCCGCTCTCAGGCAGGGCACCTGGTGGGACACCATCACCGTGGTCATCACGTTGGTGGGCCAATCGATGCCCGTATTTTTGACTGCCCCCGGCCTTCTGATAATCTTTGCTTTGAAATTGGATATTTTGCCCACCCACGGATGGGGTGGACTTTTCGACACCAGGATAATATTGCCCGCGCTGGTCATGGGTATACCCGGCGTGGCGATTTTGGCCCGCCTGACCAGGGCCAGTACCCTGGATATCGTTTCTCAAGATTATGTTCGAACCGCCAGGGCTAAGGGTCTCTCTGAGCTCACGGTTCGGCGGAGACACATATTGCGCAACGCGCTGATCCCCGTGATAACGACCTTGGGGTTCTCCCTGGCGGGATTGGCCAGCGGAGCCGTGATCGTGGAAGGGTTCTTCGGCATCCCGGGAGTCGGGCTTCTGGCAATAGAGTCCCTTTTCTCCAGGGATTATCCGGTCATCATGGCACTTACGTTACTCGGCACCACGTTCTTTGTGTTGGCCAACCTGCTGGTTGACCTGGCATACCCTTTGCTGGACCCTCGCATCCGGCTGGGAGGTGATTACGTTGCAGGATGAGGCCAGAGAGACATTCTCTCTCCCAAGCCGGAGGTCCAAGAGTTACGTAGGCCTGTCGATGGCCAGGCTGATGCGTAAGAAAGTAGCCGTGGCCTGCATGCTGGTCATTGGGATCATGTACGGGTCCGGAATATTTTCGCCCCTGGTCGCGCCCTATGGTTACAACGACCAAGACCTATCCCAAGTCAAGCAAAGGCCAAGCCTGAGCCATCCCTTTGGCACCGACCGGCTAGGCCGTGACGTCCTGACCCGGATCATCTACGGGATTCGCACCACCGTGATAGTCACCATTACAGCGATGCTGGGAGGCAGCCTCGTATTGGGGATAACATTGGGCTTGATGGCCGGTTATTTTGGGAAAATGATCGACGCGGTGATCATGCGCACTGGCGAGGTGACGTCGGCCTTTCCGGACATTTTGCTGGTGCTCATAATCGTGGCCACGGTGAAACCCCGAATCGTGGAATGGGCGCGGGGACTGGAGGATACCATTGGCTTTGATTTGGTCCAACTGGGAATCGTGGACTACGCGGTGATCTCCGTGGCGTTGGCGATATTTTCCTGGTTTGGCATGGCCCGCCTGGTGCGAGGCCAGGTTCTTCAAGCCAGGGAGTTCCAATACGTGGAGGCGGCCCGGGCCATTGGAGGCAGCACGCCGCGAATCCTATTCGCCCATATATTCCCCAACATCATTGGCCCGGTCATAGTGGTGGTCTCGGCCGGTTTGGCCACCTTCGCCGGCGCTGAGATATTCCTGAGTTGGTTGGGAATAGGGATCCAACCGCCAACTCCCAGCCTGGGGGTGATGATCTTCCAGAACGGAAGCATTTCGGTGCTACGAACCGACCCCCACTTGCTGCTGTTTCCCGTTGGGACCCTGGCGGTTTTGCTGTTTACCTTCAACCTGCTGGGGGACGCGGTGAACGACGCTTTTAATCCCCGAACCCGCTAGGGCTTCTTCGCCTCCGGCGGCTCAAAGGCCGCACCAACATCAATCCCAGCGGGCCTGCCAGCAGCACCAACAGTGCCAGGTCTGGGGTGATCTTTCCTCCGGCGTGAAGCGCGGCCGCACCGCATCCCTGCGGGGTCAGAGGGCCGGCGGGATCCTCAAGAGATGCTGCGGGCGATGGAACGGGTGTTGGTTTGGCCGTAGGTTCAGCAATTGATTTGCCAACGGATTCGGTCGATGTAGGTGGCGGTGTGGGTGTTTTGCTCGGCTTCGGAGTGGGGGTCTGCCTGGCCGCCAATTCCCTATCCAATTGGGCCGGCGGGGGGAGGGCTTCCAGGCCCTGGGTCCCCCTCCATTCGCTGTCCAACCCGTACTGGTCAAACCCGTAAACCTGCATCAACGCCTCATCGATATCCCGGGTTTCCCTCAACGCCCGCATCAAATCGGCCATCTTATCCTGGCCGTAGGTGTCGATCATGTAGCGCACCACCGAACGTGCCTGGCCGTAAGCGATGATGATGTCGTCGGGTTTCCCGCCAAAGGAATTTTGGAACCAAAGTGGTCTGAGGCGCCGGGTGAAGATACCGTAACGTAAGGCGTCGTCGTAGTCGTCGGTGGGGTCTATGTTGCCGTATTCCGCCAGCCCCTCGTTCAGCCAGGAAGGCACATCTCCGTCAGCCCGGCCCGCGGCTTCGGCCACCAGCAGATGGGTGAATTCGTGGGAAGTCGTTCCCTTCACCGTGGCGTCAAATCCGTGGACTAGCAGCACCCGCTCGTCGCTGAAAGCCATTCCCTGGGTGCGCAGTTTCTCGGTGGTCGCTTGAGACCTGAATGGCAGGGCTTGGGACATGTGCCGATAGTTGTTATAAGTGACGATGCGAAGTGGCTCTTCAGGAGCTATACCCAATACTGGCACCATCCGGTCCAAGGTTTGTGCTGCCGCGTCCAGCACCGTCTGCGCCCGGTTCTCCACATATTCGCCATAGTAATAGACGGTGATCAACCCGGACTTGACCGTTAGCCATTCAAACCGGTTGTCCTCGTAGATGAATTCCCGCTTCTTCGTGCGAAGTACGGAGCCGGATATATCTCGAATCTCAAACGAGTATTCGATCTTGGTGCCCGGAGGAAAATAGGAGCCCAATCCGCCGCTCTCAAGCAATGAAACACCGGTGACTTCGGTGCCCGGTTCAAATTCAATGGCTCGATAGGAACTGCTCCGGGGTTTACCGAAGGTCTTGAAGATGACCCTTATATCGTCGATCTCCTGAGAGCTACGCAACTTCACCGTGAATTTAATTCCGTCGGGAAACTGGCTCGCGGCGTTCTCCTCCAGGACCTGGATGTCTCCCTCGTCGGCGGAGACATGCCCCGGCGAAGCAGCTAGGATCAGGGTCAAAAGCCCCACAAATATCAACCCACCTAACGTCAGCAGCGCTTTCACGCGTTTCCCCATCAAAACCGTTCAGACTCCGAAGAGACCCCAATGATCCAGTCTAACCAATAGGTGCGTTAATGTCGAAGCAGTGGACTGGTGGCAGCGGGTAATTTTTAGGATCAATGGCATCTTCGGCTTTTCGCCCTGTCTTGACGAAGAAATCTAATCTGCCTACAGTGTTAAACTGTGGAGAAACCTGTCTAGGGACATGGCTAGGCAACTCCACCTGAAGTTTCAAAATAGGCTGGACAGCGGTTTCATATGGCTATTGATGGTTATTAAGGTTGGCAGAATACAGGAACTGAATTTCGAACCATTTTACGTCGATATGGAGCGTCGAGGCATAGAACTCCACGATTTGCCTGCTTCAGAAGCCGCCGCCGCGCTGGACCGGGGAGATATCGATGCCGCTCCCATTTCCTTACTGGAGAGTATTCAACGGGAAGACCGGCTTCAACCAGTGGCCGGTTTCTGTGTCGCTGCCGTCCGAAGCTCAGAAAGCAACCTGCTTTTCTCCAAGTTGCCCATTCAAGACCTATCAGGCGTTCCCATCTCCGGCGCCGGAGAGGACGCCAACGCCATATCGTTGATCAAGGTACTATTGGAATTGAAATACCAGATACAGCCGGGCGAGTTCGTTACCGCTGACGACCCCCATGAGGCGATTTTGGTCACCGGTGACCAGGCATTACGCCGGCGGCGGGGCCTGCGGGGGTTTCCCCATCGGTATGATTTGGGAGAAGAGTGGCAGGATTGGACCGGCTTACCATTGGTGATGACCCGCTGGATGGCCAGGAAAGACCTGGACCCGGACGACGCCACGTCTATCGAAGCCACCCTGTACGTGGGCCTGGAGGACGGCGTAGACGCGCTATACCACGTGTCGGAACCCAGGGACCGGCTGTTGATGCTGCCTAAAGATATAGTCCGTTACGTACAGGGCCTCAGGTTTTTCATGGGCCTGGCTGAGCATAGGTCCGTTGACGTTTACCGGAGATATTTGGACCAAATGGGGCTGATTTGATATTTGCCTTGCGAACAAAACAATTGCTTGACTGCCCGATATCATGAAGATCACCGAAATGTCCTACCAGGCAACGGGACTACCTTGCTTCATTTGCGATTACTCGCCGGCCCGGTCTGGCGATCCGGGACAGGTGAGCCAAGCTGATATTGACGCCAATATGATCGCGGTGGCCTACAACCCCGGCCGGGCGGTGCGGGCCAATTCGGCAATGCTGGCCAGCGCCATCAAAACCAAACTGGGCAGAGAGGCATCATTCACCCTGGCCACCAGGGACATGAATAAGCTGGCGATCGAGTCCCAGTTGCTGGGAGCCCAGCTTCTGGGTTTGGAAAATGTCATAGTCGTTCAGGGAGACCCTTTTTCGCAGCGAGACCTGGGCAGAACGAAAGAGGCGGGTGACCAGTCGCCCACCCGTCTCATCGCGGGGATCGCCTCTTTAAACCGGGGGCTGGATTTCCGGGAGTCACAGCTACGCGCGGCTACTGATTTTTGTGTCGGCGCCACCGTCGATCTTGGCCGGGAGTTGGAGCACGAGGCGGTGTTGGCCCATCGAAAGGTGCGGGCCGGTGCCGATTTCTTGATAACCCAGCCTATTTTTGATCCAGCAGAAGCCGCCGCCTTTCAGCAGGCGTACGAGCGCGTTTCCGGGGACGCTATAAACCGGCCCGTATTTTACGGCCTTCAGGTGTTGGAGCAAGACGGTGTGTTATTCAGCACCGTGCCCGACACCGTGCGGGAAGAACTGGCCTTAGGCAAGGCCGGTGTGCAGATAGCCCTCGACCTCTATCAAAGGTTTCAAGACGCCGGCCTGCACAACATCTATCTGGTTCCACCCATCCGCAGGGGAGGAGCGCGCAGCTACACTGCGGCAAGGGAATTTCTGTCGGAAGCCGCCAGCCAAGCATAACCGGCAATGACAAGTCCGGGCTCACGGACTCCAAGGGGGCGGCGAGGAAACTTCGATATCGGTTTTTACGTCTATGACGGCGGGTTTGCCCGAGGCCAGGGCCTGCTCGATGGCGCTTTGGATGTCGCCGGGACGGTCCACGCGAATCCCGAAGCAGCCCATGGATTCGGCGATCTTCGCCAGGTCCAACCCCATGAAGCCATATAGCTCCGATGGGTCTCCGGGTTGGCCCTGGTAGGCCCGGTCGTCGCCCCGCTTGTTTTGGTTCAATGCCCCGTTGTCGTTGACCAAGATGACGGCGTTGATGTTGTAACGCGCGGCCGTCTCCAATTCGCCGATGTGATACCAGAACCCGCCGTCGCCGGTCCAGCAGATCACCGGGCGGTCGGGCGCTCCACACTTTGCCCCCAGGGCGGCTGGCAGCCCCCAACCCAGAGACCCGGCCGCTCTAAGGTAGCTCTGGTCCGGGTGTTTCAGATCCACCATGCTTCCTGTCCAGATGCCGGCATGTCCGGTGTCCGCCATCAGGATTGCGTCGGAAGGCAAACTCTTGGTCAACTCGGCGCAGAGACGTTCCGGCCGGATGGGTACGGCATCGGAGCCGTACAGCGGCACCACTTCATCTCGCCATTCTTGGACCAGATGTTTGGCCCTCTCCACCCACTCTGGACGGCCTCCGGTGGGCTCCGAGGCTTCGATTAGCCTTCTCACGGTGGCCTTGGCGTCACCTTGCAGGCCGACGGCGGTGGGATAGTTTCGGCCCAACTCCGACGGGTCGATGTCGATCTGGATGATAGGCGTGCCCATGGCGGGGATCGTCCAATCAAGGGTCACCTGGCTTCCCGTGTGGCTGCCCACGAATAGCACCATGTCGGCCTCGGACACCACCCGGTTGGCCGGCCAGCGTGAATAGGACCCGACGACTCCCACTGAAAGCGGATGGTCTTCGGCGATGGTCCCTTTGGCGTTCAAGGAGGTTGCCACTGGGATGGAAAGCATCTCGGCCAGCTCTACGATCTCGCGCTGGGCGCCCGAGGAGGTTACCCCGCCACCGGCCATGATCACGGGGCGGCGGGCGCCCGCCAAGACCTGCGCAGCCTCTCGCACCCTCTGTGGCTCGGGCTCCGGGCGGAATGCTGGCCGGGAGAGGAAATCCGCTTCTATGATCAGTTCCAGGTCCGCTTCCGCATCGGCGATGGCGTCGCCGGCGTTGCCCTGAAAGTCCAGGTGGACGGGGGCGGTGGCGCCGCTGGTGGCTTCCCTAAACGCCTGGCGCAGCAGGTGGGGCAACTGCTCGACGGTGTCTACTACAACGCTGTATTTGGTGACGGCGCTGAAGGGTTGTACGTGGTCGATCTCCTGATAAGCATTGCGGTACATCTGCATGGGAGGCCGGTGGCCGGTGATGGCAACCACCGGAGAAAGTCCCAAGTAGGCATCTTGCAACCCGGCTGCCAGGTTTGCGGCGCCCACCGATTGGGCCATGCAAACGCCCACCCGGTTAGACGCCCTGGCGTATCCGTCAGCCATGTAGGCCGCGGCCTTTTCGCCGTGGGTGATCACCCGGGTGATTCCCAACGCTCCCATTTCCACCATCGCCCGGCGGGCAATTACTGGGACAAGGAAGGCGTGGGTGACCCCATAGCCTTTAAAGACTTCCGCCAGATACCGGCCACCGGTCATTCTCGCCATTGCATCCCCTCACTAATTAAGAACTGGGAAGTGACACCATCCAGTGCCGCTTGCCAGGGGCTAAACCGGCGGCCCACGTGACAAGTCCGCCGGTCAGGTTACCCATGAACACGCTTGTATAAGAATATGGATACTGGTTACTGATACCCATACCTGGTACAGGCTACCGGGAATCAAATACCTCTTTTATGATGCCGGCTGCTTGGGCCGCATTGGGCACGCCGGCGTAGAACGCGATGTGGGTGACCAATTCGCCTATCTCGTCTTTGGTGACGCCGTTGTCTAACGCCCTATTTATGTGGCCGGGTAATTGGCCCGTTCGGTATAGAGCTATTAGGGTGGCCACGGTGATCAAACTGCGGTCCCTTTTAGAAAGACCTGGACGCTCCCAGACATCTCCAAACAGGGTGCCGGCTGTAATCTCCGCCAATTTGGGGGCAACTTGTTGCATTGCGCTACGGGGAGCAGTCATATCATCTCCTTGAATATAGAAAATGTGAGTGGAGTTCGCTCCGGATCATCGAACTCGGAAAGTATAGTACGGGGAAGCTGATAGCGGTAGGGGCGTGAGGAAATCTAATTCGGCTTACAGATACGCCGAGACATGCCGGTTTTAGGAAAAACCTCAGCCTAGGCCTGGACCCCAGGTAAGGCCGAATTCGGCCCGTTCCACCAACTGGCCGGTTAACCCCTGGGCAGTTTGACCCGCCAGCCAAACCGCGGAAGGGATGATGGAATCCGGATGTTCCATGGGAATGTGCCCGGTGCCCGGCCAATCTCCCCGGCGGTTCATCCAAGTGTCTACCCGGCCAGGGACCAATGCGTTGACCGCGATGTTGTGGGGCCTGACTTCTTCGGCCAGGCTAAGGAACATCCGCTCCAGGGCAGCCTTGCTCATGGAATAGCCCACCCGGCCTTGCCGGTAGGCCCTGGCCGCGCCGGATGTGATACAAAATATGGAACCCCCGTCTTCCTGGGAGATCATAGAGGGTAAAGCGAACTTACATAGAAGCAGGGGGGCGCGAACGTTGGTTGCCAGGCAGCGGTCCAGTAGATCGATGTCCAGGTCCGTCACGGGAGATTCACAATCCACGCCCGCGTTGGCCACCACCACGTCGATTCTTCCAAAGTGGTCCAGGGTAGCTGCGGTCAAACCTTGAATATCAGCACTTTCGGTGACATCGCATCTCACCGACAGAGCTTCGCCGCCTTGGGCAAGAATCTGATTGGCGGTGCCCACTATGGTGCCTGACGCGTACTTCTCGAATTCAGTCCCCGCGGACCTTTCTACTTCGGTACGCGAGGTCACCACCACCTTGACGCCCTGAGCAGCCAATCCGATGCAGATGGCCCGGCCGATGCCCCGGCTGCCCCCGGTGACGATGGCCACCTTCCCCCTTAGGTTTTCAGTCGAGGCCAAGCTTGTCATGACTTAGAACAACTGCCTGGGCACGCCTGGAGTTTTAAAGCGTCCAGCGTGTACCCGTTAAGACGCCGGCCGGAATTTAGGCAAGCTAATCTTATCGTCAAGATCATCGAACACTACTTCCACGGCCATTCCGATCTTGATTGCCGCCGGGTCGGGCTCGACGTCAATCAGGTTGGTGGGCATGCGTACGCCCTTCTCAAGTTCCACCATAGCGGTGACGTAAGGAGCGCGGTCACGAAATGCAGGAACCGGACCCCGGTGTACTATGGCGAAGGTGTACAGGGTGCCTTTGCCCGAACTTTGGACCCAATCGGTGTCCCGGGAGAAACACTCCGGACATATATCCCGTGGATAGAAGTAGTTCTGATCGCAGGATTTGCAATGACGAAACCACAGTTCGTGCGCCTTGCATTTCTCCCAGTAGAAATCCGATTCCGGCTGGGGAATTGGCGGTGTGATGGGCGGGGGGGTCTGGGCTGGTTGGGTCATATCCTGCTCCTAATAAAGGGGTTGGCACACCAGAGAGAGGATAAGCCGAATCACCTGTAGCGTCAAGCTAAACGTGGCTTTGACTACCAATCAAGAACGCCTGGTGCTTGCGCCTCTGGCTCCGTTGCGTTAGCTTTGGGATTCCAAACCAAACCGGGTAATATTCAATGGGTGACCGCCATGAAGATAGCAGTAATGGGCGCCGGCAGCGTTGGCGGTTATTTTGGAGGAATGCTGGCCAGGTCTAATAACGACGTGACACTGATTGCCCGGGGGCCTCACCTTGAAAACATCCTCCAATATGGGCTGAAAATGGACACCAACGAAGGTGTATTCACGTTAAATTGTCTTGCGGACATTGCCGCCACCGGTGACCCAGCCTCCGTGGGCCCGGTGGATCTCATACTGCTCACGGTCAAGACCTATCACAATCGCGAGGCGGTGGCGGCCATGATGCCCATGGCTGGTCCAAACACGGCGGTACTGTGCCTGCAAAACGGTATGGACAGTTACCAAGCCGCCGGTGATTCCATTGGGCTGGATAGGGTGCTACCGGGCGCGGCGTACATTGAGGCAGGCGTTCCTTCTCCCGGCGTGATCAAGCAGACCGGCAACGTGGTGCGCATAGTTTTCGGCGAACTGGACGGTGCGGAGTCGCCCCGTAGCCGGCGAATCCTGTCTGTTTTACGGGAATCGGGCATCGACGCACAGTTGACCCTGGATATCCGTGCCAGCCTCTGGACAAAATTCCTGTTCATAGCAACCATGGCCGGAGTCACCACCACTTCCCGGCGTACGATGGCCGAATTGATGCCGCAGCCGGAATGGCGGCGGGTGGTTGAAGGATGCCTGCATGAGATCGATACGGTGGGACGCGCCGGCGGCGTGAATCTGGCCGATGATATCGTTGTCACCACCCTGAACTACATCGACGATGAACTGGAAAATCTGGGCGCTTCGATGCACGCCGATATTATGGCCGGCAGACCTTTGGAGTTAGAGGCGCTGAACGGCGCGGTGGTGAGGGCGGGCGACGCGGTTGGCGTAAGCACCCCCATCAACGACGTGATCTACGCAATGCTAAAACCCTTCGCGAATGGGTCGAGTAGCGGCTAGCTTCGCCGCAAGTTTTTAAGCTAGAGCAGACTATCATCTAAATCAAAAAGTGTCATGTTGAGCCAGCCGCAGCGGCGAAACATCTGGGGGGCGCTCCTCGTCAGGACTCTAGACCCTTCGGCAGGCTCAGGGGAACACCGTAAATGCTGCGCTTCAGGTCACTTGTTCGTGAGAGGAGGCCTGTTGCGTACCCTCGCCATCCGCCTTTGACAAGGGATGTCAGCAGCCTTAGCATCTACGCCAAGTCTAACGATTCGTACCGGTATCGCAACTTCGATCAAGGGAGCGGTGAACCTATGGATGCCACAGGAGTATCACACATCGCCATATGCGTTCGAGATTTGGATAATTCACTGGAATTTTACCGGGACATTCTGGGCATGAGGGTGACCTTCGACGAAGTTCAGGACACCACCACCGGCGGCTTGCCCTACACCTATAAACACCCCAGAAAGACCCGCCGCACGGTCCACGTGCGTTACGGCGAGGGCCGGACCGCTCCATCATTGGTGTTGACCAGCCATCCCGGAGACCAGTCCGACGGTGAGCCCATCAAGCTCGACCAGGTTGGGATAAGCCACCTTTCCTTTACAGTCCGGGACCTCAAAGGCCTGGCCCAAGAACTGCTGGACAAGGGCATTAAATTCGCCGGCCCCACCGAATCATTCACCAACCCACAGGGCGAGGTCAGCAGCATATTCGTCTACGACCCCGATGGGATCCTGGTGCAGTTCGACAATGGCGGCGGGGTATAGACGTTGGCCGAATCCCACGCCGACAATCACGACCGTGACAAGCTAGACCGGTGGCGCCAGGGACTAGAACAGGACGAGCCGGGCTCGTTCCCCGTCTGCGCGATCTTCCTGGTGTCGGAAAGCGATCACAACGCCCACGATTCCTTCCGCGAATTCCGGGACAGCTTTGAAAGCAGGAATGCGGGATTTCACCATTTGGTGATCTTCGGACAGCACGGCGTTTCCACCACGGTCCGCGCCCTCTTGGCCGAATTAAACCTGCCTCCGGACCATTTACCTTGTCTGGTGATGGCAGCTAGGACCGCACCGGAAGAAGTCACCGTAATTCAATTGCCGCCGGGCAACCGAAATGAATCAGGTATGATTGAAACTCTTCTAAAACGAGTGGAGTCAGTGATCGACGGGGAAGGGAACCTAGGGTTGGAAGATTTGGCGGGAAGGATCGGTCGGAATCTTGAAGGCCGAACTCTGGCTCAAGTAGCATCCACATTGCTGTCACAAATCTAGAAATGCCTCAACTATGGTCAGATGGGCATAGTTGGCCACACGCCGAAAGACCCAGTTTGACCGTGGATAATTTGAGCCGGAGGAAAGCCGATGACCACAGTTAACTTTACCGATATGATCACCGAAGAAAGCCAGTTGCGAGAGATATTTGGCTGGCCAACGGAGCGGGCGTTGAACAAGGAGATCGACCGGCTTGACGATCATTGCCGGGCTATCATTGGAAAATGTCCCTTCATCCTTCTTGGAACGTCAAATTCTACCGGCCGTTGTGACGTGTCACCCTAGGGAGATTACCCGGGATTCGTACGGGTGCTAGACGACAAAACGTTGGCCATCCCTGACCTGCCAGGGAACAACCGCCTGGATACATTGACGAACCTGCTGGACAATCCCCAGGTGGGGTTAATCTTCTTGATACCCGGGATGAATGACAGTCTGAGAGTCAATGGCAAAGTGCGATTGATCAGAGACGCTGATCTTCTGGAAAGCATGGCTTACCAGGGGAAATTGCCCAAATTGGCGATTGTAGTGGACGTCCAGGAAGTGTTCATCCAGTGTACAAAAGCGCTTGTGCGTTCCAAGCTATGGTCGGGCGAAAACCGGATCGACCGACATGAACTTCCTTCTTTGGCGGAGATACTGCGGGACCATGCTGGCCTCGTCGACTGCGATGTAGACGCGCTACAGAAAGAGCTTGACGAGAAAGTGGTGACGACGCTCCATTAGCTGCCCACCTTGGCAAGGCCTCTAGTGATTCGGCTCCGCCCCAGGGGCCGCTGGCCGCCTGGGGCGTGGGAAGCTATTTTGTTCGGAAAATTGATCGATGTCGATTCAGAATTACGCGAGAACCCCGGCCAGCATCAAACCGCCCCAAACCATTAGCAGCACGCCGGCCGCCCGGCCCAGAAGTTGGCCCTTTGGGGTTATCTTTTCCAGCAGGACAAAGGCGGCCAAAGCGGTGATCCACACCAGGTTCATCACTCCCAGCACGAACAACAGGGCCATCAAGATCCAGCAGCAGCCTAGGCAATAAACGCCGTGCCGCAGGCCCATCTTCAACGCGCCACCAACGCCGTCTCGCCATTCCGACATGATGAAACCCAAGGGGCTACGGCAGTTGGTGAGGAGTTCGTAATATAGCCGACTTTGTAGCTATATTAGGAACCAAAGGCCGTTGGCGTACCAAGATTAGTACCCAAGATTGAATCAGGGAAGACGATCAAAGCGTACGTCCCATCCGCCAAAACATCTCCCCAACTTCGCTAAAACATCCCCCAAAGTCCCCAAACCACGCCTGCAGACGCTCACCAGTTCAACCAGACGACGCCGCATCTGAGAGCGAACGCCTCAGAACGGCGTCGATTCTTGTCCGTCTCCAAACCCCAAACCCCCAGCCGCCACCGCCACGATTCAGTGCATGTACACCAAACTGGAACAAGATTCACCGTCAAAAGTTACAAAATAGTGGCTGACACCATCAGCGATTGCCAGCAAAATACGGCGCAGGGGGGAGCCCCGCAGCCGAGATACAGGATACGAATGTCATTGAGAGAAAGACTCAAGGAAGCACGGTCTGAGGCCCACATGTCCCAGGAACGGGCCGCGAACCGCGCACAAATCGGGCGGAACAGCCTCCAAAGATATGAAGCCGGGCAGGGAGAACCCTCAGCATCCGCCTTCAAATCCCTGGCCGACGTCTACGGCAAAAAAATGGATTGGTTCTGGAGCGACCAGGAGACCAGCCCCAACGCGGC
>DAOUHE010000143.1:0-2344 GCA_034428715.1 Dehalococcoidia bacterium | reverse complement strand
CTGATAGGAATATGTCGGGCGCCGGAATGGTTTCCCATCCTCCGGTATGGTGTTCGCCTACCCAAAACTCGTCGAACCCCAGGCTTTCGGCATACTCGATGAGCTGAAGGTCTCGTTCGAACGCCAGGTTGGGATTCGCAATATAGCCGATTTTGTAGCTATATCAGGAACCAAAGGCCACCGGCGTACCAAGATTGACACCCAATATTGAATCAGGGAAGACGATCAAAGCGTACGTCCCATCCGCCAAAACATCCCCCCAGTTTAACTAAAACATCCCCCCAGATCCCCAAACCACGCCTGCAGACGCTCACCAATTCAACCAGACGACGCCACACCTGAGAGCGAACGCCTCAGAACGACATCAATTCTTGTCCGCCTCCAAGCTCCACACCCCCCCAGCCGCCACCGCCACGATTCAGTGCATGTAACCAAACTGCAACAAGATTCACCGTAAAAGTTACAAAAAAGCGGCTGACACCCTCAGTGATTGCCAGCAAAATACGGCGCAGGCGGAACCCCGCAGCCGAGATACAGGATACGAATGTCACCCCGAGAAAAACTCAAGGAAGCACGGTCTGAGGCCCAAATGTCCCAGGAAGAAGCCGCAGTCAGCGCACAAACCTATCCCGGAGATACTATATATTCGGGAAAAGTGGATCAATCACTATATAGCGCGAGAAACCAAATTTCATGCCTTTTCGTATCTCAAAGGGCTTAGAGTTTTCGTTTCTCTCGCGTATATAAGAGACGGGCTGTGGAAAGCAGACAGGAAAACGAAAACATACTAGCGAAACGCAGAGAGACCCGAGCCGGAAATGGAGCGGTCAAAAATCCAAGCGACCGAAAAAGGGCCAAAATGAATGGGAATTTGGCTAAAATTCCCATTCACCCTGAGAGGGGGGGAATCCGGCCGGAAGGGGCAACACCACGGACATCATACCAGAAAAACGCGCTGCGGCAAAGGAGGAGCGGAAAGCGATGGCAAAGCCAAACCTGAGACCAGAGCCCATCCCGGCCCGGAGGCACGTCAGCTGCCGGAAGACGGACCCGGCCTGCGGACGAAGCGACCGGCAACGGCGATGGAAGATATACCGCAAGGACTGGCGCCGTCTGCTCCGGTCCGGCCCGGCGCCGGAATGAACGCCGGCGTCTTCCCGCAGGCCCACTGCCGCAAACAGTGCTGGTTCGCCCAGGGAAACGTCTGCCGGTGCGCCTGCGGCGGCGAGAACCACGGGGCCGTGAGGCCAAACGGGAAGAGGCCAGACACGAACAGCCCGGGCGGCAAGAGCCCAAACGGGAAGAGATCGCACACAAACAGCCTGGGCGGCAAGAACCCAAACGGGAAGAGCCCGGCTTCTGCCGGCCGCCGTGACGGAAGGGAATTCCAGATGTTGCTCTGGAGTGCGGACCCCGGCCCCCAAGAAGATTCATCATCAGCGGCCGGGGCGGCCGCGGTGCCTCAGCGCCGGACGGCCTGGCCCCCGTTCTAGAGTCTGTGAACATTTACTCAGCCCGGAACCTTCCATCCAGCCCGGCGGTCACCACGAAAACAGAACAGAGAGGAAATATGAAGCTCAGACTAATACTGGCAGCCATTGCTGCCATATCCTTCACCTCAGCGACCGCCTGTGCCATCAGCCCCACCGCTACGCCGCATGAGCCCACAACCAATCTGACTCAGCAAATCCAGGAACTTCAGGCCGAAAACACCACCATCAGGAAGGAACTTGCAACTATGCGCAGCAAGATAGACCAGCAGAGCATGGAAGCTCCGACAAACAACGACATCTGCGGACGTAGCCCAAGTATCCAGGAGATTTTGATCTTTGAACTGACCTTACCATCTTGCCAGTTGATCAACGACAGGGAACTACTCCGTCTCTCTGATCTGACCGTCTCCAGCGACGAGCTATGGCCCGGCGACCTTGACGACCTGCATAACCTGGAAACTCTGAAGCTATACCTGAAAACAAACCCACCTGAGAACCTGCTGGCCGACATGCCGAAACTGCAGGACTTTTTACTTGAGTTCAAGGCAAAAGGCGCCTGCGGCAAAATGTACCTGAACGGAGAACATATCAAAATTAGCAGGAGCGGACCCCAGTGCCGCCTGTCTGTCCGCACGCCGTAGAACAACCTCGACGGGAAGAAACCCGGAAGCATCGGAAACAATTGAAAATCGTCCACCGGACGGGCCTGACCCCCCCCCCCGGAACGGACGGCAACCCGAAAAAAGACAATGGAGCAGACCAGCATGAACTACGAACTCACAAGCCCGGACCTGGCAACATTCCTGAACCAGGAAACGAAAACCCCCAACCTGCAGATCGAGTACGCCGCA
>DAOUHE010000142.1:0-1509 GCA_034428715.1 Dehalococcoidia bacterium | reverse complement strand
GAGGGGGTGTTTTTCAGCAAACCCGTTTTTGGGTAACTTCTGCCAGTATCAATAAGAGCTGGGAAGGGTCTCTCCGACGCCGTTTTTCCGGCCTGGGGGGGGGGGGTTGGCCATAGGGGGGTGTTTTTCAGCTACGGGGTATGTACTCCCCATTCCATGGGGGTTGGCGCAACGGGGAGTTGAGGGTTTTTAGACGTGCCGGAGGGGCTTCCGGTTCCACCCGGAGAATTTGTCGCCAAAATCGCGATTTCACGAAAGGGCCATGCCTAAAGGTGTGTACACATTTTCCCGGCCCTCTCTCAGGGGGGGGTGCGTACCCCCTGGTTGTTAAGGCAAATAGGCACGATTTAGCCTTAACGTATGTCACTTTCGTTCCGATGCCTTTTTGGGCCTTGGAGCGGTATCAAAAAGCCCTGCGGAGGAGGTGAAAAGCATGTTGGACGCTGAGGAAAAGGAGGTCTCCAGCCGGGGCCGTCTGGACCTCCTTCTGGAGCAGTTGGGGATCGACGTTGTGTCGGAAACGCTGGAGGTGGAAATCGAGGCGTTGAGCCGGCTCCAGTCTGGGGTGGCGCCGTTGGAGGGCGGCGTGTTGGAGCGCATGAACGCTCTGGGGAAGTCGATGGGGATGACGGTGGATTGGTGGTCAGCCACCACCCACTCGGGGGCCGTTCCCTTGGCGAATAGCTGCGGGTAGACGTGCTTTGGCTCCATCAGGAATAGCCTATAGTTCATGATGATCACCTCCAGGGTGGCCCTAGTTCTTCTTGCTGAGTTAATTGCATAGCCATTGCCCCCGCGATGCGGAACATGCGGGCCGGGCTCAGCCGGTCGACAACAACCTCGATAGGATCGTCGAATTTTGTTAGCGTCTTCGGCTGCCGTTTTGGGGTTGGAGTTGGGGGTTGGGGTTGGACCTCACGGCCTGAAGGCAGGGAATGCAGCCTGCCCGCTCGGTTTTGTCCGTGGTCAGGAGAATGATGGCCCGGACGCCGAACTCGGTTTTGACCGTGAGCCGGCGGCCTGCGGGTCCCTGCCGTGGGCGTTTCACGCACTCCCCCGCATCTTCTCTTCCGCTCCCTGGCCGATATTTGGGCTTGGCTCTCTCCACAGAATGCCCGTGGATGGCCGTGTGGCGGGTTTTACGGGCCGTTGCCTCGCTTTGACGTATATTTCCCTGAAAGGCTGAAAGGCCGGTTTACGGGCGTTCTGGAGCCATTCGGGGGGGGGTCCTGACAAGCTGGTCTGGCCTTCGCCCTTAGAGCTCGAGAGAGGCCCGGAAACTGCCTACGGGCCCGGAGGACTCAGTGGCCGCAGCGGCGGCATACCGGGTGGAGGTTCCCGTACTCGGGGTTGTGGGTCTGTTTGCAGAAGCCGGCGTTGGTGTCCTGGCAGCGGGGGCAGCCATCGCAGCGCCTACCGCCGGTTCAACCAGTGCGGAGGTGGAGCGGAAAGCCGCTCCAGGGGCTGGGCCGCCCGTTCGAGGGCGCGGCGCAGGTCGATGGATGCGCC
>DAOUHE010000141.1:0-4078 GCA_034428715.1 Dehalococcoidia bacterium | reverse complement strand
CGCCGCACCCGCTCGTCCACAACGGGGGCAATCGCTTGGTAACGAGCTTGAATCGCTCCTTCAACTATCACCCATTAAGTATAGCTGAGCATGTAGTAAAGAACAAGTTATTTCGTGACAGTTCCTTAGCATCGTTACCCCCCTCCTAACAAAGGGAATGTGGCGGGGTTTTACCCGCAGGTTCAGTTTTGTGCAAAATTGGATTTCCATGCCCGGTGAATTTTGCACACTTCCTGGTTCTGTGATGTTCCGCATCGGAAATGGCAAGAGCGTCCCAGGGCACCTGTCCATGGTAATACGGCAATCGCGTCAGTGTCCGGAAGGGGGCTTAAGATCCGAATACGGGGACTTGGGGTAACTGGATGTGGTGTTCGGGCTAGTTGCCTCGGTTCCAGGCCGGGACACCGGGTCTCTGGGGCAAGTTTGTAGTTCTGGGATTTACTTTACAGCCCCGGGTTCTTTTGCATTCCCCAGATGCCGCTTCTCCTGAAGTACAGCGTAGGGTAGTGTTGGGGTGTTCCTCGGATCACGCCCGAATCTGGGCTAGGCCAGCTGCTAGGTGGCAGCCTTGCCCGCCGTCTCTATTCCGGTAGGCTTGGGGCTTGGCCGGTTGCCGGCGGAGAATTTCTGCGGTCTTCACCGGTCAGGAATGTAAGTGGTTTCGTAGGGAATCTAAAAATCCCCGAACGGATTGTGTTGGTTTAGGTATGCGCCGTATTTCAACTGCAGGCCTGTGTACGTAATCTATTGTGATTCTGTTGCCTTTTAGTAGCCTCATACCTATCACTGGCGGGTTGTCGCTTGGTAGATGTACACACTTTACTTGGCGTTTTTTGCCCTGCCAGATGATTTCCGCCTCTCCTTGGTCTCGCTCGACTAATCCGTCTGTCGTGTTTGCACGGCATTTGCCCGATGCGGTTAGTCCGAGCTTCTCTACTATTTGGGTGGGCAAACCCAGTTCGGTGTTGTCGCCGGTGTCGATGTTGACTGGTATTAAGTTGAATCCGCCGCTGTTGTTCTTTACCTTTAGCTTGGTCCAAGCAAGATAGTCGGAGAACCATTCTGAGTAGTTTTGTCGGTCGACTCCGAGAGCTTTTTCGAGCTTTTTTATGCGGGAATACCCCGAAGCGATGGTTTTAGATGAACGTGGGGGTATGTTTTCAATCGTGACGATCCCGTCCTCTACTATGTCCACCGTAATTCGCCGTTGCATCAGTAGTTTTGTTCCCAACATTCCGTTCAGTGGATGTTGTCTGACTATTTGAATCCCGGCTGTTTGTTCGTGTCCTTTCAACTCTATTTTCCCCGTGTAGGGTGCATTGGGCTTCCAATTGTCGTCGCTTTCTAAAACCTTCTCAGGAGTTCGTAATTGATGATCGGGCCGGGTTGCCAGGCTGTACTTACCCAAAAGAGAGGCATCTAGAGCGATTTCACCGTTGAATCCTGTATCCAGCAACAAGCTGAGTTCCTGCCACTCTCCATCTTTTTTTCTGATCTTGATGGGTACCATCGGTAGGAGTTGCTCATTCACGATGCCATTCATTAATGTGACCTCATGGTGGCGTTGGTGCCGGAGATGTCGTCCTCTGTGGCTCAAGCCCGGGCCGTAATTGCCCCGAGGGTGCAGAGCAGGGCGGTCTCGTTGAATCTGGCGGTTCCGGCGAATAGTTGGGTCATCTCCTGGATGCTCGCTGTTCTGGTTGTGCAAGAATCTCGTGTTCTGTCCGCAGTATCGGCAGGTGCTCATGGGGGCGCTCTTGCCTCACGATACGGTCCGCGCGGGGTCAACAGAAGTTTCAATTCTCAGTTAACTAGAGACCCGCTTCGGGACTCCTCTTTGACACAGCTTACCTTGTGTTCGCACGGTTCGCCCTGGTACGCGAATGGTGATATGTCTGAAGCTGTGGGAGGCTTATCCCCTTTGTTGTCGTTGCAGGACCAGTGTGTCAATCTGAGATTCATCAGTGTTGACTCGCCTCCCAATGCCCGTGGGATGATATGGTCCTCATTGACGTCATCTAGCGAGCCCACCACTTTGTCACAAATGTCACACACCAATCCTTGCTTGAATGCGAGGAGAACCATCCGCCTGTGTTTGCTTCCCGTTTTTCCGTTGTTTGTATCCTTGATGTACTGAGCGATCCTAAAGTTGAGGTCGTTAACCTTCACTGCACCTTGGTGCCGTTTCTGAAGTTGTTTCGCGAAGTCCGAAAGGTTCCTGTAGCCGGTTCCTTCGAACAGTTCTCTCTCCATGGATTTGATGGGAGCCACTGGGAAGACTCCGGTCGTGGGGGTTTGGGATGAGAGTTCCGGTCGGGTCTGGGCCGAGGTCATCGGTTCGACCGATGGCATGACTCTGCGGGAGTTTCTGAATCGACTGACGTTGCCGGGCGCCAAGGTGATCACTGATCAGCATGCCGGGTATAACGAGCTCACGGGGAGGAACCATGTCTCCGTGAATCACTCCAAGGGACAGTACGTGGATGATGACGGCAACACCACGAACGGCATCGAATCACTTTGGGCACAGCTGAAGAGAATTCTGAAGGGGGTTTACCACCAGGTTAGCGTGAAGCACCTCCATAGATATCTTGCCGAGTTGCTGTGGCGGCATAACCACCGTGGGACTCTGGTCCTGGAGCAGATGGGCTCTGTGGTTCAGCGCATGGATGGCCGTCGGTTACGACTGAGAGATATGAGGCGGGGTGGAAGATCAGCCTCCGCCACGGTCATGGGACTGGAGAGGCCGTTGGCGGTGCCTGTTCAGCCAGAGTTGTTCTTGCTGGCTGCTTGACCCCGGGTTCTTGGTATCCCGTCGTGTAGTTCACCGGGAGCGGTGACGGTTCGGTGTGTCTTCGTGGGCTGCCACGGTGCTTGCTAGGGGAGCCGGCGTGCTTTCACGGTCGCAAAACAGGCAAATTCACTGCCGGTTGGCGTCTCTTTGCTGCTCCCGCTATTCTGTTTTCGGTGTCCTGATCCTTGTGGGTTCCCCTGGGCGGTGGTTTGGGTAAAATTGCATCATGACATGGGTCGCCGACGAGGGGTAGAACAACCGGTCGGGTAAAATTTCACCACAATCCCCTAACAAATGGGTCTTTTCTGTCCGACGGCCATGTCGCTGCTATCTCCTGGTTCAGCCTCCGCTGCCATTATAAGGCACTCCCGTTCTGGTCCGGGTACGTCTCGTCCTTCACCGCCCTCACGGTGAGCCGGCTCACCCCGAAGGTCCGGGCGGCCGCGCTCACTAAGCCCCCGTTGTCCAGGAAGTCCCGGAGGGCCCGCAGCTTCTCGGAGTCCAGCGCCGGCGGCCTGCCGCCGGTCCTGCCCTCGGCGGCGGCGCGGTCGACGCCTGCCCGGATATGGTCCCGGATGGTCTCCCGCTCCCATTCGGCCAGGGAGAGCAGCATGAGGTGTGAGGTGGGGCTGTCGTCTCCGGTGTCCAGGCCCTCCGCAAGGGAAACGAGGTGCTGGTGTGCCTGGACGAGACCAGCAAACAGCTGGTGCAGGAGACCCGCCAGCCCCTCCCGCCGCAGCCCGGGGCTGCCATGGCGTACGATTACGAATACGAACGCAACGGAGCGAGCAACCTGTTCATCCTGTTTGCGCCCCTGGAGGGATGGCGCCGGGTGGAGGTGGCGGACCGGCGCACCAGGGCCGACTGGGCCCGGGTAGTGCAGCAACTGGTGGACCTGCTACAACTTGACCATAGGTCGCCCGGGCCGGAGGCTGTGCTGTCGGCAGGTCATGTTCCCATGCTTGCCGGAGTTTCGCATGCCGGCCTGAGGATGCCCAACCGGTGGGCTGCGCTCAGATCACGATGAGCAGGCGGCAGTGGTCGCTTGCGCCCCACTCTTCGAAGGAGTTCATGGCTCGCACCTTCACGCTCCCGTGGAAGCCGCGCGAGGCGAAGACGTAGTCCAGCTGGTTGTTGCTTGCCGTCGCTGGGTTCTTGCCGGGGAGGTAGAACGTGACCACGTTGCGGGAGTCCGCGGGTTCGTGCGTCGCTGGCGTCTCCGCCTGTCGCCCGTTCGGCGCCTGCGGCCCTACGAACTCCAGCCCAATGGCCGCCATCCTCTCG
>DAOUHE010000140.1:0-1958 GCA_034428715.1 Dehalococcoidia bacterium | reverse complement strand
AAAACTCGCCAAGCTATGGGGTAATTATAGCCATACCGACGGCCAACGTCTCACAAATGGACAATGGTTTAAAGAATGCCGACGATTTACTCAGAGGGATATTCACCCATATGGGAAATGTGGGTTAAGATTTCTGGGCGCTATTCGCCTCGCCGTCTATTATCCTACTTTTAAGCCGGCATAACGGTTGCGCGCGGCCGGGGTAGGTCAATAGCTTTGATGCCTGATTCCTCGACAGGATTCATGTCAGGCGGCCAATAACTCTGCCAGATCGGTATTCAGCCGGGCGCTGTCTTCCCCGTCATTTGACAGGCCGTTGCTGTCGATGGCCAAATAACGCCCGCATTGGATGCAAGACAGGTAAGAACCATAATGGTCCCTTCCATCAATCAGGTCTCCGTGGCACTTGGGGCAACCTTTGAATCGAATCATCTTTGTGTCTTCCTCCGTATTTCGCCGGGAACGGCCTGATGGCTTTTTCCATCCGCCCTTGTTCCTGGTTACATATATGATGCTCAACCCCCGGCAAATGGTTTTAAACTTTGGTAAATTGTCAAGCGGACCGGATCACGAAAGGATTACCGGTGAGTTGGATGCTACCGATGGCATTAAAAAAGGCTGACAACAAGGTCAGCCTCTGCTTCGCGACGAGCGCAAACTCTAGAGTTGGGAATCTAGGGCCAACGGTGTGATGGACTGCGCCTCCCAGACGGCATCCCAAGATTGGACGATTGGTAAATGGGAGCCAGGGTCACCTGGCGCCTTTTTTCGCAGATTCCTTTATCGACTTTGAGAGGACTTCGTTCATGCTTCCAGATCGGAAGCCATCTAGGTCCAGGGTCACGTAGGAGTAGCCGATGGCCTTGAACCGCTGGGTGATCTGGTTGCGCGTATCGCCCGTCAGCAGGCTCGAAAAATCTTCCGGGGCCACCTCTATCCGAGCCACCGTGCCGTGGTGCCGCACCCGGAGTTGCTTCAATCCCAAACCCCGTAAAAACTCCTCCGCTTGGGCGATACGGGTCAAAGCCTCCACCGACACCGGCGTGCCGTAGGGTATTCGCGACGACAGGCACGCTTGAGCTGGCTTATCCCAAACCGGAAGGTCCATTTCCTTTGAAAACCGCCGTATCTCCTCTTTGACCAGTCCAGCTTCCACCAGGGGGCTGCGCACCCCGTATTGCTTGGCTGCCTCCAGGCCTGGACGAAAATCCCCCAAGTCGTCGGCGTTGGTGCCGTTGGCCACCCATGCCACGTTTTCCGATGAGGCCAGCGCGGCCAGATGGGTGTAGAGTTCGTCTTTGCAGAAAAAACACCGGTTGGGGTTGTTGGCCAGGTAATCGGCCCGTTCCACCTCTTTGGTTTCTATGACCCGGTGATTTAAGCCAAACCGCTGGGCTAATTCCACCGCCCCTACCAGTTCCGACGGCGCCAAGCTGGGCGATTTGGCGGTGACCGCAATGGCTTGCGGGCCAAGCACCTGGTTTGCCGTGACGGCCAAGAAGGCGCTATCGACGCCTCCCGAATAGGCCACGATGACCGACCCCATTTCGCCGATTATCTCTTTCAACTGTTCTAATTTGTCCTGCTGGATGTTGTCTGAAGTGCCTGCCAAGGTTCCCAACGGATTCACCTGCGATTGGTTTTTCTTCAAAACGGCCCGCCTTTCAACACCGGAACCGGCTTGCTGTCTTTGGTTGACTATTCTCGATTATACCGTGGTTCGGCTAATATTGGACAGGTCATTTGATGGTCGAACACAGCCGTGCGCTGAAGGATAGGCCGCCAATGGCTTGATGGGATGGTATTATCACTTTGCCTCCGTTTGCTAGGGATCTAGTAGTCAGTCATGTTTGGAATCGAAGGGATAGAGGCGGTGAAGTTTGCCCCTGGCGTCCTGGGTGTTGAACCGCCAGTTAATGGTGGCTCGGGCGGCATTTCGCTCCGTGACCAGGGCCTGG
>DAOUHE010000139.1:0-8618 GCA_034428715.1 Dehalococcoidia bacterium | reverse complement strand
AACGCCGCAAAGTATTCGACTATGGGTGCACCTGTTGCCTCAACCATCACTACCACTCCCACATCCCAACAAGATAGCAACCATTTTAAACAATTTTGAGACCTTTATTAAGACGCGATTGCCCTACTGATAACCCCTATAAATCCGATATGAGAGGTGATACAATATAGGTTGCCCTAATGCCGCTCTGGGTTTTGGTTAATCATCAATGGTTAGCCGCTTCGGTGTTGGTTTAAGGATATCTATACAGGGGTGGCAAGTCGCAATTGGAGAGGTGGGTCACGATAGTTTTGCGGGGCATGATATCAGTCAACCACACCGGTGTCATTTAAAATGACGGTGGTCGATGATATCAAAAGCCGTCTAGACATACTGGAAGTGGTTTCCAAGCACGTCTCTTTGACCCGCTCCGGCAAGAGCCATAAGGCTAACTGCCCGTTCCATCAGGAGAAGACCCCTTCTTTCTTCGTATTTCCCGACCGCCAGTCGTGGCGGTGCTATGGGGCCTGTGCCACAGGAGGCGATGTTTTCTCGTTCGTGATGCGGGCGGAAAACCTGGAATTCGGTGAGGCGCTCAAGAACCTGGCCCAGCAAGCAGGCGTCGCTCTGCCCAACCGGGAGCTCCGCGCCGGCCAGCAGACCGCTACCCAGGTGAATGACGCGGCGCTGATATATTTCCGGGAGTTGCTTGGTTCCACCCAGGGCGCCCAGGCTCGGGCTTATCTGGAACAACGAGGTTTGGACCAGCAGGTCATCGACAGGTTTGAACTGGGTTACAGCCCGGCGGGCGGGCATTCGCTGAAAGACCACCTGGACAATAAAGGTTTCACCCCTGCCCAGACGGTGGAAGCCGGTGTGGTGCGATCGGGCGACAACGGTTGGTATGGAGACATGTTCCGGGGACGGTTGATGTTCCCAATACGGGATGGAAGCGGCTCGTTGGCCGGATTTGGCGCTCGAGCCTTGGATGATTCGCAACCTAAATATTTGAACTCGCCTAGAAGTCCTATCTTTGATAAAAGCCGAATCCTTTATGCCCTGTACCTGGCGAAAGAGGCCGCCCGGGAACGTGGCCTGGTGATCGTTGAAGGATACATGGACGTCATCTCGGCCCACCAACACGGCTTTGATAACGTGGTAGCCTCAATGGGCACCGCCCTGACCCAGGAGCAGGTCAGCCAGATGAAACGGATTACCAAAAACGTGGTGATGGCATTGGACCCCGACAACGCGGGACAACAGGCCACCCTGCGTAGCTTGGAATCGTCGTGGAAGATCTTTCAGGCGCCGGTGGCTGGCCGGTCCGGTGGCACGACCTTATTCCAGCGTCAAGAGATGCCAGATTTACGAATAGCGACCCTGCCTGCCGGGGAAGACCCGGACAAGCTCATCCGAAGATCCACTGAAGAGTGGGTACGCCTGACCGAAGCGGGCGCCCCATTGATGGAATACCTGTTTGACGCGTTAGCCAATCAGATCGACATCAGCGGGGCCCAGGGGAAGACCAGATTGGTAGAATTGATGTTTCCCCTCATCGCGGCAGTGACCGACCCGGTGCAGCAGGACCAGTATTTCCAGGCCCTTGCGGCCCGGCTGGGAATCACCCAGGAGACGTTGCGCGCCAGCGTTGGACGCCCCGCGGCCGTCAGGAGAAGCCAACCCAGGTCCAACCGAAATGTTCAGGCCACGGCTTCGGCATTTACCAAGTTAGATTCCGACCCCATCGAAGATTACTGCCTGGGGTTGTTATTGCGGCACGCGGAATTGGCCGAAAAGGCAGAGCATCTGAGCCCCGAATATTTCCGGCGGCATGAAAACCGGGAGATTTTCACCCAGTGGAAGATCGCTAGCTCGGAGCAAGGGGTCGAGGCTCGGATCGAGGCAATTCAGGGCTCGATGGATACAGAGATAGCCGGTTGCCTGGAAGCCTTGATGGAAAAACAACTACCACCGTTAGATCTGGAAAAACGGCATCAAGCGTTCAGCGATACCGTTAGCCGCCTGGAGGAAAGACACCTAAAGGATTTGAAAGAAGAGGAGGGCTTGAGATTTTCCGAAGACCCTCCAGACCTGGTGGGTGATTCTCACCAAAACGTACTGGATTTAAACCAACGACTGCGGGAAAACGAGAACGCCCGTTACTCGACGGTTTCCAACATTTCCGTGGGGAGGAGTTAAACCAATGGCAAGACGCAGCAAGGACAACGATGTCAACCCAGAAGAATTCCTGGAAAACCGGAACGAGCCGGAAGACCGCGAGCATCTCCAAGAGATCATCCGTGGGGTCAAGGGAAGTCAAGGGGAAGACGGCGGAGGCGACTCGCCTTCTATCGCCACGGTTGCCCGTGAGGCTGCGGCTGAAGGTGCCGACGCCCAGTGGGACGATACTTCCCAGACGGCCAAAGCCTCTGGTGGTCCCGATGATATGGCCATTGAGGCGGAAAGCGAAGAGCCAGAATGGGAGCCGGAATCCGAGACCACCGAGGTCCTGGACGACCCGGTGCGCATGTACCTCCGGGAGATTGGCCGGGTCAGATTACTTACTTCGAAGGACGAACGGGTGCTGGCTCGTAAGATCGAAGGTGGAAAGTACATGGATGGTTTGGAAGCCGAGTTAGTAGAGTTGGAAGGCCGGCAACCAAGGCCTTGGGAAATCACGTCGGGATTGCTGCACCGCATGGTCGCGGCTTCCCCGTTGGTAGACGCCCTGGGTGATCAACTGGGTCTTCCCAAAAACCTGACACTAACCCAGGTCACCGAACTTTCCACACTGAGAGATGCTATCGATGCTGAAGTTTCGGTTGACATGTTGGCCAACATCGGCGAAATCATGTCCGAAGACCCAACGGATATCTATAGGCAGGTGATCAGCCTTTCCCTTTCCAGTTGGCTGATACCACCGGACGCGATCGAGGTGTTGGAAGACCCTACTTTGACGGCTTTGGAACAAGCCCTGACACAGCCTCTCGCCCTGGAAGAGATGAAAGGATTGGATCCGGTGTTTCGGATGTACTTTAACCGGGTGGAGGCCGAAAGCGATAGGTCGCAGGCTCATTTGACTGAAGCGAATCTTCGCTTGGTGGTGAGCGTGGCTAAGAAGTACATCGGCCGCGGCATGGCCCTGCTGGATATGATCCAAGAGGGCAACATCGGCCTTATCCGGGCGGTGGAAAAATTCGACTACCGTAAGGGCTACAAATTTAGCACTTACGCCACCTGGTGGATTCGCCAGGCCATAACCAGGGCCATCGCCGATCAAGCCCGGACGATACGAATTCCGGTCCATATGGTTGAGACGATCAACAAGCTGATGAGACAACACCGCCGGCTCCTGCAAGAGTACGGCCGGGAGCCGACGCCCGAAGAGATAGGCGAGGCCATGGAGATCGGCCCTGAAAAGGTCGAGGAGATCCTGAAGATCTCTCAAGAGCCGGTTTCCCTGGAAACGCCCATAGGCGAGGAGGAAGACTCTCACCTAGGTGACTTCATCGAAGACCGGAATGCTCCGGCCCCTGCCGACGCGGCGTCGTTCCAACTGTTGAAAGAGCAAGTGGACGAGGTGCTTCATACCCTGGCCGACCGGGAGGCGCGGGTCCTGCAATTGCGGTTTGGATTGGAAGACGGCAGAAGCCGTACACTGGAAGAGGTAGGCCGCGAGTTCGGTGTGACCCGGGAACGAATCCGCCAAATTGAAGCGAAAGCCCTAAGGAAACTTCGGCATCCGACCCGCTCCCGGAAGTTACGTGATTTCTTGGAGTAATCAGAGCGGGTTAAGGGCGACGAGTTGTCATAACGGCAAGATCGGACTCTTAACGGATTCCCTATGAATTGTCGAAATCCGGTCAATCAGGCTCCATATAGTTCTTGGAATTGACGAATTACCAATGTATACTCAGCTGGAGCCTGATTTGGGAGGGGGAAAAAGTGGAAGAACTGGGAACGCCCAAGTGTATGAAGTGTGAGATAGGCCGGTTGGTACCGCTATCAGACTACGGCGGACAAGGTGCGGCTGTGCATTACAAGGCTTGGGTTTGCATAAACCCCACCTGCGGCTTCAACATCAAGATTCGAAACGGTGATATTTACCTTAACGAGCCCATCACACCGGGCGGGATGAACACTCCCAGGGCGCGTTAAGCTGTTCTTGGCCGGTTACTGAATAAACCAAGCTCCCTGAACACTCCTTGGGCCTGGTGGTGGTGGAAAGTGGGGGAGTAAAAGGCAAAGGAGGTGGCATGGAAGCCGGTTACGACTACTTGCTGTTCCGTCGACGCATGCAGCGGCGTTTCTTCAATTCCTCTGGAATATTCATTATCGTCCTGGGCGCTTCTCTGCTGATGTCCAGCGGTGGGTACTACGCATACGCCGCAGCGGCCCGGGGAAATCTTCAAGACTTAAATGCGTTGGGACAGGCCAGGCCTCAAGCTGATTTGATCCTGGCCGAGCCGGACAAACAAACAGATCCGGCAGAATCAATCTTCTATGCCGGAGCCGTCGACGTTCTTGGCGAAGAAGGACTGGATCTCCAGGCAGTTGGTTCTGCCGGCATGGTCAGCCAACGGTCAATGACCATTCCAGCATCGGCCATCTCAGACCAAAAGCATTACCCTGGTGAGGTTATAAATACCGGCGCATGGAGCGCCCCCGCGGCCTACGAGCCCCTGTCCTACATTGAAGATATGCAACTCCAGGGTTTCACCCCAGCGGCTATGGGCGAGACCCTGCCGGACCAGGCATACGCCACGCGCATAATCATCCCATCGATTGGCGTAGATTCGACGGTTAAAGAATTGGCCATCCTGGACCTTGCCGGCAGCCGGTCTTATGAAACCCCGGCCAACACGGTGGGTCATATTCCCCAAACGGCAAATGCTGGCGAAGCCGATAGCGCCTGGTTTTTTGGCCATACCGAAAGCCCGCTTTCCGGAGAAGGGTCTGTGTTTTACAACCTGACTCAGATACCCGGAAAACTGAATCAGGGAGAGGACGTATTCATCGTCACGGAAAACGGGCAAAACCGTTTTCTATACCGCGTTACGTCCACCAACGTGGTCCATCAGAGCGAACTGGAACTCTTTGAATCCGGCCGGGCGACTATACACCTGGTTTCCTGTGTACCCCGCCTGGTTTACGATTACCGGCTGGTGGTCAACGGATAAACAAAAAGAGCGCCTTGGGTTCACCCGGGCGCTCTTTTTTACGCTAAGGGGGTGGACGTTACCCGCTGCTAGATAACCAACCGGGCCGGCGGTCAGTCGGAGACTTCCTCGTTGATTCGGCTGACCTTTAATTTTCGTAACCGTCTACCCATTATCGATACGACTTCTATCTTCAATTCGGCGGTGGTCACGGAGTCCCCGGTTTGTGGCATGCGCCCCAGGGCTTGATAAACGTATCCACCCACCGTGTCCACGTCGTCGGCATCGATCTTGGTTCCGAACAGTTCTTCTATGTCGGAGTTAGACACGCCCGCGTCCACCACCACGGTGCCATCGGTCATATGCACCAACTCGGGATCTCTGGTTCGGGAGAACTCATCTTCAATCTCTCCGACAATCTCTTCGAGCAGATCTTCCATGGTCACCAAGCCTTCGGTGCCACCGTACTCGTCGACCACGATAGCCATTTGAAGGCCGCGTCCCTGCAGTTCTTCCAAGAGATCGTCCAAACGCTTTGTTTCCGGGATGAAGAACGCCGGGTGCAACAGGCCGCTTAGGGCGGGCGCCGGTTCCGTGCTAGCCAGAGCGGCGAGGATCTCCCGGGAGTGAACGACCCCAACGATGCGGTCCTCGGTCTTTTGGTAGACCGGGAGACGGCTATGGCCTCCCTCGACCATCGCATCCGCCACCTGTCTTAACGTGCAATCCGTGTCGATAGCGACCATGTCTAGGCGGGGCACCATGATCTCATGAGCGGTGGTGACGTCCAAGCGCAGGATCGACCGGAACATCTCCCGGTCGCGGCGGTCCAGGTTGATCAACTCCTCTTCCGTGATGACCGGTTCCTCACGGATGGGAAAGCCGTTGAAGGAAGGCTCATCCGCATCGAAACCCAGCGATGAACCATTTTGACCCGAAGCCTCTATTCCGGCGGCCACGCTTGGCCTGGCGCCCATGTCGAACCTCAGCCAGCGCGCCGTCCAATGGAGTTGGCGCACTCTGGAGGAGGCGGTGATCCGGTCAATGGTAAACAAAATGACCAGAACGCACAATGAAACCAATGATACGGCCAACCAGCCCAACCCGTTGAATTGGAATGCTAAAGCAAGGCCCGACAATGCCAGGGCAATTACACAACCGTGCTTAAAGAAATCCAGGAGAATGGGCAACCGTCTTGAGGTTCTACCATCTCTCAGTGAGAGATTAAACGCACTGCTTTGATGTTGAAGCAGGCTTAAGTAGAAAAAAAGGAACAGGGAGGCAGCGAACACCGATGCTAATGGTACTAAGTCTGTTTCCAAATACCCTTACCCTCCCAGGCACCCACGATCGTGCATGAATCGATGGATGTTTACCGCCAGGAGGTCAGCCGGATTTTGTGCTCCTATTTGTCATTTTAGCAGGTACTCCCACTACGAGTCTACCCGCGGGTACATCGGAAATGACCACCGCTCCAGCGCCGGTGCTAGCGTTCTCACCCACGCTTACCGGCGCCACCAGCATGGTGTCGCATCCAATGAACGCGCCCTCTCCGACTATTGTACGGTGCTTATCTTTTCCGTCGTAGTTACAGGTGACCATGCCGGCCCCAAGGTTGGCCGCCGCGCCGATTGAGGCGTCGCCAATGTAGCCAAAATGCCCCATTACCGCCCCTCGGGCTAACCTGCTTTGTTTCACCTCTACGTAGTTGCCAATATGGACCCTAGATTCCAGATATGCCCCCGGACGAAGGTGGCTGAAGGGTCCCATATCAACCTCGTCTTCCATGGTTGCGCCTTCCAAGGCCGACGCCGTTATCCGGCATTTGTTGCCCACCGTTGAGTCACTGATGGTGGTGTTTGGACCGATTCGGCAATCTTCTCCAATGCTGGTGGTTCCACTGATCATGGTGTTGGGGAGTACCACCGTGTCCCGGCCAATGGTTACATCCGCGTCTATATAAACCGTGGAAGGGTCCACCAATGTCACTCCGGCAAGCATCCAGGATTCGAGGATGCGGCGGCGTTGCTCCGCTTCGGCGTTCGACAGTTGCACTCGGTCGTTTACACCGGCAACATCGCCCGCTTCAGCGGCGCTGGCCGACCCGACCGCCGCGCCGTGATTCGCGCCCATTTCCACAAGGGCAGTGAGATATCTCTCGCCTCCGGCGCTGGGTTTTATCCTACCGAGGTTTTCCCACAACCAAGAACCGTCAAAGCAATACACCCCACCGTTGACTTCTGCGGCTTCGTCCAGGCCCTCCTCAGAATCCCCAGCTTCGATTATGGACTTGATCTGCCCATTGGCGTCCCTTTGAACCCGGCCTAGGTCTTGCGGCGACAGGGTAGTGGCCGAAAGAAACGTGATCGTATGGGATTCCGCCAAGTGGAGCTTCATTTGCTTTTCAACGGATGCTTGCCTGATCAGGGGGGCGTCGGCGCCTTGCACCACTATATGCCCGGCTTGGCCATTTAGGAGTTGACCGGCCCGGTCAACGGCATCCCCCGTGCCCAATGGCTCAGGTTGGATGACGATCTCGGCGTCTCCCGCCAACACGGTCTTGAGTTGCTGGGCGTTGGAAGGAGACGCCACCACCACGATCCGGTCTATGCCCAAACCCTTCAACAAATCAACGGGATAGCGGACCATTTCCTTGCCGCAGACTTGGTGAAGCGGTTTGGAAAGGCTTGAATTCATTCTTTGGCCCTGCCCGGCTGCTAGCACTACTCCGGCCCACTGGTCCATGGCGGCACCTCAAACGACGCTTGACGGTTTGTTGGTAGAGGATGGATCATTTTCTCAATACCGGACACGCTGGTCCCGGCCCGGTGGGAGCTAATCCATCGGTTGTTGAGAGTGAGTTTACAGGCTAATTATACCAACTGGATGCCCCATGCCTATTGACGGCTCCCCGGCGTTGACAACCATTTCTGGCCACGGCACAATGGCGCTGTCTTCATTAGTCTAGTCACGAATCTAGTCACGCCAGTCACGAGACCAGTCACACCACCCCGCCGGCTTTCCGCCGAAACCCGCCGTTGGAGCAAAAATCATGAATTCGGAAGAAATACCCTTCCTCTCCGCTACCCAACTGGGCAGCTTGTTAAAAAACCGAGAAGTGTCGTCGGTAGAAGCCACCCAGTCATATCTGGACCGCATTCAGAAGGTCGACGGACAGCTCAACTCCTATATCACCGTGTGCCGCGAAGAAGCGCTAGCCGAGGCACGCCATGCCGACGCGGAGATAGCCGCGGGTGGCTATAAAGGCCCGTTGCACGGTGTGCCGGTGGCGGTGAAAGACCAATTCTATACTAAGGGTATACGTACTACCGGCGGCTCCAACATCCTCAAGGATCTAGTAGTCAGTCATGTTTGGAATCGAAGGGATAGAGGCGGTGAAGTTTGCCCCTGGCGTCCTGGGTGTTGAACCGCCAGTTAATGGTGGCTCGGGCGGCATTTCGCTCCGTGACCAGGGCCTGG
>DAOUHE010000138.1:0-11535 GCA_034428715.1 Dehalococcoidia bacterium | reverse complement strand
TCTCCAAGCTTCTCAGCCAGGTCTGCCCAGAATTCCCTGGCCCAGGCCCACATCTCCATAAGGTAGCCGCCGGCCTCCCAGGGCAGGCCGTATTCCCCCATCCGGTGATACTCAAATGGGGCATCCAGGTCATTTACCCCTTTGCCCAGTTCTTTGAACCCGCGGAGCCAAGCACTGACGGTCCTGGCGCTAACCGGTTTCTCAAATCCCTCGCATAGCTTGTCAAAGATGGCGGTAGGCCCCAGGTTCTCCTGGTAAAGCTCGTAGGCCCTCCCCTGCTGTAAAATGCTTGCTTTTGGCCGCGCCATGAATTCCCTCTCAAACAATGTTCACCCTAGGCCACAAAGTACATCAAGCGGGCGCCAGGAAAGCTAAACATTTATGCGGTATGATGCTAATTTACTGCGTTAACCGGTATTTTAGCTTCCTATACAAGTTTACATGAGAATCTTTTGGAGTCAACGCACCCGCTGGCCTGGTACGGATCAATACTAACCAAAATGCTCCCGCTGTGACGGCGGCCGAACCGCCGAAGATGGCTTGACGATAGTCCAAATTGGCGCTTCCCAGCGGCGCCGGCTACACATTTTTTCAAGCTCCCATCCCACCTTGGCGAATTGACAAGGAATTCGGCCCCTAGTACCGTTGGCCGGGGCCTAAGTTTAAGGCTCACCCAAAGAATCTGTTTCAGGAGGATGACGTCAATGGCCAGATTACCGGCCGCAACTAGGGAATCGGTGCCCGAAGGACAGAGGGCTACCTTTGACGAGATGGTGCAACGCTTGGGCTCGGTGCCCGAATTCGGCCCTGGGTCGGTGATGATCCATGTGCCCGAGGCCCACAAACTGGCGACTGCCCTAAATCAATACCTGCGGGACGATTCATCCTTGCCCAAGAAGATTCAGGAATTGGCCATGCTGGTCACCGCCCGGGAAATGGACTGCCAGCACATTTGGAACGCCCATGCCGCGTCGGCAAAACAGGCGGGCGTAGACCCAGATATAGTGGATTCATTACGAGACGAGGTTGAACTTCCCGACCTAGAGCCGGACGAGGCCGCGACAATAACCTACGGGCGTGAATTTTTCCAAACGCACCACGTGAGCAGAGGCGGTTTTCAGGCTGCGATAGAGCAATTTGGAAGGCGGGGGCTTGTGGAATTGACCATGCTGATGGGTAACTATGCGCTATTGGCCTTCGCGATCAACGCCTTTGACTCCGATCTACCCCCAGACCGGACCGAGCCACTACTTCCCATCTAAGCCGGATTCATGCCGAGGTTCCAGGGCAGGTTCTAGGGTGGCCAGGGCGGCAAATTGCCCTAGATTGGGGGCGGTTACGCTGATAGAGCGCCGTCAATCGAAGGCATGTATCAAAAGACTCTGTTTGATCTTTGCCAGAGCGCTGCGTTGCAGCCGTGAGACGTGCATCTGGGAGCTGCCCAACCGTAGGGCGATGGCGCTCTGGGATAGGCCTGAGTAAAATTTCAAATAGAGGATTTTTTGCTCCCTGGGGTCCACATCTTCCAGGGCCACCTTCAGGTCCATGCGTTGGGCCAAATCCTCCAGATCCGGATCCTCTTCGCCAAGGTAGTCCAGGATGGTAGTGGCTTCTTGCCCGTCGTCCCGGCTGTGTTCAGCATCCAGCGACAAGGGCCTGCCAAACCTCTCTACCTCAAAGGTCTGGACGACCTCCTCCTCGGAAAGACCTACTGCTTCGCCGATTTCGGCCACGGTGGGTGATCGGCCCAGCTCCTGGGTGAGGGTTCCTATGGTGCGGTCAACCAACAGCTTTTGACGTTGAAGCTTGCGGGGGAGTTTCACCGCCCAGCCATGGTCACGGAAGTAATTCTTGATCTCACCTACCACCACGGGGATGGCAAAGGCGGCCAGCTTATTTCCTCTCTCGGGGTCATACTTATCGATGGCCTTTATCAACCCGATCGTGCCCACTTGAATCAGGTCATCCAAAGGCTCACCCAGGTGCTGAAACCTGCGGCACAGCCGGTTAACCAGAGGCAGATGTTGCGCTACCAACTGGTCCCGGAAAGTGGTTTCCCTGGTTTCCGACCACATTTCTAGGAGTTTTTCCGCTCCCAACGGTCTAACCTTGGATGCCATTTTACCCCTTCCCCAACATAGTTGCGGTGGAGCGTACCCCTACCCGACGGTTCAGACTCGCCTCTCCTAAAGGCCAATCACTAATCGTCGTGTGCCTCTCTGCGCTTTAGCATGCGAATCACTGGCCCACCTGGAATGCCACTATTAAGCTGCACTTCATCCATAAGGCTTTCCAAGAGGGCCTGACTTTCGGCGTCTTCCTCGGTGGCGACATAGCCGGGAATAGAAGGCCAAGGCGGAATTAGAACCTCGATACTGTATTCATCAGTACTGAAACGTATTGTCACTTCCAATGGCGAAGCCTCTGGGCTTGTCTGCTGAACGCGCCTGAACATGATCTCAAAAGCTTCAGATACGGCCACTCGGAGTTGGATGATTTCATCATAATTGAAAGACAAACCGCCGGCGATCACGCCGATGGCGGCGCGGGCCACCGATTGGTGTACCAACTTTGGAGGGACCCTCAATTCGATGACGTCGCTCAAACTTCCTCCAGCCAATTCCGACAACGCGGGAAGAACACCATACCCAACCATAACACCACCCAAACCACCGCGGTAGAATCGCCAAAAGGTCTAAACACACCTCGCCCGTCCGGATTTTCACGGGTGACAACCTAACCTGGTGTGCTATTCAACAACTATTGCAGCTTCTTAAACCTTTCAGCCTATCAACATCGCACCTAGCCTTGCATCCTAGATGGCCTAAGCTAAACGTGCTTCACCGTTAGAGCGATTCAATAGGTCTCACAGTACATATCATCACTTTAGCCCAGGGTTAAACTGACCCCCCGGGTGGGAAATCAATAACACCGTACTTCCTGCGATCAAAGACCACGCTCACAGTCCATGGCCACCGCACGGCAACAGCCATCGGCAAATCTTAACTAATCATTCCCTCAGTGACAATATTTCGACGCCACGACGGTATCCCGGTGTGCATTGATCAAGCAGATCGGCCTAATGGTCATCTGAAGATCCTATTTTGCCGCAGCCGGTATTTATGCTAGCTACCGGATCGATCAAGACCGGCGAATTTGATTCAGGAAGCCTCCTTGGGATGCGCGCCGGCCTTGTACCAGCCGATGAGCGGGACCCGATCAAATATGACGAATTATTTTTCATGGCACCACACGTTAACCCCCGGAGGCCAATTGGTCAAACCCACCTTCATCATCCGGAAAATTTGTTCACAATCTGTTCACAAAAATACCTAACCGAATATGCTACGTTATGCGTTGGCGCCGTAGCTTTTATACGGTCATTAGTAGTTTAGACAAGAAATATCATTATGTAATCTCAGTTTTAGTGCGGATCATTGATACCAATATCGGAAGGAAACTGGGACCGCCATGGCTCCACGGCCAAAACAACGGGTTGCTGCCCAGCTGACTGTTCGACCCTCCATCTAGCTGGCGCCAAGGTGGAAAATGGCTATTAAACTCGATCCTCAAGCAGCAGACAAAGTCCTACGCTCATGGCTGGAAACCAGGGGAATGAATTTCCGCGACCAGTTGGTGGCGTATCATCTGCCTCTGGTGAGCAGGCTGTGCCACCGGTTTCAGCAACTAGGGGAACCTCTAGACAACCTGCTTCAAGTGGGCACCATCGGGCTGATAAAAGCCATCGATATATACAACCCACAACTGAACAACAACCTGGCCGTATTCGCCATCCCCCTGGTTGTCGGAGAGATCAAGAATCACTTCCGTGACCGCGGCTGGGCGGCGAAACTCCCCGGCAAGCTTCAAAATCAAAAGCTGTTCGTGGATCAGACCGTGGAGGCCCTGACCCAAGAATTGGGCAGGTCACCCAAAATGGCCGAAATCGCCGAAACCGCTGGTCTCTCCCAGGAGGAAGTGTTCCAGACATTTGAGGTAGAGAGGCTCGGCAACCCCTTGTCTGGTCATACTGAAACGTCCCAAAGCTCAGATAAACAGAGCGCCGGCATAGTGGACTACCCAAACGGAGAAAGTCCGCCAAAAGCGGCTTCGGAACCGGGATTGCTGGCCCACGAAACGGGGCTAAAGGCGCCGCTGATGGGATTCGACCCCCGGCAACAGATCGTATTGTACCTGAAGCTCTATTCGGGCCTTTCTGAAAGCGACATCGCCCGGCGGTTATGCATCTCCAATACGCACGTGTCCCGGCTGCAACGCCACGCGGCCGCCAAACTGAGGCTGAGTCTACGCGAGTGCGTTCCCTCTTGACCCGATTTATCGGCCATATCCCCCGTCATATCCGCTAGGATTCGACAATCTCCGGAACTAGACAGGTATATAATAATCCCCGGCCAACCGGACCAGGTTTCTATCACCGTTTGTGACCATTATCCGCGAGGAGGAGTTCCCATGTCTTGGATCAAAGAAGCGGACGTCAATCTCTCCAACGTCATAAAGGTCATGTCGATCAACCCTAAAGCGATGGAGGCGGTGAGCAACCTAAACCAGGCGGTCACCTTCGGTTCATCTTCTCTAACCAGAGTCCAAGAGGAAGCCATAGCCACCGCCGTTTCGGTCACTAACAAGTGCCGGTTTTGAACCATGGCCCACGGAGGGTTCCTCCGTCAACATTCCGACGATCCGGCACTGGCCAGCCACATCATGCACGATTACACCAAAGCAGACCTGGACCCGGAAACACGGGGTATGTTATCGCGTCTAAACTCACCCGGGACCCCACGTCCATGCAGAAGACCGACGTTGAGCTGCTTCGCGGCCTGGGACTCAGCGATGAGAATATCCTATCGGTGGTTTTGATAACCTGCGTGTTTAACTTCATGACCCGATTGGCCGACGGTCTGGGGGTTGAGGTACCTCCGGGGCGGCAAGAGGCCCATGAAAGATGGCTGACCGGTGACGTTTTATCCCAAGACTGGCTGATGAAGGCCAAAGAGTAACGGCGCCGCCGCCCGCGAATCCGTTGACAATGCGGCAGCCACCAAATTATCATCAGCCAAGCTCGCCTTCGTCAGCAAGTCGGCCCGGTAGTTCCCCAATGCGGCTGTAGCTCAGTGGTAGAGCACTGCCCTCCCAAGGCAGATACGTGGGTCCGATTCCCATCAGCCGCTCCACAAATTGACCAAAGCTTAGGCCCCGGCAAATGCCGGGGCCTCTCATGTGCTCCTTCGAGGATGCGCCGTCACTAGATCGCTATTGGAAGGCTAACACCGGTGGAATGTAAGAACCGTCGTTCATTACCACCAGACCGGGCGATGAACTGGAAAGAAGGTCAATCAAGGACGACGCGTTGTAGCCGGACACTTCTTCCAAAGACAGGGGGCTATTGGCAAGGTTCCCATCCATCGTCCGGAAGGAGACCACCACCAGGGACCCATCACCGGTCACGCCGTTGGCATCTATCATCCCAATCCAAATTTTACCTGGTGCCGTTACGATCGACTCGATGATCGCGTCTTTCGCCAAATCACCGTTGGACACTCCGGTCACTTCCAACAGCGACGGCTCGTAGGCCAGAACCAATTCCAAACTTCCAACCTGGTAGGCCCCCTTCAGATCAATAGGCACCTGCACCATCGATGGCGGAGCGGGCGTTGGCTCCACTACCGGCTGCGGTGTGGACGTAGCGCGAGGCGACAATGTTGGAGAAGCAGTGGGGGCCGGAGTAACCGTCGGCAAGCGCACTGGTGCACGGGTGGGCATGGCCGTAGGCGCCGGCAACGTGGGAACGCCACCCAGGCCGTTGATATCGGCTGCCACGTTGCCATTAGCGTCATCATCGCCGCCAAACACCCCCGCTGCGAGCAACCCTCCCACGATCAAGGCAATGACCGCCATGGCGCCCAAGATCCACTTGTAACTGGCCGTCAGCATAATCAAAGCGATGTCTGCCCATTCTTTAAGACTATTCATGTTAGTTCACCCTCTCCGATCCCGCCAGAACAAGGATCTTGCGTGCATCCTCAATGGTTATCGCGCCGTCGCCGTCCATGTCCAATGTCAGCTCCACAGGAATGTCCAAAGGCGGGTCCGCCGCGGCAGCTTGAGCCGCCATTCTCAGGGCGATCAGCGCGTCTACGGCGGTCACTCTTCCGTCGCCATCACCATCGCCCAAAATGCGTTGTTGTATCGATAACATACCGTCGGCCAGGGTGACGGTGAGAGGCCGGCTGTAGGAATCACTCACCAAACTCCTCGATAGTGTCAGCTCGGTTGAGCCTCCCAAATCACCCACCACTTTGAATTCCACCACAGCGGCCGAACCGGCGCCCGCCAAGGGGTCATCGGAGGCAAAGCCAAAGCGGATCACTCCTGGATCATCGGCGTGATATCTAAACTTGGCTGTAGAGAAAAGAGCGCCCTTGGTCACACCAACCACTTCGAACAACTCTGGGTCATAGCCCAAGCTAAAGGTGACACCAACCACATCCTCGGCGTTGTCTACCATGATGGGCACCCTCACGGTTCCACCGGGAGGCGCCACCCCGACGCCAACGCCCAACGCCATCTCAGACGCTGCCCGTACCATTGAAAATGTCTGGCCGTCCTGAGGAGGATTGATGGTCGGCGCGAAATTGTCAGGCATGACGGTTATCTGGTAATTCCCCACCGCGGCCACCTCAGAATTGGATGCCGAAACCGTGATGTAAAAGGTGTCAGTAACCGGGGCCGTGATCGATATCAGCGAGCCTGTCCCGTAGTTGGAATCGGTGTATCCCGATTCAGGATTAGTGACGGTGAATCTAAATGGGTCTTCGTTGTCGGTCTTCACTTCCACCAGATAGGTCCGGCCCTTTTCTGCGGAGAAGGTGAATATATCCCTATCATCCACTGGGCTGATGGCGCCCCCAATGTGGTTGCCGAAGGCAATCTGCGCGGCTTCCGCCAGAAAATCTCCGTGCCGGTCCTCCAGTCCAGATTCGGCGTTTACTTTGAGGAAGTAGGTCCCCACCGGATCGTCGGCATGGGCGGACGAAGATAGGGTAACGATATAAGTACCCGTGGTCTCCGCGACCCACGTAACGCCGGATTGTTCTCCGTAATTTGACGCCACGGGAGAACCACTTCCGTCCACAGGGTCAACGGCCAGGCTCACCGCCTCGGCCGAATCATATGTCAGCTCAAAGGTATACATCACCCCCCTAAGGGCGGGGAATGAGAACTTGTCCTTATCTTCCACCGGGCTGATGGCCCCGGCCACAGAGTTTCCAAAGCTGATTGGGGTGGCGGAATTGGCATGATCGCTGTGACGGTCTAACAGGGTGTTATCGGCCTTGACCGTCAATGAATAACTGCCAACGGAATCATCCACCCGGTTCGAGCCGGAGAGGATCACAAAATGGGTTCCGTCCGACGTGGCGATCCATTCCAACCTGGAACCGGCGTTTTCCTTGGGTCTCGCCAAACCTTCCACCGGGTTGCCCACGGAGATGGCCACGGCCGCGCCAGTGGCAGCATCTATGCTGTATCTCGTTCCCCGTTTAGCAGGAAAAGAAAAGTAGTCAAAATCGTCTTGAGGGCTAATCGCGCCGTTGTAAACGGTGCCAAATCCGATGGCTGTGGCCCCCTCCCGTGATTCACTGTGCTGGTCCTGCAATTCCGTGTTGGCGTTGACCTCAAGGGAATAGGTGCCGATGGGGTCCATGATCTGAGGAGAGGCCGATAGGGCTATAAAATATGTATCGTCGTTGGGAGCTATCCAGGAAAGTGCGTCGCCGGAACCGGAGTTGGACAATTCGATGCCATCCACCGGTTGGGCCACCGTGATGTTGATCCCGGCCATAGCGCCCGCGTTAACTCGAATATCGTATTGAACGCCCCGTACCGCCCTGAAAAAGAAATAATCTTGATCCCCCTCGGGGCTAATGGCGCCGGCATGGACGCTACCCAGCCTTATGGGTGTGGCTCCTTCACGGCCTTCGCTGTGTTGGTCTTCCAGTGACGCGTCGGCGATGACCTCCAATGAATATGTGCCAATGGGGTCATTGACCCGGTTGGAGCCGGCCACGGTGGCGTAATAGGTATCGGTGGTGGGGGCGATCCAGTCCAAAGTGTTCCCAACCCCAGCTGTGGTGGAGGCAATGCCGTCGACGGGATCCAACACCGAGAGGGATATCCCGTTGGAGGTACCCGGATCCGCCTGTAAAGTGTATTTAACCCCTCGAATGGCCTGGAAGAAGAAATAATCGACGTCGTCTTCCGGCGAAACCGATCCATTATGAGCGTTGCCAAAGCTGATTTGGGTCGCCCCTTCTCTCGACTCGCTGTGACGGTCCTCCAAGGTCATATCGGCCGACACTTCAAGGGTATAAGTGCCCACCGGCTCTCGAACCAAGGGGGAGCCGGACACCACCAGGAAGTAAATGGCCGTGGATGGGGCCACCCAGTCAAGGACGGGGCCCACTCCATCGTTGGTGGCCTCGGACTGGCCCGCCGGGTTGGATACCAAGATGCCCACGCCTTCGACGGTGCCAACTTCCACCTGGAACGAATACCGGACGCCTCGGACCGCCTGGAAAGAGAAGTAGTCATCGTCATCGGCCGGGCTGATGGCGCCCTGGTGTTGGGTGCCAAAGCTGACGGGGGTGGCGCCCTGGCGGTTACCGCTGTGCCGGTCTTCCAGCAGGAGGTCGGCGTCAACTTTCAGGGTATAGGTGCCCACGGGCTGTCTAACCAATGACGAACCCGAAATAATGGCGTAATAGATGGCGGTGGATGGGGCAATCCATTCCAAAGCCGGCCCAACACCGTTGTTGGAAACTTCAATGGTGCCGTTTTGGTTTCCAACGGAGATCTCCACACCCTGAGCCGTGCCTAATTCGGCGTTTATGGTGTATTTGACTCCCCGAATGGCCCGAAATGAAAAATAGTCACGGTCATAATCCGCCTGAATCGATCCGGCATACATCGGCTGGCTGGGCCAGGGGCTAACGGCGCCCTGGTACTCGTTGCCAATGGCTATGGGAGTCGCACCCGTGTTGAATTCTTCGTGCCGGTCTTCCAGACCGGTGTCGGCGGTGGATTGCAGGATGTAGGAGCCCAAAAACACAGGCCCATCGGGAGCGCCTTGGGCGCCATACACTTCCAGGTAATAGGTGTCGGATGTGCGGGCAACCCACTCGACCTGCTTCTGGTCACCAGACCAGGTCATGGTCTGGCCTTCGGCCACGCCGGCTCCCCGGTCCACTGAGTCGATCACTGTCAGATTGGCGTCGGTGATGCTGACCAAATCCAGGACGAAGGTATATTTGGCGCCTCGCCGGGTCTCGAAGGCAAAATAATCCACGTCAAAGAAAAGGGATGTTTCATCTATGTTGCCGGATATCTCACCGGTGCCAATCCCAATATGGGTTGCCAACGACCGGTAATCGCCGTGGTCGTCCTCGGCCCGGACTATCGATAGAGAGAATGGAGACGGGAAGAACGGGCTTGCCAGCGATATCGCCAGAAGCAATGCCGTCAGGCCCACTCCGGCCAACACCATTAGAATACGCATCATCCCCTCCCATCCCTGCTGCCGTCGCCGCTAGAACGAATCGTGCCGGCCACGCAAAGCGCCGAATCTCGTCGTCAGTATTTCCTTTCCTACCTGGAGGAATCTCACACCGCATCGGGCAGCGAATATATAAATTAGAATTATGTCAATAATATTATCTTTATTTAAAATTTAGTTCAATGAATTCAACTGCCCCTATTTGTCAATTTCCCGGCATCCCTTTCCCGGTCATATGCCAATTTGCGGGAACGATGAAAATCCTTCCACCAGCAGGGGTAGGGGAGAACGGTTCGCCGGTTGTTGGCAAGAGTTTTAGTCATGCCTTCCTTGAACCGGCCATCGCCATGTGGTAGATTAGCTTCAAGCGAAACAACATATAGAATCTAATGGAAAGGAATACCAAATGGCATTTGTGACTCCACGGGAAGGGGAAAATCCCGAGAGCTTGGTCAACCGGTTCAGGGCCTCGGTCCAACATTCGGGAATTCTTCGGGAACTAAAGGACCGCCGGTTCTTCCGCTCCAAGGCCCAGAAGGAAAGGTTGGCCGCCCAGCGGGCCGCCCGCCGCCGCCGCCGCCAGCAACGCCGCTAAAAGCCGCGGTTTATACCTGGGCTTCTACTGTAATTTCAGATTTAGTAACGGCATCCACCACAAAGCTGTGAAGGATGCCGTTTGAATTTGCCGCCGCCTGACCGGGCAATGGTACAAGACCACCCCGCTCTCGTTGAAATAACCGTCTTTAACGAATTGGCTGGCCTCGAATCAACCTCCCCATTACCGAACGTTGCATCGGTCATTTAGCTTGACGATAGGCAGACCCGCAGGGCTAAATCCGCTCAACCCCTTTTCGAAAGGTGATTATCCCCTAGCATCAAGTAGGACAAAATTTGGTCATCAACGTAAGGATGACGGAAAACAATGCCGAGCTGCTCCGATCAATCCAGTCAATATGGAAATTACCTGGATACGAAAAATCTACTCAGTTCTTCGATGGGCGTCAATGGCGGAAGCGAGACCGTACATATCTTCGTCCGTAAGAAAGAGCTCGTTGGTTAAAATACTGCGTCTCCAATACTCCAAATCTTCTTCATCTTCTTCTCGCCTGGGGATTGCTAATCTCCGCCGCCTGGCTTGACGCACTAATCTGTCTGTTTGAAGCGCATCGTAATCGTCTTCAGCAAACTGGGCATCAACGTAAGCTGCATACTCAGCTCCAGCTAAATCGTGTCCCTACAGACCTTTGGCAAGAGCCACCCTGCATGTCTAGACGATACTGTTCCCGTGGGCGTTGTTGGCTGCGCTTTTTTATGGGCGTAGAAAGTTTTACCTTTTGTCCATGATGGTGGACGAGGAAGGAACCTTGAGCGAGTACATATTTCGTCTGGAGGTGAATCCATGAGCTTCTTGGGTGCTATTGTTGGGCATGTTCATTGTTGTGGTCATCATCCCGGCGAAATTGATAGCGGGCCACCCCCAACAGCCGAGCTTCGCCATGATTCAGACAATCTTCGCGAGCGATACGGAGAGGACGATTGAAGGGTCCGTTGGGGATGATAAGGAATTGAGACTAGATCTCGGGAATTCCATCAATGGATTGTACTCTTCCGACGGTATTGAATTGACATTGAGTGCTGACGGGTTTCAATCCATACACCTGCCGTTACTACCCAGACGACCCAAGGACTGGGGAGGAACATTTAAAGACCCTGACACTAACGCTGAGTTGTTGCTCAAGACGCCATTCAAGCTTGCCCCCCAAATCTCTAGACTTAAATCGCCGGCTTCGTCCGCGGATGGCTTCCGTTTCCCAATCACATATGTGGGAAAGATTGAAGCTAGTAGTCAGTCATGTTTGGAATCGAAGGGATAGAGGCGGTGAAGTTTGCCCCTGGCGTCCTGGGTGTTGAACCGCCAGTTAATGGTGGCTCGGGCGGCATTTCGCTCCGTGACCAGGGCCTGG
>DAOUHE010000137.1:0-12350 GCA_034428715.1 Dehalococcoidia bacterium | reverse complement strand
TATAAAACTCGCCAAGCTATGGGGTAATTATAGCCATACCGACGGCCAACGTCTCACAAATGGACAATGGTTTAAAGAATGCCGACGATTTACTCAGAGGGATATTCACCCATATGGGAAATGTGGGCTTGGGCTTGCTCCCAGGCATAGACTAGACGGCAAAAGCGCCAAGCAGACCAATCCGGCCGAACCAGGTTTTTGAACCGGCACCCGTTTGCTGCAGATAGATGGAAAACGAAGTTGCGGCTATCGAACCGCGGTTTTCAATGCCGGTGTGCGATCGGCCTTGATTTGCTTTTCAGCGCTGGTGACCGCCGATTCCAGTTGTCCGTTTCGCCAGGGCTTGACCAGGTAACCCCAGGCGCCGGCACTGAGAGCCTTTGCCACGTCTTCGTCCTGCCCTCGGGCGCTGACCATGATCACCGGGATCATTTGGGCTTCCGGGTCTTTTTTGATATTTTCCAAGACCTGAATTCCATCCATCTCCGGCATCATCAGGTCCAGAAGAATGATATCCGGACTTTCGGTGAGGGCTTTATCAAGGCCAACGCCGCCGTCCTCAGCCTCTATCACCGTGAAACCCATATCGATGATAGTATCCACCAGCAGATTTCTGATGTCCGTGTCGTCTTCCACCACTAGTATCTTGGTCATTTAACCTGCCTCCAACGAGTCCTATACTTTCACTTTGGAAATAGGTGTTAACCGCATGCCCACGCCGGGATCCACCTCAAAACTAAGGGCATTGGCATTTTGGAGCTCAGTAGTGTTGATCTTGTTGACTTCCAGGACACGCAACTGTTTGCCCTGCATCATCTCCGAACCGAGGGTAAAGTACCCGTCGCATAGGCTGCGCAGCCGGGTAAACATCTCCGTGTCAAAGGCGTAGGAATCGATCACGATGAATATGGTTCTGCCCATGTTTCCCAATCTGCGGCATTTGGTGAAAAATGCCATGACAGCCTGGGGCGAACAGAAGCCCGCCAGGTCTGTAAGGGAATCTATGGCGATGAATTGTGCTCCCAGCGACAGCCGTTCAATGGCCAGTCCCAACTCCGCCAACAACGGCTCGGCCTCCTCACCCTGAGTGGCTTCGGGCACACCAAAGAGGCCCAATTTTTGGCTGCGAATATGTTCTGAGACATTTAGACCGAGGGACGTCATTTGCTGCTCAAAACTTTCAGGGGTATGGCTGGAAGAGAAAAACGCTGCCCCGGACCCTTCCTCCAGAGCTCCATATGTCAGGTGCTGGCAGAGTACGCTCTTTCCCGAGGAAGCGGATCCCACCGCCAAGACCAACGAACCCATAGCAATGCCTCCGTCCATGGCCCGCTCCAGCGCCACCAGTTTCCCTCCGGACCTGATCAACTTGGGCTTTTCGTCTTCTCCATCGTCGTCGGCAATCGTCTTCTTGCGCGACCTCCGCAGCTTGGCCATGCCGCTTTGCATGTTGAAGATTTGGGCGTCCGTTGACTTGATGTCAACTTTATCCGCACCCACATCCATGTTTCCAGTATCTAGTTCCCCATCGTCTTCCCCATCATCGGCCTCAGGATTGTAGGCGGAATTCCCTGCTTCAGCCAAGACCACCCTGGCCACCGCCTCAACCACTCCGGGTTCCCAGGGTTTGCTGATATAGTGGGAGACGCCCAGTTCCATCCCGATCTGTTCCCCATCGGACGCGGGGACCGCGGTCAGCAGGATCACGGGCAGGTCCTGCGTATCCGGTTTCTCTTTCAGCCGCCACAGGACCTCATATCCATCCATGCCGGGCATCCATATATCGAGCAGGATGATGTTCGGCCGATCTTTAAACGCCCTATCCAGCCCACTCTGACCGTTGGCTGCCTCAATGACCTGAAACCCGGCGTCCAACAGGGTATCCACCAGCAACTCCCTGATGTCGCTTTCATCATCAACTACCAGCACTGTCGCCATCTAAAATTTCCTCCGCGCCGGGATTCTGGTGATCCAGATCGGGGATTTGGCGCAACCGCTCGGGCGCCTCTTCGAGAACACTGCCCGATTGATGCCGACGATCTGGGTTCAGTGGCCACGACCACTACTTTTCGTTAAACCCTTTCAAATTCTCCCTGTTCCATTACGGCCCGTGGTTCGCAATCTGAACCGGCGGAGCCCCGTGGCCATAGGCAACTGAAAGTGGTGCCCTGGCCTTCCTTACTCACCACCCAGATACGCCCGCCGTGGGCTTCCACCAAGCGCCTGGTGATGTAAAGGCCGAGCCCCGAGCCCGAAGTCACCCTGGTGAAAGAGTTGTCTACCCGGAAGAATTTGGCAAATAGCTTGGCCTGGTCTTCTTGGGATATTCCGATGCCCTCGTCGCTCACGTCGATCTGGACCGCGTCACCTTGGCGGCTGAAAGCGATCGTCACCGATGTTCCCGCCGGGGAGTATTTGTAGGCATTGCTGAGAAGATTACTTGTCACTTGGGCGAACCTCAGTTGATCAGCCCGTACTTGGCCCGGGCATTCAGACGACGGCGTGAAAGAAACCGTCATCTGCTTTTCTTGGAATTGGGTTCGCAACGACTCGATGGCGTCTTCGATCTCCTGCGCCACGTCCAGGTTGGCCAAGCTTAATTCCAGACATCCCGCCTCTATCCGGCTGATGTCCAGCAGGTCGTCCACCAGGGTTTTTAAACGATGGGCGTTGTTGCCCACCGTTTCCATATATCGTTGCTGCTTTTCGTTTAAAGGCCCCACGGTATCTTGACGTAGTAGCATCCTATCGACGTATCCCACTATGCTGGTCAAAGGCGTCTTCAGCTCATGGGTAGCGGTGGACAGGATTTGGGTTTTAGCCAGTGATGCTTGTTCCAGTTCCTGGTTTTTCTTTTCCAGTTCAACCAGGGCCGTCTCCAAATTCCGGCTTTTCTCCTCTAGGTCATTGAAGTAGGCCGACTTCCTGCGGTCCATATCCAGCTTGGTTTTGATGGCTGAACCAACGCGGGCAAGCATCACTTCGAAATCCGGCGGTTTGGTGATGTAGTCGACCGCTCCCGAAGCCAAAGCCCTGGTCAATCCCGATACCTCGGTATCGCCGGTGATCATGATCACCGGGATATCCTTCAGGTGGATATCGCCCTTCAAGCGAACGCAAGCCTCGACACCGTCCATCTCGGGCATGTTTACATCCATCAATATCAGGTCCACCGGGGAAATATCAGCGGCCGGGTCGTCCAGTCCGAGGATGGAAAATGCTTCATCGGCGGATTCGGCGGTTAGGATGTCGGTGTAACCGCCACCGTCGAGCACCGTCGCCAATACATCTCGGACGGCATATTGATCATCGACAATGAGAATGCTCACGTGGCCTCCCTATTCTGGCCGCCGGCCGGAATGCGCTGCCATTGCTGTTGCAGCCCCTGTCCAGCGCCGCTTTTGGGGTGGCTTCAAGCGGCGCCGGCTTGGGAATGGCACCGCTCAACGAACCGAAACCCGGGTTAATCCCGCTAGGGGCCGGCCAGCCCGGCTGGCTTGAATGCGCTTTCTTTATCATTGTGGTGGCATAAACACTTAGCAAACATGGGGCATGCACCTTTGCGATAGGTTGTTGGCACCCTACTATGGACTGGGGTCCCGAGGAGATTCCGGACGACGGCGCCGGGTGGGACCTTTACAGATTTTGATACGGTATTCGCCTTAATGGCCGCAACGTCTGTAAAACGATCAACCGCAGGAACCTATCTACGCTGGTTTCTGGGCAGGTGCTATACTGAACCGGCTTGCCGCGACCTTGATCCCGCGGACACCGTGGGATAACAGCGTGGCTTCGATTTGTCTGATAGCAAGGGGGTGCTCGACTCAGATGCGAAAACCTTTCCGGTTCCGGCCCAGGTATTTCACAGCAGTTCTAGTGTCGGCCGGGGTTTTATTGGCGCCGCTGACCAACCATGGATGCGACGTACCCGGGTCTAGCCCCAAGCTGGATACGCCAACCACGGTAGGGCAACCTCTGCCTGAATCCCCATCCTCTGCTTGATTCTTGCCCTCGGCGTATTCCCGCTCGGGTAACCACCAAGGCAGTAAAAGTCAACCTGGTGTCAACTCTATCCCGACGGGTTGAAGCCGGTAGTCAACATAGAGTCAGAGAGAGGGGGCGGCCATGTTCATAGAATTGGTCAGAATCGAGAGCCTTTCCAACAATAGTTATGTGGTGGGATCTGAGGAATCTGGGGTTTGCGCCGTCATCGACCCGGCCCGCGACGTAGACCGCTATATCGCCATTGCGGCTCAACGTGGAGTCACCATCACCCACGCCCTGGAAACCCACATCCACAACGATTTCATCTCCGGCTGCCGGGAACTGGTGGCGGAAACAGGCTGCCAAGTGGCTGCCAGCGCGTCGGCCGGACTACTATTCCCCTCGTTCCGGCTTCAAGAGAACGACGAGATAGACCTGGGCGAATTCAAGCTTCGCGTGATGCACAGCCCGGGCCATACCCCAGAGCATATCGCTTTCGTGTTGGAAGAACAGGGTAATCCCACAGCCGTTTTCACCGGGGGAGCGCTGATGCCCGGCGGCGCCGCCCGGGTGGACTTGCTCGGCTCCCGGGTGGCGCCGTTTTTGGCCCGTTGGCTTCACAACACCATTCACGAGAAATTGCTGAAGCTGCCCGATTCGGTAGCGGTTTACCCCACCCACGGCGGTGGTTCCTTTTGCTCGGCCGCCCCGCCGGGAGGCAGTGCAATCCCAAGTTCCATAAACCAGGAGCGTCAACAGAATCCCTTCGCTTTTCAGACCGTGGAAGCTGAATTCGTTGAGTTTGCCCTATCGGGCTTGGGGTCATACCCCAAATATTTTCCCCGCATGGCCGACATAAACCGCCGCGGCCCCGACGTCCTGGGCGGTGTTCACAGGCTTGCTTCACTAACCGCGCTCTCGGCCCACCACCAGATCGAGGAGAACGTGGCGCTGGTGGATGCCCGGCCGGAAAAAGAGCACAACCTGGGGCACATTGCCGGCTCGTTCGCCGTTCCATTCGGCAACAATTTTGCTACCTGGGTGGGCTGGGTGGTCCCTTGGGGCCAACCCCTGATATTCATGCCTGCCGAGCAAAGCCAAAACGAAGATATGGTCCGCCAGTTGATCCGCATCGGCTATGACCGGCTCCACGGCTTCGTGGACGGAGGGATCGACGGATGGCGGTTGGCGGGTCTCCCAGTGGAGGTCTCCGACCGGTTGGAGATCGATGCCCTAAACACTTTGTGGTCCCAACCTGCCGCTCCGATGATCATAGACCTTCGCCAGCGCAACGAGTTTCACGCCGGCCATATCCCCGGCGCGTTGAACATAGAGTTGGGGGAACTGCAAGACCATCTGGATGGGCTACCCAGGGAGATTCCTATCGTTACCGTGTGCGCCGCCGGAATGCGGGCGACCATCGCGGGAAGTATCTTGCGCCGCGACGGCAGGGAAAACGTACAGGTCGTGGATGAGCACGGCACACCCATCTGGATCGAGCGGGGGTATCCGTCGGCCACCGGCGACGAGTGATCGAAACTTGATGGGAAAATCCAGTCAATGGCGGGTCCGGTACCAGGTGTCCCACGGCTGCTGGCGAACCCTCCTGGGCAGGACCGGCTGTCCCGTAGCCAGTTTGTAAACCGCCATGATCGCCACGCCTGAAACGAACCCCCCGACATGGGCAAAGAAAGCGATGTCCACACTCTGGGACACCCCAAGGGACATCAACCCCTGAACAAGTTGCCAGGCGAACCACAATCCCAATAGCCATGCGGCGGGAATCTCTATGGCCGCGATCAAGAACATGACGATAAGCGTCTTGATGCGATTGAACGGGAACAAAAGCATGTAGGCGCCCATCACACCGGAGATTGCCCCGCTGGCTCCCACCAAAGGGGTCTGGGAGGTGGGATCCACCGCCAGTTGCGCCAATGCCGCACCGACCCCCGCCACCAGGTAAAAAAGCAGGTATTTCACATGGCCCAGCCGGTCCTCGAGGTTATCCCCAAAGACCCACAGGAACATCATGTTCCCCCCCAGATGGAAAAACCCGCCATGGAGGAACATCGAAGAGAAAATCGTTGCCCAAGTGGGCAACGGCGTGTCTATGTTTAAAACAATTTGTCCATCGGTTGAAAACAAGCGGGATTCATTGATCAAACTTTCAGGCAAGGCGCCCCGGAGGTCCAGGCACAGGTCATTGCCCAATGCGAGGTGAGTACACACCTGACCAGTTGTCAACTCGAAGGGAATAAATCCCCACCTATGAAAGAAAGCGGCGACGTCTAAATCACTTCCACCACCAAGCAGCCCTAAGCCGCCCAGACCCAGTTCATAAAGGAAAACCAGGACGTTGAGCCCAATGAGCGCCACGTTCACGACAGGAAAAGATTCGTGCGTGACGTCGGCGTCGGAGTAAGGAAACAATCGGTTTCAGTCTAGCAACTTGGCCTAGGCGGGACGTTGAGCGCCATTTGGTGAGAAGCTATCGAGATTTTGCCAGTGCCGGTCAAGACTCAAGGTCCCCACAGGCATGGACAATTACCTCCGCTGCGGTTTTGGGCTGTATCTTGTCCATGTTCAACATCATGTGGTATCGAGACGGATCAGTGGGACTGGCCTTGTAAATCTTGCGGAAAAAAGTCACCCACGCCTCGTCCAACTCCCGCACGTATACCTCCGCCTCCTCCCGGTCCAGATGCTCCCGTTGCATCATCGTCTCCACCCGCATCTCTATGGGCGCCAGCAAGCCCACATGGACGACGCCGGGTGTGTTTGCCAGAATGACGTTGGCGCCGCGGCCGATGATGACCACATTACCCTGGTGGTACAGGTCGTTGACCACCTTGGTGGTGGCTTCCCGAAACGCCTTGTCGTCAATTTGGGAGGGTGACGTTTTTTCACCCGAGAGTTCGGCGAAGGTTTCCGGAGGCAGGGTTTCGATTCCCCTGCCAAAATATGGCTCTCCGCTGACCCCGGCCACCGCCGACCGTTCCAGCATGGTTTCCACGAACCGGGCCAGCCGGTCACGGAAACGCACCACCCGCTGCTCTTTATCGATGAGCGCTCCTACTGGAGTTCCAACCAAGCGGGCAGCCTGGGTGAAAACCAGCCGGTCCACGAAGTTAATATTCAATTCTTGGGACACCATCTGGCCGACGGTAACCGACCCGCAGCCGATGGGACCGTTGATTGTGATCACCGGCATAATATCCCCTCCCCTAAAACTGCTTGGCTGTGATAGATTCGGCGGAATAAATTTTGGCGATGATTTCGGGAATTCAGAAACCTGCACCATCGATGTTTGATTAGACTGGAGCCGCTGTCACTGGATTTTTGCCCATCGTCTCAGCCCAGTCTCTTCTCATTGGCGCCGGCTCGGCGGTTAAGCTATCGCGGAACCCATTAGCCGGGCCCGCCTCCGGCTGTATTCATCCATCAAAAGCCCCATTGCAAACGAGTCATACCATTCGCCATCTTTCCGGTGGGTCTTCCTTAGGTGCCCTTCAAGCACAAATCCCACGTGACGGAACATCTGTAATGCGTGCTCGTTATACTCGGGAACGTCTACCCATACGCGGTGCAATCCCAGGTTTGAAAAGGCTTCATCCAAAAGTTTGACCACCGCCATGGTCCCATAATGATGGTGCCAAAGGTCTTTTCGTCCCACGATGAGCAACAATTCGGCTTCCACCAGTGGCCATTCAATGATCAGTTGCCCTTCACCGATGTGTTCTCCTTCGCTGGTGTAAACGGAGAATATCTTCCGGTCCTCGGTAGAGAACACTAGGTGCCAATCGCTGTCCGTTGATTCCAGTATAGCGCCGGGAGAATAACCCCAATGTATGGGCAGGCCATCATCACCCAGGCCATACCACAGGGAGTTCACCTCGGGGTCGTCCAACCATTCTTTCATGCGCTGGACGTCATCTCGGGTCACCGGTTCAAGACTCACATTAGGAAACATCGTGCACCCCCGGACTAAAATGCCAAATTCAAATACCGGTTGGTAGGGCGTCCAAGGCCGTGTCGATTAAGGATTCTGCATTTTATCAATGGTAACCTCAAAAATCAATCGGTTGAACCGTTATTAATACGTTTTTCCCAATTTAATCAAGGGTTGAGGATAAATCATAACGAATATCAGATAAACATGGCAGATAATTATCGTTTTACCATCGTTTTGGAGTCCGTGTTTGCCTCGCGTCTCCGCTGCCATGCTGCGTAGTATACTGACCCATGTCCAATTTGGATTCAACCGTACCATTCAACCCGTGATGCACAGGTCAACAATCTATAAGGCGATAGGATAACCAATGAGAGAAAACACATTAAAGAAGAAGCTGGGATCAGGCCAGGCGGTTTTCGGCGTGATGATAACATTTCCCTCCGCCCCGGTGGTGGAGATGCTGGGACATCTGGGATTTGACTGGGTCCTGATAGACAATGAGCACGGCTCCATCACCGTGGAAAATTCGGAGGATATGATCCGGGCCGCCGAGCCAGCCCGTTAGTTACCACCCTTCAATCACTTTAGAGGTGCCTGCGTCACCCTGTTAGCTTTTGATTCTACCTTCGCGTCTTGGCCTAACCAATCAACGGCCAGGCGGCACAAAGGGTACACCCCTTCACCAATGACGATTACGCTCGAAACACCAGTTGGGAGCGAACAACCGAAATAGTATTACGTTCGATGATATTATGGCTCCAATAACATTCTGGGGATTTCCGCCTTGACTTCAATGTTTTCAGAAAAATAAACTGTACACAGTTACATCAAACGGTTCCGCCACCCCCAACGCGGTCCAAGCGGCCTAGAGAGCTAACATCCTCAGGTCGTTTTTTTAATGCCAATTTTTTGAGGTGATTATGACCCTACAAGTAAAACTGGAACGAATAGCCCGGAACCTCCGATCCTATGAATTCGCCCAAATGCTTGGTCTCGATCCGCAGAGATATTACAAATTCGAATCAGGTGCCAAGCAGCCTCCACCGGAGGTTGCGGAGAAAACTTCCGAGCTATTGGGCCTGCCTGCCAGTGAGCTTTTCAGCCCCGTAAACATGGAGCCGATAGGCGTTGGCAACTAAACCCACCAATCAGACGGTTGACGTGGTTGTCACCGTCAACGCCGCGCCCGACGCCAACCGGCGTTTGAGGGCGTTGGCCAAGCTACTGCTGGAAAAGCCGCCTGCGGATGGCAAAGAAAAGCCCGCCGGGGATGAGTCGGCGGGCGATGACGAAGGGAGAGTGAGGCAGTGATGATCTCAACCCCAATTCTCGAAACAGAGAATAGACCAATCGACCCCTATCCGCAACCAGTCGGCGGCGGCATCACAGAGGAAGTCCTGCCATGGGCTGGAATCTTGGTGGCCCAGGCGCTCAGGGGCGATGTACAAAGCCCGATGCGCGACATGAGCGATCAACAGCTTCGCTACCTGGCCGCCAATATTGGCCTGTATCACGGGCTGATTTCTTTCTACTTAGAGCAATGGGAGTTGGAACCGTTAGCAGATGTCGGCTTCTGGCCAGGTGTCGTCTTGCCAGCAATCCGGGCCGAGCTGGAGCGCCGGAAGCGGCCCAAGCCGGTCTACGGCGACAACAGCCTCATCGCCCGGCTAAAACGGCTCGACATCGTGGACGTAGCCCGACGGTTTACAGAATTGACCGGGAACGGCAACCGCTCGCGGGGCCGGTGTCCGTTGCACCAGGAACGAACCGGGTCCTTTTACGTTTACCTGGACACGAACCGGTGGCGTTGCTATGGGGCCTGCGCCTCCGGTGGCGATATCATTGACCTGATTCAGCGGCTAAGAACCCTGGGGCGGTCCGTATGACCCAAGCAGACTTGGAGTGGGCAGAAAAACAAGGGCTGTCGGCATCCGCCAACGGGTCTAAACCTGATAGCCAAAGTGAGAGCCTGGCCAGGTTGGAGATACAAGTAAGGGGCCGGCATATGAGGGACATTACCCAAGACGCGGTAGCGGCCCTGAAATCGAAAAATGGCGATCAGCCAGTCCTGTTTTCCCGAGGCACCTCCTTGGTACGGCTTCAGACCGGCGATTCCGGAACCGTTGCCAAGGCATTGGGGCAAGCTTCTTTACGCGGGGTACTGGACCGGGCGGCCAACTTCGTTAAGTTCACCGAAAAGGGTGATACTCCGGCTCGCCCCCCAGGTGATGTGGTGGCCGACATCCTGACTCTGCCCAATCCGGGGTTTCCGTGGTTACAGGGGTTTTCTGAGGCCCCAGTTTTTCTTCCGAGCGGAAATCTGTTGAGTAAATCAGGCTATGACGCGGAGAGCGGATTGTATGTAACTCTCAACGGCCTTGATGGAATTCGTAGCGACATGGCCATCCAAGACGCCGTGTCATTACTCCAAGACGAATTACTCCGGGACTTTCCCTTTGCCGACATTGGCAGCAAGGCCCACGCCTTGGCCCTCTTGGTTCAGCCCTATGTTCGGTATCTCATCGACGGGGTTACCCCGCTCATTCTGATCGATGCCCCAGCCCGCGGCACGGGCAAAGGGTTACTGGTTGATGTCGTGTCTGGTATCAGCCTGGGCCGCCCAGCACAGGTGATGGCTCTCCCTAGAGATGAGGATGAACTAGAAAAACGCATCACGGCTACTTGGATTCAAGGATTCCCCATGATTTTGCTGGACAACGTGGTGGCGTTGAAGTCTGCCAGCTTATCAGCCGTGCTGACCACCACATCCTGGCGTGGACGGCGATTGGGAAGGTCTGAAATGGTGGTTGTCCCCAACACCGCTACCTGGATCGCCACCGGCAACAACGTGGCCTTCTCCGATGAGATGGTGCGTAGGACGGTCCATATCAGATTGGATGCCGGTGTGGAGCGCCCAGAGGAACGGACTGGTTTCCATCACCCTGACCTGATGGCGTGGGTTCGTCTCAACCGGACCCGTCTGGTAAGCGCCTGCCTGTCCCTTGTTCAAGCATGGATTGACGCCGGGATGCCAAAGGGCAAGGGCACATTGGGACGATTTGAGCGTTGGGTGGAAGTTATGGGCGGGATTCTCGACGTGGCCGATGTAAAAGGATTCTTGTCCAACCGCGAATCTCTTTATGCAAATGCCGATGCTGATTCTTATGAGTGGTCCGCGCTGTGCCGGGCATGGTGGACGCAATATGGGGATCGGATCATTACCGCGAAAGACTTACTCGGAATCGCTAAAGACAAAAATCTTCTGCTGGATTTGTGGGGAGGCAGGTCTGGGCTTTCCGGCCAGCAACGAATGGGGCACGCCCTGGGCGCCCATCGGGACCGGGTGTTCCGAAAGTATCGGATTAAGAGGGCCGGAGCAGATAGCCGGACGAACAGCGCGGCTTACAGATTAGAGGAGGTCGCCCCTAAAACCACGGAAACCACGGAAATCACCCCCGGTAGGCTCGAAACAGGGGTTGAAATGCGGGTTGGTTTTGAAATGGAAACCACGGAAACCCCCCAGGCAAATGGGCAAAACCCCCCAGGCGATTCAGGCACAAAAACCGTGGTTTCCGTGGTTTCCGGGGTTTTGTCCGGTCGCCAGGTAAATAATGAAGTGGAGGTGTAGGCGATGGACGCTTCCGGGGTTCTGGACCGGTTAACAGACCTGGGCATAAATGCCAGGGTTGATGGCGAAAAGCTATTCCTGTCGCCGGTGGACCGGGTGCCTGCCGAATTACTCGGTGAGGTCCGCCAGTGCAAAGCCGAGATCATCCAGGAACTTAGCCGGCCATGTGGAGACGGCCAACCGCCACCGTTGGACCGGCCACCTGAGACGGAGATCGAGTTGCGGCGATTGATAGACCACCTGGCAGACCCCGAGAACTTCAGCAGGTGGTTGGAATGGGCCATGAGCCGGACTGATCCGGCAGAGGAATAAAGGGAATGAGCAACCGCTTGGAAATCAAAATTAGACAGGTGGTCGTGAGGATGAGGAAATGATCAATGGAGCCGAGCTAGAACGGCTGGTTGAAAGGTCGGCCAACGAACTGCACACTGCGGGACATCCACCAAGCCAACAACTTCGGCCAAGGAGATTTCAACACCTGGCTCCGGCAAACTCTGGTACAGGCGAATCAAGCATCCACTCCAGGCCCGGCGGGGCGGTAATCGTGGCTGCATCCGCACATTTACACACCCATAAAAAGGCGGCGGCTTGGGTTTTGGGACGGTTGCCGCCGTAGTTTCAAAAACCTGATAAAACCTGACATTTACCAACCGCTTCGACCCTAGTAGTCAGTCATGTTTGGAATCGAAGGGATAGAGGCGGTGAAGTTTGCCCCTGGCGTCCTGGGTGTTGAACCGCCAGTTAATGGTGGCTCGGGCGGCATTTCGCTCCGTGACCAGGGCCTGG
>DAOUHE010000136.1:0-20536 GCA_034428715.1 Dehalococcoidia bacterium | reverse complement strand
CGACAACGTGATCATGTACCTGTTCTCGGAATTCGGACGCCGGGTGCACGACAATGGCTCCGGAACCGACCACGGCGCGGCCGGAGTGGCCTTCTGCATCGGCGACCAGGTGAAGGGCGGAATGTACGCTGAGTACCCGTCGCGGAAGGCCGAGGACTTGGACCAGGGCGACTTGGTTCCTGGCTACGACTTCCGGGGTGGCTACACCACCATCATCGAAGACTGGCTGGGCATGGACGCCAAGCCCATAGTCAACGGTAGCTTTGAGAAGCTGAGCTTCTTGAAGTAGTCCGAATATTGGAAACCAATCAGGACCCCGGTTAATCCGGGGTCCTGATCAATAACTGAAACGAATCGATTCCACTCTAGGAGGACTCAGAATGGCGCAAATCACAGTAGCTGCCGGCCGATGCTGGCAATATAGTAAATACATTGGACGCCGATCTACCGCGGGCAACGGCTTTAGCCAGCCTGTCTCCGTGGCCGCTGCCCCTAACGGCGTGGTCTACGTGGCTAACCGCACCGGTGTGCGCATCTCGAAATTAACCCTTGATGAAGAATTCATCGGGGAGTACGGCCGGGGAGGAGAGGAAGATGGTCAATTCGTATGGCTCACCTCGGTAGCGCTTGACCAGGATGAGAACGTCTACGGCGCCGATGAGTGGCTCAACCGCATCACTGTGTTCGACAAGGACGGCAACCTCCTCAAGACCTGGGGCGACGCGGGCGAAGACGAAGGCCAACTCTCCGGGCCGTCGGGCATGGTGTTCGACCCCGATGGCAATCTTCTAATCGTCAACAGCCAAAATAGCCGGATTCAGAAATTCACCAAGGACGGGAAATATGTCAGCGGGTTCGGCGTCCAAGGTGACGGAGCCGGCGAGTTGGATATGCCTTGGGGTATCGCGGTCGACAACAATGGCGATGTGTACGTTGCAGACTGGAACAACCATCGGGTGCAGAAATTCAGCCCCGATGGCGAGCATCTCCTGACGTTTGGGTCGGGCAAAATGACCGGAGTATCCCCCGATGGCGGCACGCCATATATTCATGCCACCGTGGCCCACGTTGCCGTTAACCCCAACGACCTGAACCATCCTACCGGCGTCGCGGTGGATGCCGACGGCGACGTCTACGTAGTCGACTGGATGAACGAACGGGTGGTGATCTTCGACGCAGATTCCAAAGCGATATCGGTGCTGCGCGGTGACGCAACCGGCCTATCCAAATGGGCGCAGATGTCCATTTCGGCCAACCCGGATATGGAAAAGGCGATGCGGAGGGTCAAGAACCCCGAAGTTCAAACCTATTTCCGCATGCCCGTGGGTTGCACGTTCGATCAGGCTAATAACCGCCTGATCATATGCGACACCATGAGGGGACGGTTGCAGATATACCAGAAGGATGAGCAATACGCCGATCCCCAATTCAACCTGTAATCCAAATGGAAATAGGCTGCAAACAAAAAACCAGCGCCCCAAGATCGGGGCGCTGGTTTTTTGTTTCTGACGCATTTTTCATTCACGCCTGACATGCTATTGACATGCGCAATACTGATAGTCTATATTACTTTAGATCTTCGGGCGGGCCTTGTATCCCTATTGCTACACCACGGGCACACAATGAGGATCCTTATAGAAATCTGATGGCCTGGGCCCGATTAACATCGATGAATCCAAACGAACGGGTAAATACATAGCAACGGTACTACGGATTCTAAGAAATATTGGAAGGTTTAGTTATGAGGTCTGACTGGCTCACCAGCCCCAAGGCACTGTTATTCGCCCCTGTGATATTGCTCCTGATGGTTGCCGTGGCTTGCGGCGGCACTGCCGCCGAACCGCTGATCGTGGAAAAAGAGGTCATCAAAGAGGTAATTAAAGAAGTACCGGTAGTCAAGGAAGTTGTGAAAGAGGTTGTGAAAGAGGTGATCGTGGTCGCCACGCTGGCGCCGGCGGCGATTCGCGAGGAAGCCTCCGCTGGGATGAAGTCCGGTGCATCGGAAGCCCAGGCCAGGGCCATACCGGCAGGCAAGCGCGGCGGCCACATCAACATGGTCCAATACGCCGACGTGCGGCAGCGGCTCATTCACCAATCGTCGGTCCTCAACATGAACATGGCCCCACTATTCAACAACCTCGTAGAGTACAACCCTGAGACCGCCGATCCGGGAGACATCAGGTGCGATCTGTGCACCAGCTGGGAGTTGGCCGAGGACGGTGTGACATACACTTTCCACATTGCTCCCGACGCCACTTGGTCCGACGGCGTGCCCGTTACAGCCAAGGACGTGGTATTCAGCTTCGAAAGCATGGTCAACCCCGACCAGTTCCCGGCCATCAAGGGCCGGTCAACCTCCACCCACTGCAACACGGCCCTATATTTCGATTCCGGGAGCGCCCGGGCGATAGATCCCAAAACTGTTGAGGTGGTGGTCAATTTCCCCGCGGGAGGGTTCTTCCCCGCCATCGCCAACCACACCTGTGTGCTGATAGCTGAGCACGTCGTGGTGGGGCAGGAAATCCCCCAGGGCGGGAAGGACATGGATGCCCTCGTTACGTCGGGACCGTTCAGGTTTGTGGACTATGAGAAGGAAGTCTCGGTGGAATACGAGAGGAACCCCGACTACTTCAAGGAGGGGCTCCCCTACATCGACAGCATGAAGCATTTCGTCATGGCCGACTCCGGCCGGGTGATCGCGGCTTACAAGGCGGGGCAGGTCCTGACCAGCAACCAGTCGCTGGACAACCTGAACCCCAAAGAAGCGACCCAGTTAGACAAAGAGATGGACAACCTCACCATGCACTGGGCCGGCCCCATCAGCATGGCCTACCTCCTTATGAACACCTCCAAGGCGCCCTTCGATCAACCCGAGGTGAGGAGAGCGGCGCAGTTGGCGATGGACCGCGATGCCCTTATCGAGACCATCAGCGGCGGCCGGTACGCACGCGGTTACCCCCTGCCCAAGGGCTTCTGGTACAGCTATGACGACGACACGTACGCAAACTGGCCAGGGTTCCGTACTGCAGCCGACGGCGTCAGCAAGCATCCTGACGACATCGCCGAGGCCAGAGCCCTGCTAGGCAAAGTCGGCATGGGAGGCGATTTTAAAATTACCCTTCATGCCAGGAACTGCTGCGACTACCCAGACGCGGCGGTCCTTGTGAAGCAGCAGTTGGAAGAAGCTTTGGGCTGGGATATCACTCTAAAAGTCATGGAGAGCGGTGCCGGCTTCGACGCCTACTGGGCCGGTGACTATCAGTTCGCCGTCCAGGGGGGCAGCATCTTCATGAACGACCCCGATGCCATCTTCGCCCGGGACATCCGCGGCACCACTCCACAATGGGTCGGAGGAGGGAGAGGGAAATACTACGCTCCTCCCGGTATGGAAGAGCTGTTCGACCAGCAGGTGCGCGAGGCGGACCTGGACAAGCGGATAGCACTTGTCCAGGAAATGGGTAGACTCCGTGATGAGTTTTCCGGCAATCCGTATATGTACTGGACAGACCGGCACCATGGGGTGGAGGACCGGATCCAGAACTTTAACTTCACCTACCAGGGGTCCCGGTGGGAGCACGTTTGGTGCGACCCTGCGTGCAACAGATAGCAATATAACCACATAACTACATGACGAAGGGCGGGCCCTCCCGGTCCAGGGTTGGCCCGCCCTTTTCATAATGACACTTAGCACCACGGTTAAGTCCGTTAAATGATCCGGCATCTGGTTTTGATCCCAGAATGGTTGTTCCGAACCCTCCTGAGGTAGAATAGAAATCTGAGGCGGGACTTACATCCCTGCGGTTCCAGACGCAACGTCGGACTCGGCGATTGTGGAAGGCCAGGTTCAAGTTGCCCTGAGGGCGCGAGGCTGTAACAGGACCGCCTGACAGAATCGTCGCAAACCCGTCAAGCGAGATCCACGGAGCAAAATGAGGACATACGTAATAAAGCGGAGCCTCCTGTTTATCCCTACCCTGCTCATAGTCACTGTGCTGGTGTTCGGCGTTCTACGGATCATACCCGGCGATCCGGCCCTGCTTATTCTCGGTGGGGAGGAGGGAGACGACGACTTCACCCAGCAACAACTGGAAGACCTGCGGGCCAAGCTGGGAACCGACAAGCCCATTTACGTCCAGTACATGGTCTGGGTAGGGAATATGCTCCGAGGCGACTTCGGAACTTCCTACTTCTACGAAGGCGACCAAGTCATTGAAGATATCGTGGCACGGCTGCCCGTCACCGTAGAGTTGGGCTTGTTGGCGCTGGTCATGGCCAGCGGAGTCGCAATACCAATGGGCGTAATCTCGGCCATCAAGCAGGACACCATTGGCGACTACGCCACCAGGGTCATCACCATCGCAGGGATAGCGCTACCCAACTTTTGGGTGGCAGTGATGACCATATTCTTCCTGATCCTTTTCTTCAAATGGGCTCCCCCTCTGGATTACGCTTCCCCTTGGGAAGACCCATGGACAAACTTCCAGCAGCTTATCTTCCCGGCCTTTGCCCTGGGCACGTCCAACATGGCCTTTATCGCACGCATCACCCGCTCCGCCATGCTGGAGGTGCTCCACGAGGACTACATTCGGACGGCCCGTTCAAAAGGCTTGAAGGAAGCAACGGTGATAGGCCGTCATGCCCTGCGCAATGCCCTGCTGCCGGTGGTGACCCTGACCGGTTACGAGTTCGGCCGCTTGATTTCAGGTACGGTTATTATCGAGGTGATCTTCCTGGTGCCGGGAATGGGCCGGCTTCTGATCACCTCCATCACTCAGCGGGATTTCCCCATCATTCAGGCGATTATCGTGCTGATAGCCGTCGTGGTGTTGGTGTTGAACCTGCTACTGGACCTGACCTATGGTTGGCTAAACCCGAGAATCCGTTACAACTGACCAAATCATAGTTTAAAGGAACGAAACATGGCGCAAGAGCAAGGTACTCCCGAAGCGCTTTCTGGGTTAGCAACCGGATCAGCATCAGCACCGCCGCCGGTATTTGTCCTGCCGCCGAAAAGGACGGCACGGCAGCACCTGCTTTTCTTTGTAACCCACAAGCCTTTGGGAGCCTTCGGGGCATCGGTGGCGCTTTTCTTGGTTCTGGTCGCGGTGTTCGCCCGTTTGATCGCAAACCATGACCCGTTCGACACCTCGGTGCAGGCCATTTGGATAGCCCCCGGAGCAGAATATTACTTGGGAGGCGACAACCTGGGCCGTGACGTGTTTAGCAGGCTGGTCTATGGCGCCAGAATATCACTGGTCGTGGGAATTGTAGCCTCGTTCGTTGGCTGCACCGTTGGAATGGCCGTCGGGGTCGCCAGTGTGCACTTTGGGGGAAAGACAGACCTTATCGTCCAGCGGTTCATTGACGCCTTGATCGCCTTTCCCACCCTGATTCTGGCCATTGCCATCATGGCGGCGTTGGGAGCGTCTCTCCTGAATGTGATTATCGCGTTGAGCATCGTATATGTACCCAGTACGGCGCGAATCATGCGCGCTCAATTCCTGGCCATCAAGGAAATGGACTACGTGCTTTCGGCCAGGGCTGCGGGAGCGGGAGCCGGCAGGATCATGATGAAGCACATGATCCCCAACGCCTTTTCTCTCTATCTGGTGATCTTCACCTTCCACCTGGGCGGCGCCATCATCGCCGAGGCCTCCCTCAGCTTCCTGGGAGTGGGCACGCCCATCGACGTTCCATCCTGGGGTGGCATGTTGAGCGGGGCCACCTCCCAATATATAGGCCTGGCGCCCTGGCTAGCGGTATTCCCTGGGCTGGCCATCGCCGTGGTGGTATTTTCCTGGAATGTGTTGGGCGACGCGCTGCGAGACGTTTTGGATCCGCGCCTGCGGGGGACCAATTAGGGCAAGAATCTGCCGGCCCCCAAACAAAGGGATAAATTTACTGAAATTCAGTACGCAGGAACCTCCGTCTGGTAAAGAGGGTCTGGCACACACCTCTGGGCCACCATGCGCAAACGAGGATTCGTTCAAGGTTAATTTAGGACGATTGATAATGCGAGCGAGCATCGTGATCCCTATCCTGTTTTTCGGCCTCACCGGCGTACTGGCCGTGATAGGTTGCGGATCTTCAGCTGTACCAGTGGACGCCGAAGAAGGGGTTTCCCTTGCTGCCGAAACCGAAGCCATGGGAATGGTCCCGTCGTCCAAGGCTGGGGAGCACATTGGAGAAGAAGTGACGGTGCGGGGTTTAGTTAAGGACTACCAATGGATCTCCGGTGTGCCCGGAAGACCCACATTGCTCCTTTTCGACACGGCGGCCCTCGTGGAACGAGGATCTTCCATTTCGGACCAGGAGATTCCAGAGACCTTCAGGGTGGTGGTTTGGAGAGAAGACAGCTTTAAGTGGCCGCCAGCGGCGTCCTTCGGCGCGGCATTCAATAAAAAAGTCGTTTGCGCCAAGGGATTGATCGAGGTGTTTGACGGCAGTCCGGCTATTGTGGCGACAGAACCGGTTCAATTAGAAATAGACTGTTAGGTCAGGCGAGCCCGCCAACCTACCGTCTTTCAGTTGTCTATCTGAACCCTTCGGCGTTGCTCGGGATAACCTTCGTGAATGGTCTGGGGAGGGGTTAACGCCCCGCCCCAGATGCTACGCCGCTGCTGCTGACTCAGCATGACATCTTAGGGGCGGATAGTTAACGCCATCAACCTCTCATTAACGAAAGACCCTGCACACCAACCCCTGTAGGTTTGGCTTTGGTTTAGGAAGTTTGGGATGCGCAAATCCTAGGTTAGCGTCCCTCCGGCCGGCAGGTTATCCCATCCCCGCTAAAGCTATGCTACCGTGAGTTACACCGCTAGTTGTTGCCGGTGATGGCGTAGAGCTTACCGTCGGCCCCGCCGACGTAGATGGTGTCACCGGCTACGATCGGGCTGCTGGTAATCTCCACTCCGATGGGGAATTCCCACAGGATTTTCCCGCTGTTCGTGTCAATCCCTATTACGTCACCATTGTCGGCGCCAATCAACACCGTCTGGCCTGCTACGGTGGGAGCGACGCCAACATTGGCGTCAACACCGGTGGACCAGATTTCCCTGCCGGTTTCCAGGCCCCTGGAAAACACCGTGCCGTCTCCTTTGACGCCGTATACGGCATCCTCCGTAACAGCCAAGGGCAGATTTATGTCACCTCCGAGCCGTTTGGACCAGATGCCGCCCCGTTGGATGGGCCTACCAGAGATCAATTGCCAGACGTAAAAGTTAAGTTTGACCCGGAATATAAAACGTTCCAGGGGATATGACTGTGACTTCCGGTCAACCGCCCAAACCAATCCGCCGTCGGAACTGAAGTAGGCCAAATCTCCCTGGATGGCCGGCGCGCCGCCAAAACGAACCTTGCCCGTGTCATACTTTAGGCGACGGCGTCCGTTTTTGGTGTCGAAGATATCCACCATCCTGCCTTGCGACGCGACCACAACCGTGTTACCGGCGAAGGCAGCTGGCGCTATCACCCAATCCCGGGTCGGCGCGGCCCACCGTATTTTGCCGGTAAGGGCGTCGATCGCGAACAGCATGCTGGCGCCGCTTCCAATGTAGACGGTCCCATCGCCCACCACGGGTGAGGAATAGATCGGACTCTTAAGGTCGACTTCCCATACCTGCTCACCCGTGTCGCGTTCCAGGGCAATCACCAGGCCGGGACGCACCGCGAAAATGACCACGTTCCCCACGATCGCGGGGCTGGAACTGGACCGGTCTCCAGTGACGAATTCCCAAACCGTGTTCCCCGATTCGGCTTCCAAAGCCACCAAGCGGCCGTCATCGGTCGTGAAGTAGACCCGGCCATCCACCACCGACGGCGAGGCCAACACCGTGCTAAACGTAGGAAAGGTCCACTTGATCTGGGCGGGAATGGGGGCGGCGTAGGGAGTGAATCTTGAGCCATCAGCAGTCCGGCCCACCTGGCCCCAATCTCCAGGCGCCAAACTTGGTATGCCATCGCCCGAAGCCTTGGCCGGGGGGAATACCCGGGGTATCACGTCAAAGACCGTCACCAATTGCCAGGCGATCAGACCAAAGACCAAAGCCAAACTGGTGACCAAAATGGGCCGCCGCAGAAACCGGGGCAAGCGGCGGCGGCGCATCGATTCCGCCTGGTCCTGGTCCATCGTGGCCGCCCTGGTCAATGGCAACCAGCATTCGCCGCATCGTTGGGCGTCGATTGGATTAATGTGGCCGCAAGCCCGGCACATTAGGATTTGTTGCAATGGGTGAACATCCTCCAATGGAGATAGACGCTGCGCCAATCCGGCAGGGTTGTTCCGCCGGAACCCATTCAAGGGGACTTTTCTGCCAGCGTCCCGGCTATCCGCGCCTGTTGCTAGAAAGTAGCGGTTAGCCAGCTTCTATTATATATGCAAAAGAGCTTCTAGGTTTCCTCCCAGGATCTTGTCCTTCTCGTCCTGGGTAAGGCTCTGCAGGGCTTGGACCCAACCGGCGGGCGAAGGGTCCCAACCAACGAAGGGCCAGTCGGTGCCCAAGACCACGTGGTCTACGCCCACGGTGTCGATCAGAAACCGCAAAGCTGGTTCGCTGTTTGTGACAGTATCATAATACATTCGGCCCAAGTAATGGCTGGGAGGGTATTGAATGTTGATTCTTGCCTCGGAACGCACCTTCCAACCGTGGTCAAGGCGTCCCAGTCCGAAGCAAGCCGGGCCTCCACCATGGGCAATGCAAACCTTCAGGTCCGGGCATTTGTCGAGGACCCCTCCAAAAATGAGCGCCGCCACCACCAGCGTGTCTTCCAGAGGAACACCGATGCTGTTACCGAGAGAATAACGGTCGTTTATCTGCTGTGCCAAAAGGTTGTCAGCGGGTTGGGGATGGTAGAACAGCAAAGCGCCCAGTTCTTCCGCCGCTTTGAATAAAGGCAGGAACTGTTCCTCGTCCCAATTGGATTGGTTGACCACCGTGTCTAATTCGGCTCCCTTGAGACCCAGTTGGGTAACCGCCCTTTCCAGTTCAGCGATTGAAGCTCCTACGTCCTGGGCCGGCAGGGTGGCAAGACCGGCGAACCGTTGGGGCCATTGCATGGCCATGGACGAGACTTCATCGTTGAATTCCTGGGCCAACTTCAGCCCTTCGTCCGCGTCCAGCCGGTATCCGGCGATGGGCATATGTATCGAAACTACTTGAACGTCGGTGCCCTGCTCATCCATGTCGCCGATTCGCTGTTCGGGCGTGAAACGCAGTGGCGGCGGCAAGGGGATGGTCCTGCCGTGGCCCTGCAGATGCTTGGGACCGTCGCCGGTGGTTAGCCTAAGCCCGTGCCAATCGCCCCCGGCGTCAACGGTTTTTAGGAGGCATTGGGGCACCAGATGGGCGTGGACGTCTATGCTTCGCACGTTGCAACCTCTTTAAATGAATGAAATCTAGGATGGATCGAACCTACTGAGACCTGCATTGGCTGCTCGTGACGTTCAGCAATCAATGCAACTCTCAGTAACTTCACGGGCAGGCTCAGATGCCCAATAGATCCTCCAGGTTTTTCGAAAGGATCAATTCTTTTTCATAATCGGTGATGCTTTCCATTTCCAGTATCCAGGACACCGGCCAATCGAGGGCCATGTCATAGGGCCAATCGGTGCCAAACACCACCCGGTCTGCGCCCACGGTGTCAATCAAATATCTTAGGGCCTGTTCTGTATATACGATGCAGTCGTAATAAAACCGCCTCAAATAGGCGCTGGGCGGCTGTTTAGCGTGGACCTGGTTTTCAGGCCGGGTTTCCCAACTCCTGTCTATCCGGCCGATGCCCTGGCAGGTGTAGCCACCGCCGTGGGACAGGCAGATCCTCAAATCCGGATAGGCATCCATGACGCCACCCATGACCAACGAAGCAAAATTAACTGCCCGGTCGGCCAGGTTGCCGATGGAATTGGGCAGGTGGTAGCGCCGGATGCGTGAACTCACCAGCGTATCGCCTCCCTGGTGAAACAGAATCATGGCGCCTGACGCCTCGGCTGCCTTCCAAAAGGGCAGGAATTCCGGTTCGTCCAACCACTTGCCGTTGATCTGGTCGTTGATCATGGCGCCCTTGAATCCCGGTTGGGACATGATCCGCTCCAACTCCGTCACAGCGGCGCCCACGTCTTGCATAGGTAGAGTGCCCAATCCGGCAAAACGGCCGGGCCAGGACTTGGCCATTTGGCCGACCTCATTATTCGAGTCCCGAGAGGTGGCGATGGCTATGGATGGGTCCAGATGGTAGTTATAGAACCCGGAATAGGGCGAGACAACCTGTACGTCCACGCCCAACGAGTCCATATCTGAAAGCCGCTGCTCGGGAGTCCAGCTAGACTTGGGCGGAAGCTGGCCTCGATGCTCACCCACCACGGCTATTTCCCTTCGCCTGCTGTCCTGATCCCGTTTCACGGTGTGCCAATCACCCCCGTCTTGGGTAGCCCTCCAGAAACACTGGGGGGTCAAATGGGCGTGGATATCAATGCTTCGCATGGTCTTCTCCAGGCGCGGTAAGCCGCTCCGAGTTTAGCATTTCTGACCGTGTCCAAATCCTGGCGGAAAGGTAGCATCGCCGATGGCCCCTGTCAATCTAGCGTTTATCTATCATGGGGCGGATTTGACAGTGAAAACAACGGCTCCTAGACTACACGCCATGGACTTGCCACAGATATCCGCCGCACCCATTCATGAATAGCCCGGGATGAGCAGCCCCGAAACTACTCCCCAGCCCGGCAGGATGATTTCGGCCCTTCCGCCGGCCATGCGTTATCCGGCATACCGCTGGTTCTGGCTGGGCAGTCTGGCATCCGTCAGCGGATTTCAAATTCTGAGGTTCGGCCAGTTTTGGCTTGCCTTCCAGCTAACCGGCTCTCCCGTCGCCCTGGGATACGTGGGCCTGGCCAACGGCATACCAGCCATCTTCCTGAACCTGTTCGGTGGCGTGGCGGCCGACAGGCTGGACCAACGCATTCTCATCACCGTCTCACAGACCATAACCGCCTGCCTCATCTTCCTACTGGCCACTATCACCCTGCTCGAGATGGTGACCCTCTGGCAGGTTTTAACGTTATCGTTTTTGGCTGGAGCGGTGGAATCCTTCGATCAACCCGCCCGCCGGGCCCTTTATCCCCACCTCGTAGACCGCTCGGTCTTGATGAGCGCGGTGGCGTTGAACTCCAGCATATGGCCGGGAACCCGTATCGCTGCGCCGGCGGTGGCAGGATTCATCATAGGTTTCTCCCAAGACCAAAACCCGGCGACGGCCTTTTACGTCGCGGGGGCCAGCTTTTTGATCATGGCCGCCATAGCCTACAGCTTGAAGGTGCCTCGAGTCACCAGAACCAGGGGCAGCAATCCGGTCCACGACATCATAGAGGGTCTCAGTTTCATCAAACAGAACTCAATTTTCTCATTTCTAATGGCAATGACATTTTTCAGCAGCTTCTTTGGCAACTCGTACATCATGATGATGCCTATAATCGCGGTGGACGTTCTGGGCGTGGGCGCCAATGGGCAAGGGCTGTTGATGGGAGTGGGCGCCGTGGGCTCGCTGGTGGTCACCGTGTTCTTCGCTTCCCGGTCCAATCTGTCCAATAAAGGAATGCTGATCATAATATCTGGCGCCATGAGCGGCCTGTCGGTGGCCGCCTTCGCCTTGACCGCTCAATTGTTCCACAATTTCATCCTGGCCATGGTCTTGATAGTGGTGGTCGGGGTGTTCAACACCGGATTCACCACATTGACCCAAAGCTCGTTGCAAATGATGGTTCCCGACGAGATGCGGGGACGGGTGATGGGTTTCTACGGGATGACCTACAACATCCGGCCCATGGGCGGGATGCTAACCGGCGCCTTGGCCAGCATAAGTTTCATAGGGGTGCCAATCGCCATTGCGATCGGCGGAGCGGCGGTGGCGGCCTTTGCGATAGGCCCCGGCATGGCCAACCGGACGCTACGCAATCTGGACGCCCTCCTGTCCCAACGTCCTGAGGAAACCAGCCCAACCCCACAGGGCCAAGCTGCGGCTCCATCGGCGGACAATGAATAGGGATGGTTGCTTTGGTTAGGCTGGGTTATGTTCTGAGGGGTTAAATCCTCCTTGATCCCCCTTTAAAAGGGGGAGAATGAGCCCCCACTTTCGCAAAGGGGGGGTTGGGGGGATTTCATCTCCTGCCCGGTTCCGATATAACGATAGGGCAACCAGCCTACCGCCGCAGCAGGCCGTTGGGGAGATGGCGGTTCGCCGCTGAACCGTTAACCGAGGAACAGGGTGTACAGCGCTCCCGAACTGTGAGCGACCGTCTTTGGAGAGAGCAGGCGGCGTTTGGGGTCCAGGGCCCGTTGGGCGACCTCGATGTTGACCGCGGGCACCTGCTCAAGGTTGAGGATCTCTTCCATGGTGAAGAATTCCGCCCGGTCTACCTCGTGGGCGTCGGGTTCAGGCGCGCCGCCAACGGACCTCAGTAGCATCACGATGTAAAGGCTGTTTCCGTTGTCGGCGTCGTAACGGTTCCTGATGGCCAAAACCCCTTCCACCTCGGCTTTGACGCCCGACTCTTCCTCCACCTCCCGCACCACTGCTTCCTCAATGGTTTCTTCCTGCTCCACGAATCCGCCGGGCACCTGCCAAGCCCTCCGCACCAACAATAGCCGGCCATCCTTAACCACGGCTCCTCCTACGCCGACGTTGTATCCGGTGTTATATCTTTCCGGTGGGGGCATCTTAACCGTCCTCCCTGAATGTTTGGTCCATTTCCACTCTCTAATTGTAAGGTGCGAAACTGGGGCGATTATAGCAGGGCCGTCGCCGGGACCGCCGTGGGCGCTTGAAATCCCGGCCTCTTGACATCTGGCCTGCGGTGTTAGACCGTGTACTCCAAAGGGTGTGGCCGTAGCTGAAGCCGGTCTTGGGTGGATGTAGCATGTTTCCCCAAATCTTAACCCAAATCGATGATGTCTATGACTAAAAATCCGCTGGTCAATGCCCTGGCAGCCGCGTTGTACATCGTTCTGATCGGATCAGTGATGTTCTATGGTCTTGGCCGAACCGGCCCGCCCAACACCGCGATCATCCCGATCGCCGTCATCTCGCTATTCACCCTCTCGGCAGCCGTCATGGGCTATCTTTTCGTCTACTCGCCGCTTCTTCTCTACGTTGATGGGGAGAAGACGAAGGCCGTCAATTTATTCCTTCAAACGGTAGGTGTCTTCGCGGGCATCACCGTGGTCATTCTCATTATTCTCATATCTGGCGTCTTAACTTGAATTCTGAATTAAGCCTATATCTGGGAACGAAACAACAAGAACAGGAGGCGCGATGATCTACCACGCGGAGAGGGGCGAGATTGCCATCGCTGTTGGAGGCGATGCCATGATCACCCGGCGCATGAAGGCATTCCAGGAGCCGGGTTTTCTGAAACTTATAGATATCCTCAGAAAGGCCGACGTCTCGGTGGTCAACCTGGAAATGCTGTTCCACGACTACGAGAGCAGTTGGCAATGGAGCGGCGCCACCTACACCCGGTCGGACCCCCACAACCTGGACGAACTCAAGTGGATGGGCATCGACGCCGTAACCACCGCCAACAATCACTCTTTTGACTTCTCGGAGGGCGGGTTCCTGTCCACCCTGCGCCACTGCAAAGAGATAGACCTGCCCACGGCGGGAGGCGGCCGCGACATCGACGAGGCCCGCTCCCCAACCTACGTTGACTCCGCCGGAGGCCGGGTGGCGGTAATGTCAGCTACCAGCACATTCAGCGAACAGTCTAGGGCCGGGCCGGGCCGCCCCGATTTTCCCGGACGGCCGGGAGTTAACGCCCTGCGTCACGACGTCCTCCACCACGTCGAACGGGATGTGTTTGAAGCGTTGCACAAAGCCAACCGTGAGCTGGGCTATGACGACGTGGCCGACGCTACCCAGCGGTTTGGGTTCCGCGGCAACGAGGACGCCGTTGACCACTCGACGGAGGTTGAATTCCTTCAGAACCGGTTCGTCCTGGCCGAGGAATTCGCCCGCCGCACGTCGGCCAACAACAGCGACATGACGGGCATCGGCAATTGGATCAGGGGCGCCCAAAAGCAGGCCGACTGGACCATTTACGGGGTCCACTGCCACGAGAGCGGCCAGACCGGAGAGTTTCACGGCGCCACCCGGCTTTCGCCCCCGGATTTCCTGGTGGACTTTGCCCACTGGACCATCGACCAGGGTTGCACCCTGTTCGCCGGCCATGGCCCCCATTTCCTGAGAGGTATCGAGATCTACAAGAACCGGCCCATCTTCTACAGCCTTGGCAACTTCATCTTTCAGAATGAGAGCGTGCTACGGTTGCCAGATGAGGCATATCGGAGGTTCGGGCTGGGCTATGACCAAACCCCTGGCGACTACCTGGACACCCGCTCGGGTGGAGGGACGCGGGCCTTCGCCGGCGACCCAGTCTTTTGGCAAAGCGCGGTGGCGGTCTGCAATTACGCCGGCGGTGAGCTAAAAGAGGTCGTGCTCCATCCCATAGACATGGGTTATGGCCGTCCCATTCCCCAGCGCGGCAGGCCGGTGCTGGCCGAGGGAGACATGGCTCGGAATATCCTGAAATGGCTTCAGGACGTTTCCAAACCCTACGGCACCGAGATCGCTATCGAAGGCGATGTGGGATATATACGTCTGTAGAGCCAACACCAAGCACATTTATGGAGTGAAACCCCAATGACCACTGTAGGAACCGGCAAATACACGTATAAATTGGTTGAAAACTGGGCCAAGCTGCCCGCCGGTGAGTCATTCGCCATGGTTAGCGCCGTGGCCACCGACTCCCGGGACCGGGTTTATGCCTTCCAACGCAAAGACCCGCCCATAGTCATCTTCGACCGGGACGGGAAATTCATCAGTTCATGGGGCAACGGCAATTTTGAATTCGCCCACGGTATACATATAGCGGACGATATCGTGTATCTCACCGACCGTAACAACTCGGTGTGCATCATCTACACCCTCGACGGCAAACCCATCCAGATGCTGGGCCGCCATGGAGTTCACTCTGACACCGGCTGCGAAGTTCCCGCAGAGCTTGTGCCCAGGGCGGCCGGTCCGTTCAACTACCCCAGCGAGTTAGTGCCCGGCCCCGACGGCGACCTGTATGTTTCCGACGGCTACCGCAACGCGCGGGTGCACCGGTTCAGCGGCGGCGGCGAGCTCAAGATGTCTTGGGGAGAACCGGGTAAGGTTGCCCCCAACGAGTTTCACTTGCCCCATAGCTTGGTGGTGAAGGGCGATAGGGTTTACGTGTGCGACCGGGAGAACCACCGCATGCAGGTCTTTTCCACCAACGGAGACCACCTGGCCATCTGGGACGACATCCAGCGGCCCATGGACATCTCTATTGACTCCGACGGAAATTTCATGATCAGCGAAGGGTTGAAAGACGGCTCCTCGGCCCGGATCAGCGTAGTCGATGACCAAGGTAAAGTCCTAGACCGATTTGAATGCCGCGGCCCCGGTCATGGCAGTTGGATCGACGCCCACGGCCCGATGGAGTGGACAAGTACATCCGCCAGGGATAGATCGCCAGAGTATGGCCACGGCAACCGGCGCCGAATCGAGGCCGGCTGCCCAATCATGCAGCACACTCCAAAGAGGTGATCCATGCCTGACAAACCCTTAGAAGGCAAAGTGGCCCTGGTCACCGGCTCTGGCAGCCCCATCGGACTGGGCTTCAACATGGCCTCGGCCTTGGTGGAGGCTGGGGCCAGGGTGGCCATGGTCGATATCAACGAGGAATGGCTGGACCAGTCGGCCAACGACATCCGCGAGACCGCCGGTGACGATAGCGTCATAACCATCCTGGCCGACGTAGCCGATGGCACCTCTGCCGAGGTGGCGGTGCGCTCCACCATCACCCACCTAGGCGGCCTGCACATCTTGATCAATAACGCCGGCATCAGCGCTGGCAACATGACCGGGCCGGGCACCACCCATTTCTGGGAAATTACACCTGAAATGTGGCAGCGGGTCATTTCGGTGAATCTCAGCGGCCCTTTTCACATGGCCAGGGCTGCCGTAAGGCACATGATCGAACAGGGTTGGGGACGAATCATCGGCGTCACCACCAGCTTTGACACCATGTACCGGCTGGGGGGCACTCCCTATGGGCCCTCCAAGGCCGGCCACGAGGCGTTTATAGCATTGATGTCCCGGGAACTGGAAGGCACCGGAGTCACCGCCAACGTTTTAGTTCCCGGAGGGGCCACCAACACCAACCTGCTTTCCCCCGACACCCCGTATGACCGTTCGGCCATCATCCAACCGGAAATCATGCGCTCCCCCGTGGTGTGGCTGGCGTCGGAGCAGTCCAACGGCACCAATGGCCAACGGTTCATAGCACAATTCTGGGACGAAAGCCTGCCTCTGGAACAAAGGATTGAAAAGGCCGGAGCCCCCGCTGCCTGGCCGCAGTTGGGCCGAAGCGCCCCTTCGCCCGGGACATAGGGGATTTACGGGTGCTCCTGAACTAACTCGAATCTACCGTAAAACGGTAAGAGAATGACATCCCAACGATTTCAAAGACGGATCGAACGCCTCTTGGACCAGATAGAAGAGGCGGTCGACCAGCGCGACTGGGAGCAAGCGCTCCGGATCACCGAAGATCTGCTGGTGTTGGACCCGGTGAACCAGGACGCCGCCGATTTCCGGTCTGCTGCCCTGCGCGCCCTGAGCCGGCCGGTGGAAGATACTGCGGTTGTCACGGCCGCTGGAAACGCAGCTCCCAGCGCCCCAGTGGCCGACCCAAAGTCTTTCGCCGATGGCCGGTACCAAGTCAAGCAGTTCCTGGGCGAGGGTGGAATCGTCCACCGCGACCTGAAACCGGGGAACGTTTGGCTGACATCTGATGGCATCGCCAAGATCGGCGACTTCGGGCTGGCGGTGGCCTTTGACCGCTCGCGGCTCACGGCCGAGGGCATGATGGAGGGGACAGTGTCCTATATGCCGCCGGAGCAGGCCATGGGCGGCGAGGTCACTCCGCAGTCGGACCTTTACTCACTGGGCGCCATGCTCTACGAGATGGTAACAGGGAGGCCGCCATTCTTGGGCGACGACTCGGTGGCCATCATCGGCCAGCACATCAACACGCCCCCGGTGGCCCCAACATGGCACAACGCGGAATGTCCCCGCACCTTGGACGCCCTGATCCTTCGCCTGCTGGCCAAGGGCCCGTTGGAACGGCCCGAGTCGGCGTCGGATGTGTTGGCTGCTTTAGACGCCATAGATTTGGTCGCCGTGTAGGGGCGCAAGGCCTTGCGCCCCTACACGGCGAGGAACACTCTTTAGACAGCCTGGCCGGGGGCGTGTTCGTGGGACGGCAACGGGAAATGGGGGAGCTAAAAGCGTGTTTGGAAGCCGCATTATCGGGCCAGGGACGGCTAGTGACCTTGGTGGGAGAACCTGGCATCGGCAAAAGCCGGACCGCCCAAGAGCTGGCCACGTATGCCGGCCTGCGGGGGGCACAAGTTCTTTGGGGCCGTTGTTACGAAGAGCAGGGCGCCCCTCCATACTGGCCTTGGGTGCAGGCCATCCGGTCCTACGTCAGAGACAAAGAGCCTGACGGTCTGCGGTCCGAGATGGGCGCCGGCGCCGAGGATATTGCCGAGATCGTATCTGATGTGCGGGAGCGGCTGCCGGGGCTGAGAACGCCACCCCAATTGGAGCCGGAACAAGCTCGTCTCCGGCTGTTTGACTCCATCACTGCTTTTCTTAGGACAGCATCTCAACGCCGGCCCCTGGTGCTGGTATTGGATGACCTGCACTGGGCCGATCATCCAACGTTGCTGCTTTTGGAGTTCGTGGCTCGAGAGCTGTCCGGCAGCCGGTTACTGCTAGTCGGGACCTACCGGGACGTGGAATTGTCTCGGAGGCATCCCTTGTCGCTAACCTTGGGAGAGTTGACCCGGGAGAGACTGTTCCAACGGGTGCTGTTGAGAGGCCTACGCCAGGAAGACGTGGGCAGGTTCATTGAGCTAGTTTCCGGAATTCCCCCACCCCAAGGCATGGTGGAGGCGGTGCATCGGCAGACCGATGGCAACCCCCTGTTTGTCACCGAAGTCGTACGTTTACTGGTTCAAGAAGGAATAGTAGGGGCTTCCCGGCCAGCCGGGACCGAGCCCCTGCGGGATTCTGACACCTGGAGCGTCCGTATCCCCGAGGGAGTGCGAGAGGTTATCGGTCGGCGGTTGGACCGGCTGTCGGACCGCTGCAACGAAACCCTGACCGTTGCCTCGGTCATCGGCCGGGAGTTCACCCTGGAACAGCTAAGGCCATTAATCGAGGATATGACCGAAGACCGGTTGCTGGAGGTTTTGGAAGAAGCGTTGGCCTCTACGGTTATTGAGGAGTTGCCCCACGCTGTGGGCCGCTACCAGTTCACCCACGCCCTGATACAAGAAACCCTGTCCGAAGAACTATCAACCACTAGGAAAGTCCGGCTGCACGCCCGAATCGCCGAGAGCCTGGAGGAGCTGTACGGCGGTGACGCCGAGGTCCACGCCGCCGAGCTGGCTTATCACTTTGGAGAGGCCCAGACTATGACCGGTCCCGAAAAAGTGGTGCGCTACTCCCTGCTGGCTGGCGAGCGCGCCTTGGCGGCCTACGCCTGGGAGGAGTCCCAAGGCCAATTTGAGCGGGTGCTGACCGCCCGAGGAGTACCTCTCGCTAGTGCGGAATCGGCCCCGGATGGCGAGGTGGCGGCATTGCTGTTTGGCTATGGCCGGGCTCAAGCAGCCACCCTGCAACGCCACGAGATGAAGGAGGCGATAACCACGTTAAGCCGTGCCCTAGAGTACTACTTGAATTCCCAAGAGGTGGGTCGGGCCGTGGCGATCGGGGAATACCCCCTTTCGCCGGTCCCTGGCTACCAAACTGGCGTGACCGAGCTTGTCGCCCGCACCCTACCAATGGTCTCATCCGGTTCTGCTGAGGAAGGGCGTCTTTTGTCCCGCTACTGCAGCGTCTTAGGCATTGAGCAGGCCGACTACGATGGTGCCCAGGAGGCCGCTGAGCGCGCCCTGGCCATCGCTCACCGTGATGGAGATGAATCCCTCGAAATGCGGAGACCCGCCGCCTTATACCCAGCTTGACGTGGAAAGCGGCTCATTTTGGCGCAAATGCCGAACCGTTTGTTTGTCCAACTATTTTAGACAAACGGCTTTACCGCCCGGTGGGGTCCGCTCCACATGAGGCACATTAACTACATCCCATTGCGTGACGGCCTGTATGCCAATTAAGGTTTGGTAGGTGTACAGTACGTATTGAAGAGCAAAGACGCACGATATAACTTGAATCTGCCCAGAGAATTCCTGGCAAAGCGAAACTGTTTGGGATCGCTCGAACCGGCCGTATGGCATACTTGGTGAGTGCTTGGTGAATGATGAAAACGATTGATGAAGAATCAGGTGAGTGGCGTGGCTTACCGGAATCGTTACTGTCAGCGCTCACCAGTTCAGTCGGGCATGGTGCACTGAAGTTCACCGAGTACCGCGTTCGCACCCGCCCGCAACCAGGCTCAATGGACGGAAGAGTTGCACCGCCGATGCTGCACGAGGGCATGATAACCATCGAAGGTCACCGTTACCGTGCTGAATACGTCGTTAACGGGTGGAAGTCAGAGCCAAACCAACAAATAGACGTTGAGGTGATCCCGTTGGCCTGGGAGGACCGAGGCGGCTCTCCCGTTTCAAATCAGGAACTGGGTAGCCTGACAAGCGCTGTGGTAGCGGCACACCAACTGGTGACCGCAATGATAATAGACCTCTGAGATTCGCCCTCTGATAAATAAGTACGGCGATTCTGGGCGGTGTCGTCTCCGCTCCATTGGTGACCGCCAAAATGATGGGCCTCAGCAATTGATAGAAATAAGCGAGTCTAACTTAAGGTCCCCTCGGTTTTCCTCCCACGAATCAGCGCGCTACATGCAACGGGTGACGTAGGTTTCCATACAGATCTACGGGTGATCTACCGCGCAAAATAGCCGCGCCTTGCGATCGAGCCGGAATTGAGCACCGGCCCCCTTTCCGGTCCCGTAGAGACCCCTTGATACCAACAGGCCACTGACCCTCGTTCTCCCCCTGCTCCGCTATGGGTTTCTCCAACCGGCGCCAGGTCTTTCTTGGGTGCGCTAAGAGTGTCCGCACCCTATAACTACAACTCCCAAAGTGCAAAACTTGCTGGGTGGACCATCAATGTCACAGGTCTTTAGCGGGTAATAGGTCGTGACTTTAGGGGTCAATGCTTTGGCTCAGGTCTAAGAGACGTGCCATGTTTGACCATAACCCGTTGAGGTTACTAGACGATAAGCCATCCAGAATATCTATCGATGCTTCGGTGGCCCCACAACCGTGCGCGGCTTGCGGGTTTAGTCCTTGGAAGCCACCCACCGGTACCTAGTAGTCAGTCATGTTTGGAATCGAAGGGATAGAGGCGGTGAAGTTTGCCCCTGGCGTCCTGGGTGTTGAACCGCCAGTTAATGGTGGCTCGGGCGGCATTTCGCTCCGTGACCAGGGCCTGG
>DAOUHE010000135.1:0-4950 GCA_034428715.1 Dehalococcoidia bacterium | reverse complement strand
TCGATGCTCTGGTCAAGGAGCGCAACGCCGCCAGAGCCACCATCAACTGGCGGTTCAACACCCGGGACGCACGAACCAAACTTCGCCGCCTTTACCCTTCCGATTTTACGGTTGACTGAGTACTAGGGGCCACGTCCCTATCACTGGTTAAAGGGAATTAACCATGGCTACAGTACCCAGACGATGCCTCGGGGCCCGGCTATAGTTTAAACCCCGATCGCCTCAACTACCTGGCGCCACGTCCCGTACCGGTCTCCCTCAAGCTGCCGGAGATATTAGGTCGTCACCGCCTAGGAACTGTGGTCCAGGAAGCGGCTGACCTCCTCTATAGACTCTCCTGCCTCCCTCCGCAGTTTGGCAGCTGAGTGGCGGAAGATATGGGCGCCCGACCGAGGCAGGCCAGCAACCTTGAAGGTCCGGAGCAGGGTGCCGTAGAAGGTGCCGCTGGTGATTCCGCGCCCGCCGTGGACCAGAGTCTGTGTTGTCGTTGGCTCCTCCATACATGAATAGTTTCATGACTAAAGACGCTTTGGTGCGCCAGGAAGCCAAGGAATTCGCCGCGTGACCCATTTACCTCTCACTGCTATACTCTGGATAGCCGTGTAGCGTGAGGAGGGATCGAATTGACTACCTACTCAGTTGTGGGAAGACCGGTGACTCAGGAAGATGGCCCGGATAAGGTATCCGGAAAACATGTGTATCCCGCGGACGTTATCCTGCCGGGAATGCTCTTTGGCAAGATATTACGAAGCCCTTACCCCCACGCCAGAATCCTGCGCATCGATACCTCCCGGGCGGCGGGACTGCCCGGAGTACGTGCGGTGATCACCGGCCAACACCTAAAGGGCATGCGGGTGGGCAGGTACCTGTTGGACGTTCCTCCATTGGCGGAAGATAAGGTGCGTTTCGTTGGCGAGAAGGTAGCCGCAGTGGCCGCCGACGATCCTGACACGGCCGAAGAAGCGATCACATTGATCGATGCGGAGTACGAGCCCCTTCCCGCAGTCTATGATTCCTTGGAAGCGATGAAGCCGGGAGCACCTTTGGTTCACGAAGACTCTCCCACTTACGACAGCGCCTCGGGACCGGTCCAACCCGTGGGCAATGTCGTCTACCACAACTCGTGGTCTGGAGGAGAGCTGGACCAGGGCTTTCGGGAATCTGACTTGATTTTTGAACACACGTTTACCACCCCCTGGGTCCACCAGGGTTATATGGAGCCCTATAGCTGCATCGTGGACATAGACGATTCTGGACACGCTCAGGTTTGGGCAAACAACAAGCAACCCTTTCGCTTGAGGTGGCAACTAGCCAGCGCTCTTCGGTTGCCGGAGAACCAAATAACGGTCAATCCCTGCGGCATCGGCGGCGACTTCGGAGGGAAGGCAGGCGCAATGAATGTGCCGGTCGCCTACAGGCTGGCCCAGCTCTCGGGCCGGCCCGTCCAAATGATCATGAGCTACATCGAGGAGCTTATGGCGGGCAACCCCCGGCACCCTTCGGTGGTCACGATCAAGACCGGAATGAAAAAAGACGGACGGTTTTGGGCTCAGGAAGCACGGGTGGTTTACAACGGCGGCGCTTACGGAGGATTCAGGGGCTCGCTCAACTTGAGCGGGAGCCGCCAGGCCGGCGGAGGGCCCTACCGAATCCCCAATTTCCAGATCGACAGCTTCATGGTGTATACCAACAACGTGCCCTGCGGCTCCTACCGCGCCCCGGGAGAACCGCAGGCGGTGTTCGCCATTGAGTCCCATATAGATATGATCGCCAGGGAAATGGGCATGGATCCCTACGAGCTGCGGCTTCGCAATGTGGTCCAGGAAGGAGATGTCTCGGGCACCGGCCAGTCCTTCCGTCATCTGCATGGCGAGGAGACTCTGCGTAGGGCTGCCGATTCCGCCAATTGGGGAGCAGTCAAGGAAGGGCCTCACTTCGGCCGGGGAATGGCCCTTGGGCAGCGGCCTCAGGGCCAAGCGGTTTTCGTCGGCAGGGTGATTCTGGATGAAAATGGCCAAGCAACAGTGTTCTCATCGGTACCAGACACCGGCGTGGGATTCTATACCGTTGCGCGTCAGGTAGTGGCAGAGGACCTGGGGATTCCCGTGGAGGACGTCGAGTTAGTCCGGATCGACACCGACCAGGTCCCATTCGAAACGGGAGCCGGTGCTGGTACAAGCGTGGGCGGGGCCCATGCCGCACTGGGAGCCGCCCAAGAGGTCCGGCAACAGCTCACCGGCCTAGCTGCCGAGTTCTTCGGTTGGCCCGAGGAGCGGATTGTGTTCAAGGAAGGCCGGGTATTCGTCGATGGCGACCAGGCAAAGGGAGTGTCGTTAGCCGAACTGGCCGCCCGGTCAGTCGCCGCCTTGGGAGGCTCAATCAGCGGTGAAATGACCACCGATATCCAGGAGCCGGAGGTGACCTCTTTTTGTGCCCAAGTGGCGGACGTAGAGGTGGACCCCGAGACCGGGCAGGTTAAGGTCAATCGCATCGTCACCGCCCACGACGTAGGAATAATTTTCAATCCCCTGGGCCATCAGGGCCAGATCGATGGAGCGGTGATTCAGGGAATGGGCTATGCCCTGATGGAAGAGCTGCAATCGGAGGAAGGGCGCATCTCTACACTGAGCCTGGGAGACGTGAAGATACCGACCATACCGGATATTCCCGAGCTCGTCACAGTCCTGGTTGAACACCCGGAAGGCAACGGACCGTACCAAGGGAAAGCTATCGGAGAAAACCCCATTTCTCCCGTCGCCCCGGCCATTGCCAACGCAGTCTATGACGCCGTGGGAGTACGGATCTGCGACCTACCCATTACCGCTGAGAAGGTCCTGGCCGCCCTGAAAGAGAAGGCGAAAGAACGCGGCTGAGCAGTCCTACCTCTGGTTCCCTTGCAATTACCTCTGGTACCTAGTGGTCACCGCATGGGAGCACACTATAACCTAACCCACGGGCCATGGAGATCTTTGGGTACAGCCGTCAAGAGATGTTGGGGTAATTGGTTGATATTCTCGTCCCGCAAAAGCCAGGGCCCGGCCCTGGCGCGCATTGCGCATCATTCTTCTCGGTGCCAGACCCGCGGTGTATGGGCGCTTGCCAGGAACTGGCCGGATTGCGGAATGATGGCAGCGTCGTTCCTTTGGAAATCAGACTAAGTTCCATCCCGGCAGAGCATGGCACCGTTGCGTTGGCCTTCATCTCCGACATCAGCGAGCGCAAACAGGAGGAGGCGCTACGCCTCAGAGAGGAGCGGTTTCGCCAGATGGCGGAGATATATGCGAGAGGCGTTCTTCTTGGTGGATCATAAGGACTCCAGAGTGCTGTACGTGAATCGTGCCTTTGAGGATGTATTTGGTCTTTCTTGCTAGAGCTTGTACCAGCAATCTTCCATTTGGACCCAAGCCATCCATCCTGAAGACCTTGAGCGGGTCAATGAAGCCTTAGAGAAACAACAAACCACGGGGAAGTTTGACGATGAGTTTCGGATTACTCGACCAAACGGCTCAATCCGGTGGATACATGACTCGGTCACCCAGATAAAGGATGAGCAAGGGGAGATTTCCCGCCTGGCGGGTATAGCCGAAGATATCACGGAACGTAGGCAAGCAGAGAAGAAAATCAAGACTTCATTGGACGAAAAAAAGTGCTGCTCAAGCAAATCAACCACCGGGTCAAAAACAATCTGCAGATAATAACCACTCTGCTCAACCTCCTAAGCCGGGACATCCAGGACGAGCAGGCGCAATGCTCGTTTAACGTCAGCAAAAATCGCATCAGGGCGATGGCCCTAGTGCACGAAAACCTTTACCAGTCCGAATACTTGGCGAGAATCGACCCCGGCGATCACGTCAATAGTGTGGCCACAGAATTGGGTGTCGCCTATGGCCTATCAAGCCAAGACATCGAATTCAAGCTCGACGTGGAGGAAATTTAGGTGGGAGTACCGGCTGACGTTGTTGATTGGGACGCCGCTGGCAAGGTCTACTACAGGAGAATCATGGCAACACAAAAATGGTGGTACTGCATCAAGAATTGAACAAAGGAGGATCGGTGTCTATCAAGATCGGCTTCGCTGAGGAATCTGTGCACGAAGTCTTCTCGGAGAGGATTGCCGAGTAGATTGGTTAACGAAATCAGGCGACACAATTCGCGGATTCTGTGGGTGAACAGACTGGCGGTCCACATTATCGTTCGATGGACAAGCCAACCAACTCCGAAGTACTATTCCTCCATCCCCTATTGGGCTCAGATACTTTAGGCCAGGCCTAGCGCTTCGAGTACATATGCCGCGGATTCAATGAACGACACACCCCTCCGAGACTTGAAAGTCATCGACCTCACCCAGCACATCGCCGGTCCTTATTGCACAAAATTGCTGGCGGACTACGGGGGCGACGTGGTTAAGGTCGAGCGGCCCGACGGAGGTGATCCAGCCCGGAGGATGGGGCCATTCCCCGGACACCAACCCCACCCTGAAAAAAGCGGGATCTTCCTTTACCTGAACACCAACAAAAGGGGCGTCACCCTGGACTTGAAATCCGATGGCGGCCGGGCAGCCCTACTCGAATTGGTCCGCGACGCCGACGTATTGGTGGAGAGTTATTCCCCCAGGGTGATGGCGTCGCTGGGTCTGGACTACCAAGCCCTGACCAAGGTCAACCCCAACCTGATCATGACCTCGATATCAAACTTCGGGCAAAACGGCCACTACCGGGATTATCGTGCCACGGAACTTGTGCACTACGCTCTTTGCGGTATGGCCTACATCACGGGTGGTTACGGCCGCGAGCCGGTGAAGCATGGTTATAACCAGGCCCAGTACCTAGTAGTCAGTCATGTTTGGAATCGAAGGGATAGAGGCGGTGAAGTTTGCCCCTGGCGTCCTGGGTGTTGAACCGCCAGTTAATGGTGGCTCGGGCGGCATTTCGCTCCGTGACCAGGGCCTGG
>DAOUHE010000134.1:0-39046 GCA_034428715.1 Dehalococcoidia bacterium | reverse complement strand
CCAGGCCCTGGTCACGGAGCGAAATGCCGCCCGAGCCACCATTAACTGGCGGTTCAACACCCAGGACGCCAGGGGCAAACTTCACCGCCTCTATCCCTTCGATTCCAAACATGACTGACTACTAGGTCCTGTTGGTCAAACAAGAGATCGATGTCTATTTGCTGAAGCCACTCCCGGATAAAATACATCGCCTGTTGTCCATGTTTCGATGCTACGACTAAGTTATCTTGAAACTCCATGAACAAATCACTGCCGTAGGTCCACAGGGGTTTGCTAATAAATGGCCAGTCTGTGCCGACGACACCCCTCAGCCAAGATTCTGATGCTCGAATTGCTTCAAGACTAACGCCTTGGGCACGTAACATGGAAATAAGCCGCATCGATATCAACGACCGAAAGGAGATGAAATTCCGATGCCCCGGAAACTCTGCGGGTCTAATACGCGCAACACTCGTATTTATCCAATATTGGAGCCTTGTCCGCTTGATAGTAAGACCATTAGTTAACGGGTGAGTTATCTGAATTAATTTGGCAGCTTCAGGTACACTATAAATCCCTTCAAATGTGTAATCTTGGATAACCATAGACTTGACCCCATCCGGAGACAATGTTACATTAACTCCGAAGTAGCCACAGCTATTCGTAGTAGCTGATGGCGACCGGGTTTAAAGTAAAACAATGTCAGTCGGCGCGATGGGATACACGCCGAGCCGGAGGCTATATCGGAGCCAAAGGCTACACTATATTGTATCCCAGCGACCCAACAGGTACAACCTGTTGGGTGTTCCGCTTTTTATTAACGATTTCTGATATTTAGTCTGTCCGCGTTGGGGCTCTTACGATTTGGGCCCGTCTGCGGTTTTTCAACTCCCCGCTTGAGCCACTCGTGCTCACATCGACACCGTTACCCATTTGACTTCACATTGCAAATTACTTGCGCTATTTATTGTCGGCTTAAATCAGGACAGGATTTCGAATGAAAAGTTGAATTGACCCTGTCTCCCTGTATCAAGCCACACCCGTCGCCCCCACAACGATCGCGGCGGCCAGCCAGGCCCCGGCCATCGCGACCAGCCCTCCCGTGGCCAAGGCTGCCGGGACACGGTTTCGGCCCATGACCAGGGCCAGCGCCGCCAGGATCAAACCAACGGCCACACATCCAGCTACGATGTGCGCGGCTTCCATCTCATTCACGAGAACCCCGCCGCGATAAAAGGGATCGGCATAGGCCAGGATCGAGGCGTTGAATACCGCGCTTCCAAAGAGCCCGGCCACACCCAAGTCGGCGGCCCCCATGCGCACCGCCGCCACCGTGGACGAAAGCTCCGGCATGGTCGTAACCACCGACACCGCCAATATTCCCAGGGTGCTGGAAGAAACACCGGTGATCAAGGCCACACGGTCTGTGCTCCAAGCTAACGCGATACCCGCCACGATGACCCCCGCGGAAACCAGGCCAAACATCACCCAAGCACGGGTCAGGCTAATGCCACCGCCTGAATCCTCGTCTTCCGGGTCTTCGCTCTCAGAAGTACGGTTCTGGTACACCACCCGCATTCCAATAGCATAGATCACCAGCAGGATCAGCGATGACAGCCCCATCCGCCAGAGATTCACGTCCAATCGAAGCACGCCCAAGAGGACGGCGCCTCCTGTCATGACCGCGGCGAGGATGATGAGATAACCCTGACGCGGCGAAACCTGCCTCAGGAACCGCCGTCCCCCAAAAAGCAAGGCAATCATGGCAAAGATGAAAACGTCCAGCATGTTGGCGCCCAAGACATTGCCCACCGCCAACTGGGGATTGGGCGGATCCAAAAGCACCGCCGAGATGTTGGTGGAAAGCTCGGGCAATGAAGTGGCCAGGGCAACGAGGATACTGCCCACGAACAAGCGGCCCAAGCCAGTCAACGAGGCCAGGGCATCGCCGTATTTGGCCAAGCCCATTCCCAGGAACCACACCGAGGCGGCGCTGGCCAAAAACACCAATATGGCAATGGCCAAATCAGCGCTCATCGTCAGGGGCCCAGCAATGGCTCGGTAAAGTCAGAGATTGAACCAAAAGGGTCAAACGGCGGATCCCAGGGCGGCGGCCACCCGATCGCCCATGCCGGCAGTGCTGGTTGCTACGCCGCCACCCGCCACGTCGGCCGTGCGGTGACCACGCTGCAGCACTTGATCTACAGCCATTTCCACACTGGCGGCCTCTTCGGTGAGACTGAGGGAGTACCGCAGCATCATGGCCATGCTTAGGATGGATCCTATGGGATTGGCGATACCCTTGCCGGCGATATCCGGCGCGGTGCCGTGGATGGGTTCATAAAATCCCGGAATGCGCCGCCCTGCCACCGGAACGTCGGAAAGGCTGGCCGACGGAAGCAAACCCATGGAAGACGCCAGCACCGCCGCCTCGTCGGTGAGAATATCGCCAAACATGTTCCCAGCCACGATGACGTCAAACCGTTTTGGTTGTTGTATCAACTGCATGGCGCAGGAATCCACCAGCACGTGTTCCAACTGGACGTCGGGATAATCCTCCGACATCTGGGTCGCCAAATGCCGCCACAGCCGGGAGCACTCCAAAACGTTGGCTTTATCCACCGACGTCAGCCGGTTTTGGCGGGTGCGGGCCAGCTCAAACCCAACTCTTAGAATCCGGTTTATCTCCCCTTCGCTGTAGCGCATGGTGTCCACGGCCGACAATCCTTGGGGTGTCTCGGACCGCCCCTTGGGCAGCGCGTAATAGACTCCTCCGGTCAATTCCCGCACCACCACCAGATCCACGTCTTGTATCACCGAAGCCTTTAGAACGTTGGAGTCAGCCAACCACTCGTAAACCTTGACCGGCCTGATGTTGGCAAAAACTCCCAGGTGGGCCCGGAGCCGAAGTATGGCGTCTTCCGGGCGCATGGTAGCCAATGGGTCGTCCCACTTGGGACCGCCCACCGCCCCAAAGAGTACGGCGTCGGCCGAGGCCGCCATGTCCAGCACCTCGGCCTTGACTGGAGTTCCATGCCGGTCGATGGATATTCCGCCGACATCACCTTCTTGAATGTTGAACAGGTGCCCGAACAAGCCCTCCAGGGACTTGAGCACCTTGACGCTCTGCTCGGTGACTTCCGGTCCGATGCCATCGCCACCCAACACGGCGATATTAAATTCCAATGGGCGCCTCCCGTTTAAATACACCGGTTGAATGAATCGTGAAGTGGTCAAAAAGGGAAACCGGACCCCAGTATACAAGCAAACCAAAACCCCATCAAACGGCACAGTCTTCTATCCAAGGCGGCTGGATATCGCTTCTCCCTAACGTGCTCCCGCACAATCAGTGCCGGGCTTCTTGCTATACCTCGCGCTGGCTACTAAATTAGACGGTAGGCAGACCTACGTGACTAAATCCCCCTCGGTCCTCCTTTTTCAAAAGGGGGATATTGGCTCCCCATTCGGAAAGAGGGGTTGGGGGGATTTCTCCTCTACCCGGGCTCATCGTTATCTTTAGCGACCCGTGGCAAACGTCACCCTTGCCACGAATCAATTCCTTGGTCTATGATTTCCATCGGATAGCTAGGCAGATCAACAAGCAGAGCAAAGATTTCACCGGAGTCGGTATCTGATGGACCGGTCACAGCTTCTACAGGAATTGCGGAATATCGTCGGGGAGGCAAACGTTATCTTTCACCCTGATGACCTGCTTGTCTATGAATACGACGGTTCCGTGGACCGGGGGATTCCCAGCGTGGTGGTCCTGCCGGGCTCCGGTGACGAAGTTGGCCGGGTCATGGCCCTGGCTTACCAAGAGGGCATCCCGGTAGCCGGCCGGGGGTCTGGCACGGGATTGAGCGGCGGCGCGATTGCCGCTCCGGGCGGGATGCAGATCGTCTTTTCCAGGATGAACCGAATCTTGGCAGTTGACGTGGAAAACCGCATAGCCGTGGTGGAGCCAGGCGTCATCAACCTGGACCTGGATACTCATGTACGCAAATCCGGGCTGCGCTTCGCACCTGACCCTTCTAGCCAGCGTGCTTGCAGCCTGGGCGGCAACATCGCGGAAAACGCCGGCGGCCCCCATTGTTTGGCCTACGGCACCACTACCAACCACGTTCTAGGCCTGGAAGTCGTGCTTGAAGATGGCTCAATGGTCAACCTGGGCAGCCCTCCCGGTTCCCATTCTCCGGTGCGAGAGACCCCAGGATACGACTTGCGAGGGGTGTTCGTTGGTTCTGAGGGCACCTTCGGCGTGGCAACCAAGATCACCGTCAGGCTGTTGCCAGTCCCCCAGACGGTCAAGACCTTCCTGGGCGCCTTCCCAGATATCGATTCCGCTTGCACGGCCGTCTCTTCGGTGATTTCCCAGGGAATCGTCCCTGCCGCCATGGAAATGATGGACGCCGTCACCATCAGGGCCATCCAGAAGACGATGGACGCCGGTTACCCCAACGATGCCGGCGCGGTGTTGCTCATCGAATTGGAAGGCCTTCACGAAGAGGTGGACGAGGTAGGAAACCGGGTTGAAGCATGCCTGTGGGACACCGGCGCGGTGCAGGTCAGCGTAGCCCAGCAAGAATCTGACCGGGTCAAACTGTGGCTGGGCCGCAAAGGCGCATTCGGAGCGTTTGGCAATATCGCCCCCAACATGTACCTGGTAGACGGCGTTGTCCCCAGGACCAAGCTGACCCAGGTCCTAAAAGAAGTTGGCGAGATAGGGCGTCAGTACGGCGTCACCATCGCCAACGTATTCCACGCCGGCGACGGCAACCTGCACCCGTGCATCCTGTTCGACGAGCGAGAGCCCGGCGCCATGGACCGGGCCACCGAGGCCAGCGCCGAGATCTTGAGGATATGCGTGGCGGCTGGAGGAACCCTTACCGGCGAACACGGAGTGGGACTCGAGAAAAAGGAGTACATGCCCCTGGTGTTTTCCGAACAAGACATGGCTGCCATGCGGCAGGTCCGGGACGCCTTTGCCCCGGAGAACCGGCTGAACCCCGGCAAGATCTTCCCCGATGGGGAACCGTATCAACCGCTTGCCTACCGTCCCACACCGGGAATGTCGCCGTAGCCGCGGCGTGACCCGACGAGCTGATCGGACCCCCATTCAAAGCTCATGGGGTAACCTTTCCCGATTGTCTCGCCCAGAATATAATGTTGATTACACCTCCATTATTTTTTTATGTTTGGCAAGCCGCCTAGACGGAGGACCAGTGATGGCCCGTAACAACCCTCGTTATCTCGTCGATGAGTCAGGGCGAAAGATTTCCGTCATTCTGGCTATCAATGAATATCGCCAACTGATGGAGGATCTTCAAGACCTTGCCATTATCGCTGAAAGGAAAGACGAGCCTACGGAATCAATCAGAGAATTCAAAAAGGACTCCAATCATGACATTAGGCGCAAAGCGCCTAATGTCATCTCTAGGACATGACTGAAGGTTAGGTCTTCGATCTCAGCGTCCAGGTAGATGTTGTAGCCCAACGCCATCGGGAATCTGGGGTCGGGCCGCCTGGCGAGTGCCCGGTGAGGTTCCAGTTGAGGCACAATAATGACAATCAATGCTCTTCGGACGGCAGGACTTTTGTCGGTTTTCGCCGCAGCTTTGGTATTGACTCCATGCGCAAGCGAGGATGAGGCCGCACCAGAGGTTGAGATTCCGGACTACACTGTGCTTGATATCGTCGATCAAATCAGCGGAGTCCGCTATGGCGACGTTCTTGTGTCCAATCTCCAGCGGGATACACCGGCAAGCCGCCGGGCCGACGTCATCAAAAAGATCGCGCAACTTTCTCGGGAGTTTGAAGGGAGCCCAGTTCACCGCGGGTGAGTCGCTCTTTCCCTGAGACACCGCCTGACCTATACCATGTACCTGCGTCCACCTCAGTGCCGTTGCCTGCATTTCCAGAACCGGCAGGAGGTGTGAAGAGCAACGAGACTTTTGGTTCGAGAGACGCTTATAGTGCAAAGCCCCATGGAGCTATTCATGCCACCTGCGCGGTGTATGTCTGACCCATCGCTTCTGCGACAATCTGGCCAAACATATCAAAGACCAGTTAACCCATGCCCTCTTCCATAGCAGCCCGGCTAGAAGCCATCCTGGGCCCCGACGCCACTCTTCCGGGTAGTGTTTTGGAAAGCTACGCCGTCGACGGAATCATCCCCCAGGCGGCGATACGCCCTGCTAACCGCGAGGGCATTGTCCAAACGATGACATCGGCTTTTTCAGAGAAAATGACCGTTTCACCCAGGGGAGGCGGCACTCAATCGGCACTGGGCAACGTCCCCAACCAGCTAGACGTGGTCTTGGACCTGGGACGGTTAGACCGTATCCTTGATTTCCAGCCTGAGGACCTCACGGTGACCGTAGAGGCCGGAATCGCTTTAAAATCACTGCAAGAAACATTGGCCCAAGGCGGAATGTTTCTGCCACTGGAAGCCCCTTTGTCCCAGAGGGCTACCATCGGAGGTATCCTGGCCACCAGTTCATCAGGGCCCCGGCGTTTCACCTATGGGTTGCCCCGGGACTGGCTGATCGGTGTCTCCGTGGTCTCGGCCGACGGTACAGAAACCAAAGCAGGCGGCAAAGTGGTCAAGAACGTCACCGGGTACGATCTAAACCGGCTTTACACCGGGTCGTTGGGCACGCTGGGAGTGATCTTAGAGGCAACGTTCAAACTTGCGCCATTGCCCGCCCATTCCCAGGCACTGGCCGCTTCGTTCGATTCTATCTATACCGCTATAAAAGCCTCGCGCGATCTGTTGAACCAGCCCTATTGCCCCCAAGGAGTCCACGTGCTGAGCAGCGAGGCATCCCAGAGACTAGATGATTCCAATGGCTATCCTGCTTTGGCTCTGGCATTCTTTGAAACGCCCGGCGCCAAGATCATGGAGAGGCGAGTGCAAGAATGCTCGCTGATCTTCCACCGCGCCGGGACCACTAAGATAACAACGCTGAGCGGTTCCCAATATTCATCCATCTTGAGCCGGCTGACAGATATGGGGTGGAGCGGTGATCCGGAGCCTCACCTAACGATTAAAGCATCCGTTCCCCCTTCCCGCGTGGCGGACATGGTGGAAGAGTGCCGCCAAGATTCGCCGTTGGGGTTATCGCCCGGCGTGCTGGCCGATGTTGGCTTCGGCATAGTCAGGCTGTTTTGGTGGTTGGGCGAAGATCTGGAAGCCGTTGACGAATCTTCGACTCTAGCGGCCATACAACGCGTTCGCCAACTGGCCACAGCCCGGGGGGGCAGCGCGATAATCGAGCTTTGTCCGCCGGCCGTAAAACGTAAAATAGACGTGTGGGGAGATCCTCCCGAAGGCATTGAGATCATGCGCCGGATCAAAGAAAGATTCGATCCTTGCGGAATCCTTAATCCGGGCCGGTTCGTGGGGGGGATCTAATGGCCGAAATGAGTTTTTCGGGATTTGCTGGAAGCGACGTCCCAGCGGAATCTGACCTTTACCGCTGCGTGCACTGCGGCCTCTGCCTCAGCGCCTGCCCTACCTATCTCCAAACAGGGCTCGAAACCGAATCTCCCAGGGGCAGGCTCGCCTTAATGAAGGCGGTCAACGAGGGCCGGTTGGGCATAACCGACAGGGTGGTTGCCCATTGGGACCTCTGCCTGCAATGCCGGGCCTGCGAAGCTGTTTGCCCTTCAGGGGTTCCCTACGGGTCGTTGATGGCGAACACCCGCTCCCAGGTGCTTAAACAAGGCAAACGTTCGGCCAAGCTTAACAGCATCAGCCGTTTGTTTTTGAGGTCGGCTCTACCCCATCCCACGCGAATGCGGTTGGGCGGGCACCTGCTCCGTTTTTACCAACGGTGGGGGATTCAGCGATTGGTGCGGTCGTCCAGACTGCTGAGACTGCTGCCGGGAAACCTGTCCCAGTTCGAATCCAAGCTGCCAAAAATGGGTAGAGGTTTTTTCGCTCCTACTCACAAGGTTTATGCGCCATGGGGCGAGAGAAAGTTCACCGTAGCCATTCTATCGGGTTGCGTCATGCCGTTGGTGCAAGGGTCCACCATGGACGCGGCAGTAAGGGTATTGACCCGCAACGGTTGCGAGGTCGCCGTGCCGATGGGTCAGGGTTGTTGCGGCGCCCTGAACGCCCACAGCGGCGACCTGGACATGGCCCGGACTATGGCCAAGAAGAATATAGATGTCTTCCTAGCAGCCGGTGTTGAACGCATCGTGGTGGCGTCGGCCGGATGCAGCGCAAGCATGAAGGAGTACCCAGACCTGCTTGCGGAGGACGAGGCCTACCGCGAAAAGGCGATCCTCGTCGGCCAGATGACCGTGGACATCACCGAGTTTCTGGCGTCAATTCCCTGGGAACCGCCCAAGGGCAATGTAAACCGGCGGGTCACCTATCAAGACCCCTGCCATCTGGCCCATGCGCAACGAATCACCAGCCAACCCAGGGCTATCTTGAATTCAATCCCTGGCCTGGAACTGGTGGAGATGGAGCAATCCAGCGTTTGTTGCGGCGGCGCTGGTATCTACTCTACGGTTCAAGAAGAGATGTCGGGCAGGGTGCTGGCCAGCAAGATGGCCAACATAGCCGCCACCGGTACGGAGCAGGTGGTAACCGCCAACCCCGGCTGCATGATCCAGATAGAACAGGGAATGCGGAACTCGGGCCTCGCCAACGGCGCCGGGGGTGTCTGCCACGTTGTAGATATTCTAGACGAAGCCTACTCGGCAGAATCCACCGGGTAGGACTCATCTGATAGACGAATAGGGCTTTCGTCACCCTTTAGTCGTCAAAATCTTAATCGTCAAAATCTACCAGGGCCCGCTGGGCAGCCGAGAGGCTGGCTCCGGCGGCCACTTCGTAGTCCATCTTCGACAGGATCATTTCCAGCGCCGACAGCAGGGCGAATACGTTGGTCTCCCGAGCCGAGTCGCCCATCAAGCCGATGCGCCAGACTTTGGCCCGCAGCTCACCCAAACCACCGCCAATCTCGATATTGAAGTCATTCAGCAGCCGGCCCCTCACCGCGGCATCGTCAACGCCTTCGGGAATCTTCGCGGTGGTCAGGGGATTAAGCCGGTATTCCTCATCCGCCAGCAGCCCAATGCCCAATGCGGTCAAACCGGCTCGTAGAGCCGCGGCCGTCCGGGCATGGCGCTTGATGCGGTTTTCCACGCCTTCCTCCATCATCATGCGCAAAGATTCACGGAGGGCGTAGGTCATGGAAATGGGTGACGTGTGGTGGTAAGCCCTGGTCTGGGTCCAGTAGGCCTCCAGGTCTTTCAGGTTGAAGTAGAAACTTTGAACCTTGGACTCCCGATTGTGGATGATCTCCATCGCCCGGGGGCCGAAGCTTATGGGGGCCAATCCAGGAGGGGCACCCAGGCATTTCTGCGTGGCGCTGTAGCAAACGTCGATGTTCCAGTCGTCCATACGGACCTCATGTCCCCCCAGGGAGGTCACGGCGTCTACGATGACCACGGCTCCATAACGGTGGGCTAATTCGCAAATCTCCGGCAAGGGAGTTAGAACCCCGGTTGATGTTTCGGCGTGAACCACTCCCACGGCCTTGACCTTTGGATGCTTCTTCAGCTCCTCTTCCAGAGCCTGGACATCGACTGGTTTGCCCCAGGGAACGTCCAAGGTGTAGATCTCGGCCCCGCATCTTTCAGCGATGTCTGCTAGACGGACGCCGAAGAATCCGTTGCGGCAGATCACCATGGTGTCGCCGTGCTCCAGAATATTGACACAGGCGGTTTCCATGGCGCCGGTTCCCGTCGACGAGATTGGCAACGTCATATGGTTTGAGGTGTTGAACACCTGACGCAGCATCTCTCCCACGTCATCCATCACTCTAAAAAAATAAGGGTCAAGGTGCCCAACCACAGGGAGGGTCATAGCCTGTAAAACCCTGGGATGCACGGAGCTGGGACCGGGTCCCAGCAGCACCCGCTGCGGCAGCACCGCTTCTTCCATATAGGAATTGGTCACCGTGGTTCTCCTGCGGCCGGTCTCAGGGTCCGGCCCGGTTTCTCGAGCACATACTTGGACTGGGGAATCTGTCGCCTAAACCACCGCTGAGCTGCCGCCATCTATGTTGACGGCAATGCCCGTTAGGTAGCTGGCCCGCTCAGATGCCAGGAACGCGATGACATCCCCCGCTTCGTGAGCCTCTGCCATACGGCCCAGGGGGACGCCCCGCCGTTGGACCGTGTCGTTCCAGAACTGGTCCATGGTCAAACCGGGATTGGTCTCGATCAGCCGCTGGTACCGTCTCTCATGCTGCCCGCTCTTAACCAGGCCGATGCACACGGTGCTCACCAGGATGTTGTCCTTAGCCAGGTCTTTGGAAAGGCCCTTGGTGATACCTATGCCTGCCGCCCGGGAGATGGAAGTAGGCATGGAAGCGGGTCCTGGAGTTCGACCTCCCAGGTTGGTCACGTTTATTATCCGCCCGCCGCCCACCTTGCGCATCTCGGGTATGGCCTGGCGGATGAGGCGAACGGCGCCCCATACCTTCAGCTCGAAGTCGTAATCCCAATCTTCATCGGAGACCTCTTCGAACTCCTTGGCCATGGAGGTTCCGGCGTTGTTGACCAGGATATCAAGCCTGCCGAATTTATCCAGTGTGGTCTGCACCACCCGGCGGGCCGTTTCTTTGTCGGATACGTCCGCGGACAAGGCCAACACCACTCCTTCCGTGGCCGTCTTTATCTCTTCGGCGGCATGGTCCAAAACCTCTTGACGCCGGGCTACGATAACAACCCTGGCCCCTTCCTTGGCCATGCTCAGGGCGGCGGCCTTGCCTATCCCTTCGCTGCCACCGGTGATGATAGCTACTTTGTCTTCCAATCCCATATCCATGTCGCTCTCCTTATTGGTCCGGCTTACCTGGCCGCAGCTGGGCCAACGGCAGCCTATTAAAGCAATCGCCTGGTGTCCGTCAAATGGTGTGGGTCAATTTCTGAACCTAAACCTCGATCCCCGAAACCTCAGCGACGATGTGGATGTCTTTGTCGCCCCGGCCACTCAGGCAAACCAGGATGCCCTGATCCGGAGGCAGCCCAGCGGCTACTTTTGTGGCGTGGTATATGGCATGGGACGACTCCAACGCCGGTATGATGCCCTCGGTGCGGCACAGCATGTGGAAACCTTCCAGGGCCTCGTCATCGGTCACCGCAACATAGTTGGCCCGGCCGGAATCCTTCAAGAAGCTATGTTCGGGGCCAACTCCCGGATAGTCCAACCCGGCGGATATGCTGTGGGTACCGGTTACCTGGCCATGGGCGTCCTGCAGCAGGTAAGACATGGCTCCATGGAGCACCCCAGGACGGCCGGCGCTCAGTGAAGCGGCGTGTTTTTCGCTGGAGATTCCTTCGCCGCCGGCCTCCACCCCAGTTAACTCCACCGATTCGTCGGGAATGAACGCGTGGAACGTGCCGATGGCGTTGCTTCCTCCACCGACGCAGGCCATGACATGGTCGGGCAGCCGGTCCTGAACTTCCAATATCTGCCGCCGGGCTTCCTGCCCAATGACTTTCTGAAAGTCACGGACCAACATCGGATAGGGGTGGGGACCGACGACGCTGCCTATGAGATAGTGGGTCGTCTCCACGTTGGTCACCCAATCGCGGATGGCTTCATTGATAGCATCTTTGAGGGTACGGGTGCCCGACTCCACGGGAATGACGTCGGCCTCCAAAAGCTTCATGCGGAAGACGTTCAACGACTGGCGGCGGATGTCCTCAGCGCCCATGTAGACGATGCATTTTAGACCCAACATGGCGCAGGCGGTGGCCGCGGCGACACCGTGCTGGCCAGCCCCGGTCTCGGCAATGATCCGGTCTTTCCCCATGTGCTTGGCCAGCAGCGCTTGACCCAGGGCGTTGTTGATCTTGTGGGCGCCGGTATGGGCAAGGTCTTCCCTCTTGAGGTAGATCTTGGCGCCGCCGGCGTGCCTGGTCAGGTTCTCCGCATAGTACAACGGTGTCGGCCGTCCGGCATAGGTCCGCAACAAATGGTCCAGCCGTTCTTGAAAGGCCTGGCTGACTTTGGCCTGGTTGTAGGACTCCTCCAGCTCAGCCAGGGCAGCCATCAGCGTCTCGGGAACGAATTTTCCGCCAAAGTCACCGAAACGGCCTCGATCATCGGGAAGGATTTCCGGTTGGTTCTCGGCCATTGACTCTTACCCCTTATTGTGTCCAGCCTTTCGCATCGCGCCTTTGGCGTTTCGTACGAAAGCTCTAATCTTTTCCGGGTCCTTCACGCCACCGGTTTCCACACCACTGGACACGTCCACACCCCAGGGTTGGACATCTGTTATCGCTTGGGCCACGGTGTCCGGTGTAAGACCGCCAGCCAGAATGAAAGAATGCCCACCGCGGGAGAGATGCGCGGCGACGTCCCAATTGAAGCTTTGGCCCGTTCCGCCGGGGATGCCATCCACCAGCCGGTCCAATGTCACGATATGGCCCCGACGCGTGTACGAGCCCACCAATCCTTCCAGCTCACGCAGCCCTTGCTGTGCCGAAGCGTCCCCTCTGGCGGCCCGGGTGATCTCGGGATTGATATCGATATCCCCCGCTACGTGGACGACTTTGATGACATCGGCCCGGATATTCCCGCAATAATCCAACGGCTCCAGACCACACAGTTGGGCCAGGTCGAGGCCGCATTCCTGGATGGTCCTGTTGACCTCGTCCAGCGGTTGGCCGGCGAAAAGGCCCACCGCCCGAGGCGCACCGGCTCCGATATTTTTGATTCCAGCAGTGATTTCCCTAGCGGCATCGATTTCCAGCCGCCGTGGCCTGCCAGGAACGAAGACCAAGCCAATTAAATTGGCCCCAGCCTCTGCGGCGGTCAGTGCGTCTTCCAGATTTCTGATGCCGCAAATCTTTACCCTGGCCGTTTCGTTAGGCATGGCGTTAACGCGGGACCGCCAGTCCGGTCAATTCTCTCACCTTCCCCGCCACGTTGGGCGCCGTCACCAGGGCCTCACCCACCAGCACAGCGTTGACGCCCAGCGGGCCCAGCCGAGCCATGTCACCCTTGCTGTTTATGCCGCTTTCGCTGACGATGATTTTACCCCGGGGCACCAGAGGCGCCAGCTCCTCCGTCACCGCCAGATCGGTTTTGAACGTGCGAAGGTCCCGGTTATTGATGCCGATGATCTCGACGCCGGCAGCCAATGCTGTCTCTAACTCACATTGGTCGTGGATCTCAACCAGGCATTGCATCCATAGGCTCATGCTCAGGGCCAGCAACTCTTTGAGTTGATTGGGCTCAAGAATGGCCACGATCAGCAATATGGCGTCGGCTCCCATCGCACGGGCTTCGTAAACCTGGTAAGGGTCAAATATAAAATCTTTCCGCAGAACCGGCGCCCGCTTGGCTGCGCCAGAGCCCTTGATCCGGATTATATGCTCCGGCTCACCCTGAAACCTGGGGTCGGTCAACACTGATATCGCCGCAGCTCCGTTGGCCGCATAGGTTTCAGCCAGCAGCACGGGGTCAAAATCTGGGCAGAGCAGACCCCTTGATGGCGAAGCCTTCTTAACCTCGGCGATCAGCCTGACCTCTCCGCCCATCAAGGACCCCGATAGATTCAAAGGCCGAGCCTGGGTGGAGATACGGGTTTCCAGTTCGTGTTGCGCCACCTCACCCTTCAGCAAGGCCAGCTCTTTGGTTTTGGCGGCTACAATCTCGTCGAGTATATTAGGCATTTAGGGTATTGGTACTTCCTCTTCTTTGATCATGCTGGTTATGGAGTTTAGCAAAAACCCCCTTGCTCCTTGGATCTCCAGGAGAACTGGCTTGCCGGAGGCCGAGAAGTGGGTGATAACTCCACCGGACTACTCGGCATGGTCAAAGGGAATATCGGAAAGCCATACTTGAAGGATATCTACGTCCCGGCTGTACTTAATTTTCATATCGCCAACACCTTGCTGGGTATACAGGCACTACCGTGATCAACTGGCCTTCCTCATATACTACTCTCAAGACATGGCCTTCATCCAGGTTGGCCGGGCGTGCTGGGTAAACCGAATCGGATTCAACTGCTCTGCTGCTGGGACCGGGCGGTGCGCCGGGCGCCGTACACGCTCAATATGATGGTGGTTGCTATGATCCCCACCATCATCAGCATCAAATACCGAAGCGGCAAAGGGACCCAAGCCCCGCCCAAAGCCAATAGGTAATAACGGGGAACTCGCCCGGCGACACAAGCGGAGACATACCGCCAAAGGGGGTAACCCGCACTGGGGGCCAGGACCCTAATAACGTAGAACGGCAGCGGGCTGATGGCGAAGAAGGCCACGGTGAGCCAAGGCCGCCAAGAAAAGTACCGCACGGCTGTTTGGTACAGCGCTGTCTTCTTGACCGGCGCCACCCTTTTTAACCCAAACACCTTCCTAACCACATAGTAATCAACGATGGCGGCCACCATGGTGGAAACGCCGCCTACGATAGCCACCAGCCATGGCTGGTAGATGGCCCCAGCATAGATCACCGCCGGCTCGTGGGGCAGGTACACGAAGCTATTGCCTGGGATGGAATACCAGAAGAACCCCACCAACTGCCACCATTGGGGAAACCAGAACACGGCTAGAATAGTGCATACTAAGGCCGGGACCAGGGTTGCGCCCAGCACAAATGGCACGGGTCTGCGCCTGAACAGGCCGATCAATCTCTCGCCACTCATATCAAGCTACGGCCGAAGTGGCGCTTCTGCGGTTCAAGGCCCAGCGAGCTTACTATGGTGGAGAAGATATCAACCGTCCGTATGGGGCCATCGCTGGTCAACGGCCGATTGCTCATCATGGGCACCATCATGTGTTCCCGGGAGAGAGCTCCGTGGGAAGAGTGGTGTTCCGGCCACTCGTACCGGGCCCGCAGGTCGTAACCTAGCTTGGACGTAACCACAAGGTCGCCCGCCCGGTCCGACTGAAACATGCACCAGATCTGTTCGAGAGCGTCTGGGAATCCTTTCTCGAACGTCTGCTCCAATGCAAGCTCCGCGGTGATTTTCGACTTGGTCAAGCCCAGCCGCAACGGATCTTCGCCATCCCATGAATATGTGTAAGCGCCGCCGTCGATCCCCAAGACCGCCTCGCCTCGGGAGGAAGCGACGATCACGCCGTTTTGGTCACCCCGATACGCGATAAACTCCACCTCGTCACGGTTCTTGATGCCGTCCAACAGACGGCCATGTTCCCGCTTGAGCCGGTTGGCGGTCAGCGGCTCCCCCCAGCCATCGGCGGAGGCCAAATACACGTTGGCCAGAGCATTGCCCGACACCATCACCGCCGCGGTGCAGTTCCTGCGGAGGACGATGGGATATTCAAAAACCCGGTAGCCGGCCTCTTCCACCAACCGGGAAAGGTCGAGGTGACGCGATGTATCGGTATTGCCATGGTCGCTACTCAGTAGCACCAGGGTCCGGTCCAGTATGCCCCGCCTTTCCAGCGTTTCAAATATCGCGCCGATGCTGGCGTCAACCCCCCGGTATGCCGATATAACCTGACGGCTGGTGGGACCGTATCCATGGGAGCGGACATCCACATCGCACAACGGCACGAATATGAACCTGGGCAGCTCTTCTTGAGGGCCGCTGATGCCTTTGCACAATCCCCGCACCAACCACCGGTCTATGGACCCAGACCGATGGGTGAAATGTCCCACCGCATAAGGGACGGCGCACAGTATCCAGTTGCGGTTTTGATGGGACGGCAGGCCCCGCTGGACTTCCGAACGGAACGCCAGAGATTGGGAACAGAGTTCGTACACCGTTTCTACGTCGCCGGCCAAATCTTCGTTGAGGTGGGCCAACCCGGCGCCGGTGTAGCTTCGATGTCCGCCATGAAACAATCCAGGAGCGCCAAACCGCTTCTTATCCACCCAGCGTATGCCAGGTACGTCGGCGGTCCCCGGGTAATGCCCCGCCAACATAGGCAGGTATCCAACGCTAGTGGTGCTGGGCAAACAGGTTACGGCGCTGCGGTTGGCGCCAGGTTTGGTGATGTAACGCTTGGTGTTGGGCATTTCGCCGGCCGCCACCATCTGGCTCATGATGTCGGACCGGGCGCCGTCCACCAGAATGAATATGCAAAGCTCTATATCGGCTGATTGGGAGTCGCCCATCACCCTCTTGCCTGTAGGCTTGGTAAAAACGCCCCTAAGGCTATCTCAAAATCCTGTACAACCCGCTGTTATGTCCTTCGACTGGCTCAGGACGAACGGTTTTGGACCAACACCCGCTCGTGGAGAGCTTGTCAAACCATATTTTGAAATGGGTGCTAGGCTTTGGTCACTCCAGGCTCTGGCTCAAGGCCGCCAGGTCTTCCAGTTTTTCCATGGCCCTGCCGGCGTCGATGATCTCCTCCGAGGTTTGGATGCCCTGTTTGATGGAATCCACCTGGTCTCCAGCCATCAGAACACCGGCGCTATTGAGCAACACAATATCTCTGACCGGGCCGGCTTCTCCCTGAAAGACGCGGCGCATGGTTTCAGCGTTTTCTTCTTTTGTGCCGCCCCGGATATCTCCGGTGGGCCGCATGGCCAATCCGGTGTCTGCCAATCGTAAGATCCACGGATGCACTTCGCCGCCGCGCACCTCCCAGACCGAGCTGTCGCCGGAAAGAGAAAGCTCGTCCAATCCGCCGTGGCCGTGGACCACCAGGGCGTGGTTCACACCCAAAAGGGCCAAAACTCTTGCCATTGTCTCGCTCAAACCCGGGTCGGCCACTCCCAAAAGTAGGTTCTGAACCCCCGCCGGGTTGGTCAAAGGACCCAATACGTTGAAAACGGTGCGAATCCCAATTTCCCGGCGCACCGGTCCGGCATGGCGCATGGCGGGATGAAAGGCCTGGGCAAACATGAACCCCATGCCCACTTCGTTGACGCAGCGGGCCACCGATGCCGGAGTCAACTCTATCTTGACCCCCAGGGCTTCCAACACGTCGGCGCTGCCACAGGAGCTGGAAGCGGCGCGGTTGCCATGCTTTGCGACCTTAAGGCCCGCCGCAGCAGCCACAAAAGCGGCGGCGGTGGAGATATTGAAGGTGTTCTGGCCATCGCCGCCGGTGCCCACCGAGTCCACCAACGGCCCGGACACCTCCACCCGCAACGCCTTTTCCCGCATGACGGTGGCCATCCCGGCGATCTCCTCGGCCGTCTCTCCCTTGAGCCGCAAAGCAGTGAGGAATGCGCCCAACTGGGCCGGCGTGGCCTCGCCCTCCATGATTTCGCCCATCACGGCGGCGGCTTCCTGCATCCCCAGGGAACTGCCGGATACTACCTTGTCGATGGCATCACGAATCATCGTTCTGTCCCTGGAAGCTTAGCTCGATATTAAGGAGGTTGACACGACTGGAATCCCAGATCTCTCTAGGTTTCAAACTGAAGAACGCGCAGTTGTTCAGGGTCGACCCGCTTGGAGAGATTTAGGAATTCGACACCAACTACCGCGCCGTCTTCATTGAAATCCAGAATCACGCCAGGCCGCACTTCCTCCGACTCCACAATCGCAGTTTCGTCGAGGCGTAAATAGAGGGCGTCGCCTTCTCTATCCGCCTTAAGTCTCATGGTCTTATCCTCAGCCGGCGGTCGAAGAAAAAAGTCGCGATTCGGCGTGCTTTTCGGTCACGATCTTTAATTCGCCCATATAGGTTCCTTTTGCCCCAACTCCCGATGTCCCAGCACCACGGGCCACACGGCATCCCAAGTATATCCCACCCAACTTGGCCCGTCACCGCTGGTACCCGCCCGTCTACCTGCTTTTCGCGGCCCTGGGCAAGCCGACTTCCGGTACTGGTAACGTTGCAAGACCGGTCCAGCCGCGAGGCCTTCGGGCGATTAGTCGCTGTAACCCCCTCCATCTCCGCCGTCGTCATCTTCCTTCATTCGTTGGTAGGTGCCGGTGAGGGAGCCTTCCGCCAGGATGTGGCCCTCAAGGGCTTCCAGGAGCTGCTGCTTGGTGGGATTCACGGGCAGGGGTAGAGATTGGTCTACGGCGTAGACGAAGAACCGATAAGTATGGGGTGGACCTTGGGGTGGGCACGGCCCACCGTACCCGTACTTGCCCCAGCTATTTCGCCCCTGGACCGCGCCGCCGGCCAGTTGGGAGACCTTGGGCCGGCCTTCGGGCAGCGCCAGCAGGTCTGGTGGAAGATTAAATAGCACCCAATGGTCCCAGACCTCGGCGGGGGCATCGGGATCGTCCATGACGATGGCTAAGGTTTGGGTCCCCGCTGGAGGCGAGGTCCAGGACTGCGGCGGTGAAGTGTCCAGGCCGTCACAGGTATAGACCAGGGGTATCTCATCGTCCGGCGGGAAGGCGGGCGAGGTCAACACGAATGGCTCAGGAGGTTGAATTGGGGTGGGGACCAACGTGGGCGTTGGGATCTGTGTTGGTGTAGATGTTGGTTCCGGCGTTGGGGATGGGGTCAATGTGGGGACAGAAGTCGGTGTAGCGGTAGGCGCCGGTGTTGGAGTAGGTGCTGGCGTCGCGGAGGGGGCTGCCACCCTCAAGATCTGGGTTGAGCCCCCTCCGACCGAGATCTCGTGATCCCCTGGATGGATGTCCACGGGTAGGATGAAGGCGCCGTCGCAAACGTTGACGTAACATTGGATGGACCCCACCTCTTGGCCGTCGAGAAATAACTCAAATGACCGGGCGGATTCTATATAGCCGCCGGCCGACCCATTGGGTTTCCTGAGCTCGATGAGGCCGCCCGACCCTTGGACTTTGATTTCCTGGCCTGGAGCAGCATCATTTGGTTGAATCCCGGACAACGACGGGTAAACCGTGACCCGGGTGATTTCGGGCGTCACAGCCTCTGGCGTGGCAGCGGAGTGGGAGCCTGTGTGGGTGGTTTGACAGGGGTGCCGGTAGCTAAAATTTGGATCGGCGTGGGCTCAAATGCGGGAGAGCTCGTTGGAATATCGGCCGGGATTGCTGTGGCGACAGCAGCTTCGTTGGTGGCCGCGCCGCCGCAGGCCACTGCTACGACAACGAGGCTTGCGCCCAGGAACGACCTCACCGGACCTGCCTAGCGCCGTGGCGAACAGTGAGAATCTCTAGCTCGCCGGGGAGTACCCGGTACATAATCCGATAGTTTTGCACGATGACTTCCCTAATTTCATCTTGACCTATCTCCGGGACAATCCGGCCTGACCCAAGGAACTCACCCAGCCGCTCAGTGGCCGCGAATACACGTTCGATCATCAATTCGGCATAACCTGGAGCGTCACGGGCTATGAACAAGAAGACCGTATACAAGTCATTAATGACCTGTTCGGTCCAAGTTACTTGAGCCATCCGTCTATCCATCGACGAGCTTCCTCCTGAGAGATTTTTTGCCCAAATCTGCTTGCGCCAATCCGCGTTCTACTTTGAGAAGCAGGTACAGTCGGTCCATTGCGTCCTCTACTGTGGCATCATCCGGGAGTTCTTGGACCAACTTGAGAATTTGTTCCTTGGAATTCGAACGATTCATTTTGGTTCCCTTTTCCCACCCTAATTAACAATTATTGTAATGTAAACACACCGCTGCCCAAACCTCAGGTTTCCAAAGCTCCCTAGCAGCCACAATTTTACCTACCCCAGCCGGTCCAAGAAGTTTTGCAGCAAGGGTTTGCCCACCGGGGTCAGGATGGACTCGGGGTGGAACTGGACCCCCTCCACCGGATACTCTTTGTGGCGCAATCCCATGATCAACCCGTTATCCGTCCAGGCGGTGACTTCCAGGCAGTCGGGCAGGGAATCCCGGTAAACCACCAGGGAATGGTACCGGATGCCCTCAAAGGGGTCGGGAAGCCCCGCCAAGACCCCTTCTCCGGTGTGGTGGATCAACGAAGTTTTGCCGTGGCGTATCTCCCCCGCCCGGCCCACCGTGCCGCCGTACACCCGCCCCAGGCACTGGTGCCCCAGGCAGACACCCAGAGTGGGAATCGTTGGCCCAAAATGGCGAATGACGTCGTTGGAGATGCCCGCCTCCCGGGGAGTGCACGGACCCGGCGAGATCACGATCCCCCGCGGGTCCAGCGCCTCGATGTCTTCCAGGGTGGTTTTGTCGTTGCGCAGCGTCACCACGTCGGCGCCCAGCTCGGCGAGATACTGGTATAGGTTGTAGGTAAAGCTATCGTAGTTATCGATCATCACTAGCATTAGAAGATCTCCACAAACTCCAGCCAGTTTCCGTCGGGATCCTGGGCATAGAGGGCTTTGCGCTGCACGTGGCCATGGTCGTCGGCCAACGCGGCCGGCGGATTGTTGAACCGTAAACCCCGCCCTTTGGTTTCAGCATAAATTTTTCGATGTCTTCCACGAAGAAAGCCAGGTGCGAGGCGCCCAGGTCGTTGCGGGCTATTCCGCCTGGCCCGCTGGGAGGATTGATATATTGGATCAGCTCCGGTGGATGACCTTCTCCCTTATCTAGCAGCGTGCCTTTGATGTGAGCGCCAGGGAATCCCAGGAGCTGGTTGGCGAACTCACCCTCCCCCTCGACCCGGCCGGCGATTCGCATTCCAAGAACGTCCGTGTCAAAGGCTACCGATTCCTCAAGTCTTGGACGACAAATTCCGTATGGAAAAAAGATTTAAGCATGTGTAACTCCTTACGGCCTAACCCTTCCCTTCTGCCAGTTCGATGGCCCGGAGGAGGGCCCCGGCCTTGTGCCGTGTTTCCTGATATTCGTCCTCGGCCACGCTGTCGGCCACCACGCCGCCGCCGGCCTGAACATACATTACCCCGTCTTTGTATATCCCAGTGCGCAGTATCAAAGCGGTGTCCATATTCCCAGAGAAGCTAAAATATCCCACCGCTCCTCCATATGCGCCACGCCTCTCACCCTCGATCTCGGCGATGATCTCCATGGCCCGGATCTTGGGCGCGCCGGAAACCGTCCCAGCCGGGAAACACGACCGCAGAGCATCGTAAGGCGTCAGTTCCGGCCTCAACTTCCCTTCAACGTGGGAGACAAGGTGCATCACGTGGGAGAAGCGTTCCACATCCATCAATTGGGTGACGTTGACCGTTCCCGGCACGCTGACCCGGCCGATGTCGTTTCTACCCAGATCAACCAACATGATGTGTTCGGCCCGTTGTTTTTCACTGGTTTTCAGCTCCTCCTCCAAGGCGGCGTCTTCCTCGGGGGTCTGTCCCCGGGGCCGCGTGCCGGCGATGGGATGGGTGGCGGCGATCCCATCTTCAACCATGACCACCGTCTCAATGGCGGCGCCGACGATCTGGAAATCGTCCAGGTTCAAGTAGTACATGTAGGGCGATGGATTGATGCTGCGCAAAGAGCGGTAGACCTGGAACGGATGGGCGTCGGTCTGGCGGGAGAACCGCTGGGAGTTGACCACCTGGATCACGTCCCCGGCGTATATATACTCGATGCATTTATTGATCGCTTCAGCGTAACCTTCCTTGGAAAAATTTGATTGAACCTCTCCGGCCGGCAGATCGGCTCCCGATGCCTGCAAAACAGGCTGCAACCCCGGGGGCATTTCCAGTGGTTGGGCCAGGCGCCGCACCAAGTCATCTATCTTTGCCGTGGCTTCGGCGTAGGTAGCCTCTATGTCTCCATTGAGATGAACGTGGCTCACCACCTTGATATCGTGGCGTAGATGGTCGAACACCAGAATCGTATCGCCGAAGGTAAAAACCGCCTCTGGTAACCCTTGAGGGTCGGCGGACATCATGGGGACCCGGGGCTCAAAATAGCTGACGGCGTCGTAAGCCAAATAGCCCACTGCCCCCCCGTGGAACCTGGGCAGGCCCGGAACAGAGACGACTGTATATTTGCTCATCTCCTCCTGTACTAGAGTCAGCGGATCCACCTTACCCTGAGGCTGGCCTTCGCCGGTCTTGACGACGCGATAAGGGTCCGTGCCGATAAAACTGTATCTTCCGATGCGCTCCCCACCCGCCACGCTTTCCAAGAGGTAGGAGTATGGAGGGCGGGCGACCTTCAAATAGGCGGAAACTGGGGTTTCCAAGTCGGCGTTGATGGACCGGTATACCGGAACCAGGTTGCCCTGCCCAACCATGGCTTTAACTTCTTCCAACCTTGGTTGATATGCTGGTTGCTGCACGATTGTCGCTCCCGATTTCGTTCTAGGCAGGTTCGGTCCTAACTTGGCTTTTGGGCCGAAAAGAACATGACCCCTTGTGTCACCTCCGCTGGATTCAGGCCTTGGTCTCTGATCTCATCCATGATCTGGGCAAAGAGCCTGAACCAGGTCTCACCCTTGGCGCTCGCGGCGGCGGCGGAACTGGTTCCAAGTTGGAACTTCCGTGCCGTTAGGCCGGTCTCCCGGCTCAACAAGTCTTCCAGTTCGCTTGGGAAAAGAAAATCCATGGCTCCCCTTTCCAGGGCCATCCGTTGAAAGGCGATAGACGATGGGTTCTCCCCCACCATGCAGGGAACCACCGCGCGGAACCGGCCGCCGGGCTTCAACACCCGGTGGACCTCCCGCAACAGATATTGAATGGCGGCTCTGGGCAATTCTTGAATCAGGTTCAAAGACGTGATCAGGTCAAATCTCCTGTCTCGTAGCGGCAGCCCGGCCAGCGAACTAACCTGGGCGTTGGCCTGCACCAAGCCACACGAACCCAAGAGGCGTTTTCGGGCCAGAGCCAGCATCTCAGGAGTCAAATCCAGCCCAACAGGCGCCGGGAGGGAGGGTTGGATTTCCAACGCCCTGAAGACCACGTCACCGCTCCCGCAGCCCAGGTCCAGCAGTCGGTACCTTTGGTCAACGGCTCCAGAGCCCAATCCACCCTCTCGGCCAAGCCCCGCCCGCCGACGAACTGCTTCCGGTCGTCGCCGTATGACCGGCTGTATTCCCGGTACACCGCCTGCTTTAGCTGAACGTATACGGTTTCTGACTGCTCTGCCATGGCTATCCCGCCGTAGGATTCCTAGTACCGATACAATGCCCAAATAAAAAAGCCCATCCCCCACAGGGACGGGCCAAAGCCGTGTTGCCACCCTATTTCCCGGTTCCGGTCCCACAATGCAGACGGACCCAATCCGGTATCTCATCCGGCGGAGGGACCAAAGTCTACGTAGTCCCTGTGCCGTGGGCCTTTAACGATGCCCAACCGTCCCAGCCTAACAGCGCCTGAACCGATGGTTCAAAACCGCTGATCAGCCTGAAGCTCAAGGGTCCATTCGTACTTCCGCTACCGGCGCCGGCTCGCACCTAACCCGGCTCTCTTAGCCTCACAGGAAGCCTACTAATCCCCTTCACAGCCTTTGTTTATTCAGTTTTAGCATACCAACTATATGACTATTGGCGAAGTGATGTCAATGGCGCCAACCGTCAAACGGTCGCTTCCCCCAAACCGCCGGAGGCTGCTGGTTGGGCTTCTTCGGGGCCGGGCCAGGGCGGGTTGGTGTAGCAGAGGAATCTCAGCGGAGTTCGGTTTCCCGCGCTGAACTGGAAGCGCCATCCGGTGGGTATGGTCAGGGCAACGCCGGGGCCGACTTCCACTGTCTCCCCCGTAGCATCTTTGGAGTAATGGCCCAGTTCAGAAACCGGCGCAGGCGGGCTGCGCCAGACGCGGCCTCGTCCCTCCAAGACGTACCAGATCTCCTCCACCGTCCCGTGCCAAACCGGCCGGGAAACCTGGCCGGCGGGCAGGGTAACCTCGCAGAGGCTGGCACGCTGCGCCAGGTGCCGCTGGCCTATGAGCAAACGTATCTCTGAGCCATCGGGCGCGGTGGTGTCGGGGACTTCGTTGCGGTGGCTTACCGGCGGCGTGGCTTCGGGTGCGGTGCGGCTCATGGTTGGACTCCAAATTACCTTAAAATATGTAAAAAAAGCCCCCCTTTCGCAATAAGGGGGGTTCGGGGGATTTCCTCCCCGTCCAGCACCGGCTCACAATGAAACCAACGCCCACCCTCCGATGATGTCATCCCGGTCATCGGTCTCGGGGTCGAACATCACCAGATTGTTGTACACCGGGCTGGAGTGCATGATCTGGTTGAGGGTGCCCGACCGGTGGGTGCCCCAGTGGTCGGGGGCCGAGTAGGCGTGCATCGGCGGAACTCCGCCGTAAATCGGCTCGCCAGCAGCCATAGAAGGCACCACGGCAGCCGGCTCAGCGGCTTTTTTTGCCTCGGCCAGAGGCGCCGCCGTCGGCTTGAAAATCACTCCTTTAGTCGCAGTCGGCTCAACGGCCTGGGGAGCCGTTTCCGCCGGGGCAGCCGAGCCGCCGCAAGCGGCCACGAACAAGAGGGCCAACATCAACGGACTGAATATAAAGAAACTAGATTTAAGTAGCCAACGATTCGCCATCATGAGACCTCCAAATCTTTTCCCGCATGAACGTATCTCGACCCAGACTAGTTGACGCCAACAATAGAGGTGACGTTTTTGTTGCAACTCGCTACAACAAATAAATCCTTTTTGCACGTTAACTAATGGTATTCCGTAATCTAAGGGCAACCTCATGTCAAATTTAGGACCGTAAACTTCCAGATGCTCTCGCCAATAGTATATATGTATTTTTTCTCTGTCAATCCTAAAATTTCCTCGTCTACTTATGATTGGCGAAGTTGGGCTGCGGCCAGACCAGGATAGATCGTGAGTATATCTGGGGAGTAAAGCCGGCAAGCCTCGGCACAGGTGAAGTAGAGCCCCCTTTCGTAAACGGGGTTTGGGGGGATTCCCCCCGCCAGTACAGGCTCACAAAGAGACGAACGGCCGCCACCTACGGGACCAGTGGTTCACCTACCAATCCCCAATAGGGCACCGCCACCGCAAAAAGGACACCGATGGCGACCAAGGTCATCAAGACTCCGATTCGGAAGACCTCGGGCGCGGTGATCTCAGCCCGCTGGAATACAAATACGCTGGAGGCGCTGCCGGCGGGATAGTAGACCACCGAGTCACCCACCAACACCACAGCCAGGCCGCAAACCAGGGGGTTGAGACCCAGCGAGGCGCCGGTGGACATGGCAACGGGTATGGTGAAGGCCAGGAAACCGGTGATGTTGGGCATCATCAGCCGGACGGCCGTCGCGCCGCCGGCCAGGGCCAACAACAACAGGTAGGGCGAATCCTTGAATGCCTCGACACCTCCCACCAATATCTGGGCAAACCACTCTGCGGCACCGCTGGCGATTTGGGCCTGGGCCAGAGAAAGGGACGTGGCGATGACGAAAAAATTGCTCCAGCCTATATTGGTCTCGAATTCACGCCACGTCAGCAGGCCAACTCCAGGTAAGAGGATCACCACCAAGGCTATCAGGGCCGGCACGGTTGGGTGCAACCCATGGGCAAAGTCGGTGAACCAAAGGAGCGCCGTGCCTACCGCAATTATCCCTGCTTTGATCTCTCTAGTGCTCATCGGGCCCGTGGTCAGGGGTCCGGCGGTCATGGACTCGGACAGTTTGAACCCGGCACGATAGTAAAAATAAACCATGACGCCGCCCGCCACCAGAACCGAGTAGAAGGGCACGGCCATCAAGATGAACCACCCCGTCCAGGAAAAATCCCCGATCAACGCCGACGCCACCACCGGGGTGATCCCTCCAGCCAACAATGCCGTGGACCCCAACCGGTTGAGCGCGCCCATGGCCATCATAACCGCCTTGTTCAACGGCGATTGGCGGGGGATAGCCCAGTGGTCCATGACCTGCTCATACACGTGGACCATGATTGCGCCCCGGGTGCTTGCCGAAGGAAGGGCAAATGTTAGGGCTGCAAAGGAAACCAGCATCTGCACGTAGAGCATACGGGGGCTGCCCCCGGCCAACCGCATGAGGTGGACCGCCATCCGCTCAGCTAACCCAGAACGTTCCACCGCTAGTCCCAGGGTGAGGATTCCGATGATGAAATAGGCTACTGGCTGGGAAAAGCCGTAAAGCGCCGCTTCCGCGCCGGGGACTGCGCCCACCAGGATAAGCAGCACCACGCCCACCAACCCCGTGACGGCGATGGGCAACGCCTCGCTTGCCCATAAAGCCACGGCCAAGCCCATCACAGCCAGGGCCCTCTGGCCTTGTGGAGTGAGTCCTTCGGGCGTGGGCGCCAGGATGATGGCGGCAAAAAGGACTACAGGAAGCCCGAATTTGAAGATCAAGACGGCGGGGCGAACGGGAGTGATTGCCCCAGTTTCCATCAAGCGGTTTGTATCAAATCGCGCAAATCAATACGGTCCCTTTAACTTCGATGGAAATGTCGCGGGCGATGAGGAGTTACCCAACGCGTTCGTCACGGTAACGTAAGACCGACTGGCCACTCCCTAAATCCCGGCGTGGCCGGACCTCCCGTAGATCCGCCCAAGATCAGGCTAGGAACCCTGGGGCTTACGGCCCTTTCTTTCTAAAAAGTCTTTAAACCCATCTTCCACCGACAGGCCCTTGAACCGCCCCGTACGGGCGTTGACTTCGTTGCGGAACTGTTCCTCTATGGGCAGCCCAGTGTGTTCAGTGAGGATTTGCTTGATGTTTGCGACGCCTTCGATACGGTTCTTGGCGATGCCCGCCGCCACCTCCACCGCCTTCTCCAGCAGGCTCTCCGCTGGAACCAGGTGGTTCAACAGCCCAATCTTGTAAGCTTCATCGGCAAAGACTTCGCGCCCGCTGTAGAGCAGTTCCTTAGCCTTCGGCCAGCCCACCATCGTGGGAAGGCTCCAGGTGGCGTTCATCTGCCCGTAATTCACCGCCAAAAACCGGAAGCTGGTCTTTTCGCACCCCAGTAAGAAATCCATGCTTGTGGCCATGACTGTCCCACCGCCGTAGCAGAGCCCGTTGATGGCGCCGATGATTGGCTTGATACTGGTGGCCAGGTGCCAGGTGTAATCGGCTCTATGGGCAGTTACCCGCTCCCGGTCCTCATCCGAGAACTCCCGATTCTCGTGGATATCCGCGCCCGCGGAAAAGGCCCGCTCGCCCGCACCGGTTATGACTATCGCGCCGACACCCTCGTCTTGCTCCATCTCAGTGATGGCTTCGTCCAACTCCCGTACCAGTTGGTAGTTCAACGCATTAAGAACCTCGGGCCGGTTCAGTGTGATGATCGACACTCGGTCTTCTTGCTGGATCTTGATCGCTTCGTATTTGATCGCTTTCTGGCTCATATCGGACGAACTCCTCCGCCTGGGCAGGCCGCCATGCCAATCCCGGCGGGAATTGTTGATCTGGGCGCAATGGCCGGAGTTATTAATTAAACATAATTGGCATTGGATGTAAACCCAAGGACACCGAACCCTCCCGTGAACCCCAGTCGATCCCCGGAATTTGACCCCAATGATTAGAAGTTACGGCAGCGGTTTAAACAGAGTGTGGACACATCTTTAAAGGTTCATCGGTGCAACAACGCCTCAAGAACCGTTAGGGAGCAAAAACCATGCTATGCCAACTTAAATCCTGCAGTAAGTGCCGCGGCGACCTCGTATTGGATGGAGACGAGTGGCGGTGCTGGCAATGCGGCCAGCACTACTACCCCCGCCGTTCGCAAGAGGCGCTTCGCGATCTGCTGCAGGAGACCCGGCCGGAAGCCGTCTCCGCCACTACCCAGGCGGAACGCCTCCAGTCTCGTCCGCCTCGCCGCCGAGCCACCCGTACGTTGCGAGACGTGAACTCCCGCATCTCGGCCAGAGACCGTAGTGAACGCCGATGGTGGTTGAAAAACATGGATATCGTCCGCCACCTGGACGAAGGAAAGTCGGTGAAGGAAATCTCTTCGCTGGTCGGACGTGGCCAGCGCCAGGTGCGAATCGTTCGGGAGCGGTTAGTCGACATGCGGGCCACGGGAGCCGCCGAGCTGGTCGCGGATTAAAGATCCTTCCTAAACCCGGCAAACTGGCTACAAATCCCGGAATGTCTGGGAAACTTGCCGGACATTCCGCCTTCTATTCCTCCTCCACCGCGGGCTGGTGTATGCTGGCTGATGAGACGCCCGCCCCGCGCAGATAGATTCGGCGTCATCCCCAAACGCCGAGGTGCCCGAAAATGACCTTCACCCGCCGCCTTGCCCATTTCGTGGGTGAGGGCATCTCCTTTGACTCCCTGCCTCCCCAGGTCATAGCCCAATCCAAGGAGATGATGATCAACGCCGCCGCCGTCGGTCTGGCGGGGGCGGCCCAAGACCAAGGCCGAACGCTGGCCGCCCTGTTTCAGGACATGGGCGCCAACGGCCGGTGCACCATCATCGGTCTGGGACTTCGCACCTCGCCTGTCAACGCCGCCATGGTCAATGGCTTGCTGGTCCACCTGCTGGATTTCGACGACGAGATTCAGGGGGTGGTGACCCATCCCACGGCCGTGATCTTCCCGGCGGTGATGGCCCTGGCGGAGCTTAACGGAAACTCGGGCCGTGAGGTGTTAACCGCCTTCGCGCTTGGATGCGAAACCGCGGCCAAACTGGATATCTGGTCCCACTCTTCCTTCCTCCAGAACGTCCATCGCCCATTCTCCGGCGGGATGGCAGGCGGCATGGGGGCGGCCGCCGCGGCGGGGCATCTACTCGGACTGGACGAGGAGCAGATGGAGACGGCTCTGGGAATCGCCGCCCGGCAGGCCCACGGTCCACTTGTGGAATTCGACTCGCCGGGCGGGGCTCTGCAGTGCGGCCAGGCAGCAATGGCCGGGTTAACGGCCGCCATGCTGGCCCAGCGTGGTTTCGAAAGCGGCCTACATTCGGATTATCCGTTTGATAGCCCGTTAAAACTCGTTGATCCCGGCACTGCCGTTGTTCCAGCCCCAGACCAAGAGGCTTTTTTCGACACCCTGGCCAATCCATACTCGGTGGTTGACCCGGGCTTGACCGTCAAACTCTATCCCTGCGCCTCGGCCAGCCATACCGTCGTGGACGCGGTGCTGCAATTGATGCAGCAGCACCGGATCGAAGCCTCGCAGATCGAAGCCGTTAAGGTTTGCGTGACACCCGCCGCTCTACGTGCCCTGCCGTACCAAGAACCCCAAGACCCCTCGCAGGCCCGCTCCAGCCTCACCTACATCACAGCCCAGACGCTGTTAAACGGCCAGCCTTTGATAGAGCAGTTCTCTCCCTCCGCGTTGCAAGACCCCGCGGTAAAGGAGTTGATGGGACGTATCACGGTAACCGGCGAGGAAACCCCCACTCCCATGGCGGACCGCCCGGCCACGGTGACCGTCCAGCTGTGGGGATGCCGGGAGTTGGAGCAACTGGTGGAATTCGCCAGAGGCGGACCCCAATTCCCCTTGGACCAGGAGGAGCTAAACGCCAAATTCCTCTATTGCGCCCGGCACATAATGACCCCGCACCACATCCAGGGAACTATCGATCAGTTCCGCGACCTGGAGAACATCGAAGACACCACCGGCTTGGCGTCCATTCTAGGCGCCTGATCCGTCACCATCTCCGGCCCCGTCAAGCCACCTTTCCCCGAGCCCCATCTTGATGTACTCTGTCACTGATTTGTGATACCTGGATCCCATGATACTTGCTTATTGGAGGCCGGAAATGAAAGGAATCCAAATACACCAAACGGGCGCCCCCGACGTGCTGCTCTTCGAGGACATCGCCGATCCCCAGCCGGGTCCGGGACAGGCCCTAGTCGACATCAAAGCCGCCGGGGTGAACTTCACCGACGTTTCCAGCCGGCGCGGCTCCAATCCTCCGGCCAGCTTTCCCTGGGTCCCCGGCAGAGAGGCGGCCGGAGTGGTCACCGCAGTGGGAGAGGGCGTGACCGAGGTGGCGGTGGGAGACCGGGTGGCATACGCGATGCACACCGGCGCATACGCCCAGCGGGCGGCGGTGCCCTCCTGGCTGCTGGTCCAGCTTCCCGAGAAAGCCGATTTCACCATGGGCGCGGCCACCATGCTCCAGGGGATGACCGCCCATTTCCTGGTCTTCGGCATCACCCAGCTCAACCCCGGAGACCGGGTATTGGTGCAGGCCGGGGCCGGCGGCATGGGACTGTGGCTGATACAGTTGCTGCGGAAGGTCGGCTGCCACATCTTCACCACCGTGTCCACCGAGGCCAAGGCCCAGATGGCCAAGGACGCGGGGGCCGACCAGGTGATCATCTACACCCAACAGGACTTTGAGGAGCAGGTCAAAAAGGCCACCGGTGGCGAGGGCGTCCGAATGATTTTCGACGCTGTGGGCCAGACCACTTTCACCAAGGGCCTCAATTGCTTGGGTCTGCGCGGCTACATGGCCCTATACGGCGCGGCCAGCGGCCCCATCGGTCCTATCGAGCCTTCGACATTGGCCGGCGGTTCCCGCTTCCTCACCCGCCCCAGCCTGGGCGACTACACCTCCACCCGAGGGGAACTGCTGCAACGCGCCGACGACGTCCTGGGCTGGGTCACCTCCGGAGAGGTCAAGTTGAACATCGGCCTCACCCTTTCCCTGGCCGATGCAGCCGAAGCCCACCGCCAACTGGAGGGCAGGGAGACCATCGGCAAGGTTATCTTGATGCCGTGAAGGTCTGGCAGCGTTAGAGGGAATCCCCCCAACTCCCCTTTCGCGAAAGGGGGCCAGTTCTCCCCCTTTGCAAAGGGGGATTAAGGGGGATTTAAGCACGCAATCGTGAACATTTTCATCGCAGGCAGCCCACATTTTACGCTGACCGCTGAAAGCTGACAGCTATTGGCTTCCGTGCCTACTGGGCCGTCCACCCGCCGTCGATGACCAACTCGCTGCCGGTCATGAATGACGATTCGTCGGAGGCTAGAAATAGCACTCCGTTGGCCACCTCCTCGGGCTCGCCGTACCTGCCCAGCGGGATCCGTTCGATGGTGACCTGATTGCGCTGGGCGTCGGCCCGGCTGCCCTCGGTCATGGGCGTGACGATGGGGCCCGGATGCACCGAGTTGGCCCTTATCGATTCTTTCGCGTACTGGATCGCCGTGGACTTGGTGAACAGTCGAACCGCCCCCTTGGACGCCTGATACTGGGGGCTGCTGTTGTCCACACCTACCAGGCCCAACTGGGAGGAGATGTTGATTATGGAGCCGCCGCCGGCCTTGCGCATCTCTGGGATGGCGGCCTTGGTGCCCAAGAAAACGCCCTTGGCGTTTATGTCCATCACCTGGTCCCAATCCTCGGCGCTGGTGTTCTCAACCAGCATATTGCGCGCCCCTACCCCGGCGTTGTTCACCAATATGTCCAGCTTACCAAACCGCTGAACCGTGGCGGTGATGGCGCTTTCCCACTGGGCCTGGCTGGTAACGTCCAACGGGACAAAGATGCATTCTCCCCCAGCCTCGCCGATCTCCGCCGCCAATCTTTCCCCCTCGTCTTTCAGCACATCCCCTATGGCCACTCGCGCGCCCTCGGCGGCGAACAGCCGGACCTCGCTAGCGCCCATCCCCCGGGCGCCCCCGCTGATGAACGCTACCTTGTTCTCGAGACGCATGGTTGGCCTCCGGTTGGTGGGATTTGCGGATAGTATAATGCCCTCACGCGAAGAAAAGCTCGGGTGGAAGCCGGCGGCGTCCCTCTCTCGTGGCGGAGGACCATGCCGTGGACCCCAAGATCTGGCCCATTGTGGGATAACGCAGGCTCAGGCAACAGCTAACCTGGAAATGCCGCACCCAACGGCGAATCACACCCGCAAATGGGTTGCCCGCGATCACACCCAGCGGCGGCGAAGAGATAGGGTTATCACGACGAATAGCGTGGGCGCCAAGACGGCCATCCAATCCCAGTGGACGTATCTGCCAAAAAGCGGATTTACCACGGCACTCAAGATCATGGATATCCCAACCAGCGCCCCGGCCCACAACAAAGCTATGGGCCAACTGCGTTTCGCCGGATCATTTCCCGGCTTGCCAACCTCGGACGTGCTGCTACCGGAGGCATTATTACTTCTTATAAGCTTCTTCATGATGGCCCACCTGCGCTTTCCTTGATTGAATCGCATCAGCAGAGCGAACGCTCCGTATGTCTGATGTTCTCCGATGGCTATCAGGTGGGCGCCGGGTGGCACCTCGGGTGTTAACGGCTACTCTAGGACGAGTTGCCAGGACGGAAGACCATTCGACACCCTAACGTTAGATTGGGCGGTGACGTTCTGTCTTAGGTCACGACGGTAGATACTTCGCCGCTGCGGCTGGCACGGCATGACTTTCGATTGACGGCGTGTCGATACCGGGGAGCGGCTGCCTCTACCCTTGGGCGAGCTGGAAAGCCACGCCCAGGGAGTCGGCTGGGTCAGTGTTGGCGGTGTAGTAGCCGTCGGCGCTTTGTGACAGGCCGTTTTCGCCTCGGAGTTTGACTCCCTTGGCGAGCAGGTCTTTGGCTGATTTTTGAATGTCGTCTACGCCGAAGGCCAGGTGGTAGACGCCGGGGCCATATTCCTTCAGGTATTTGCCCATGGCCGAGTTGGGGTCCAACGGCTCGGTCACCTCAAAGTTGGTTGGGCCGACTTTGTAGATGGCGTTCTTCATGCCCCGCTGCTCGTAGACCTGGAGCCGGTCGGGCTTCATGTCGAAGTTCTTCTCTAGGTATTCCACCATGGCGTCCCGGTCGTGGACCAAGATTCGGACGTGATGCACGAATTTGAACATGTTTGCCTCCTGGTAGGTTAAGGTTTGGATTTGCGTTGGTTTTCGGCTGGGGCCGACCCCCTCTAAATCTCCCCCTTCGTAAGGGGGAGACCTGATTGGTTTTCGTTTCTGTTGAAAGGATTGGTTAGAACCTGGCCTGGCCGGAGATTGTGTTGTACGTTACCGGAGTCACCGTCAAAAGGCCGGCGTCCACGGGGAGGACAACGCCGTTGATCCAGCGGGCCTCATCGCTGCACAAAAATAGGGCGGCGTAGCCGACGTCCCAGGAATCGCCCTCGGTGCGCAGAGGGGCGGCGTTCTTGCGGGCTTCACGCTGCTCATCGTTCATCCGGTGGGCCACCATGGGGGTATAGACCAGTCCGGGAGCGATGCAGTTCACCCGGATGTTGTCGGGGCCGTGGTCTCCGGCCATGGATATGGTGATGCCCACCACTGCTGCCTTCGACGTCGTGTAGGGCGCCTGGCTATGGGCGCGAAGGCCGGCGATGGACGAGATATTGACGATGGCGCCGCCGCCGTTCTCGATCATCTTGGGTATGCATGCCCGGCTGGCCTGGTAGATGGTCTTGACGTTGACCGTCATTATCCGGTCCCATATCTCCTCGGTCACGTCCACCACCGAGCCCCGGGCTGAAATGCCCACGTTATTGTCCAGGATATCCAGACGGCCGTACCGGTCCACAGCCGCTTGAGCCATGGCCGCGCACTGGTCAGCGTTGGTCACATCGGCTTGAAAGACCGACGCCACTCCGCCTTCTTCTTCGATCATCACCCTGGTCTCTTCGGCCCGGTCTGCCGCCATATCCACCAGCAAGACCTTGGCGCCCTCCCGAGCGAAGAGCACCGCCGCCGCCTTTCCGTTGCCCACACCTTCACCACTGGTGCCGGCCCCGGTGACCACGGCAACCTTTCCTTCCAACCTGGGACGTCGTTCCGGCATATATTTACTCCTGGTCTAGTCTAAAAATCCCGCGATATCGGCGGTCCCGACCACCATCCCCGAATGGATTGGCGATGTCAAGGGTCATGGTGTCCAAGCTTGCCGAGCCCATCGCAAACTGCCCGGTAGTCAACGCATTAGGTCAGTAAAGAGAAAACTCCTTGAAAACCGTGGGTGCCCTGGAATCGGTTCTCCAACACACCAGAGCCACAATTGCCCAGGCAACCAAAAGGCCTATCCCAACCTCACCCGCGATATAAGGCGTGATTCCCGTTTGTGACGTCAAATCGTTTAAAAATGCCAATGTGAAGCTGTTGTGACTGCCATGGGCTACGACCGCGGGCCATACGCTTCCAGTCTTCCACCGCAGCCATCCCAAGACCACGGAAACGGCAACGAGGCTGAGCGTAAACATCGGCACTGCGAAATACAACGGCAACCCGCCGAAATCGAAGAGACCGGGAGCGAAAAAGATGAGGGGATAGTGCCACATAGCCCACACCAGTCCGCTAATCACCGCGGCGGCCGGAAAGCTAGTGATCTTGTTTAGATCCGGCAGCAAGAACCCCCTCCATGCAACTTCCTCACCAATGCTGAGCATAGCAAGAAAGAGCAGTCCAACGGTGCCAGCAAAAACAAACGAAACGAGAATGTCTACCGCATTTACCTCCGTAGAAAACGAACCAGATATCACGACCCATGTAAGTCCGTAGACCAAGAACCCGATCCCGATAGGCACCCCGTAGCTCAACGCGATGTAGCGCGAATTCTGCCAACGCCACCAGTTAGGCTGGGATTCGGTTTTCATCAGCTTCCAGCCCAGGTCCCCGACATTCCGCTGGTAAATGAACCTGGTGATCAACGCCGCCAGCCCCGGCGCAACCAATATCAATAATGGGAGATCGTCTGTACCCGCAGCGGCAATGTAAAACGGTAAACTCAGAGGGAAGGTCAGAACCAAGAATGTGGTTATCTGCCTCATTGCTTTATGTGGTCCTTCAAATTCTCCTTCCGTCCTTCTAGCTCGACCAGCAGCTTTTCCCCGGGATCCGACATCACATCCCAGTTAATCACCCATTCTCCATAGCCGGTTTGCAAGAATGGGATTCCAGTACAGCCCACCGCACAGGTGTTAGGCAATGCATCGGTTGGATGTAGGACACCCCTCAACCAAAGCACCGATGTCCCGATTTGAAAAGCATTGTATCTAATTCCAATTACGGCACATGCGTTATTCGCCTTTCATATCCGGCTCGTCAACGAAGCTGAAAAAAAAGCTCCGAGCCTCCAAACGGCTCTGAGCTTGACCTACGCATTGGTAGCGAAGGCGGGGTTAGGCCCACCCAACCGACCATTGTTGAAGCTTGTCATTAGACCAAGGGATTCAATATACCGAAATGTGAGGTCTTGATTCCCGATTCGCGTCAGCCGGACACTCCAGCCGATCGTCCCCTATTTTCCTTCTAGCCATGCCGACGCGTCGTTTTCGAGGATCAGGTCGATCTCCTGTTGGGTGAATGGGTATTGGGTCAATGTGTAGCGGGCCTCCTTCGGCGTCTCGACTGGCGCGACCATCAGATAGTCGGAACCGAATAACACCTGCTCCAGTCCCAACCGCCTCAAGTTCCACACTATCAGTTCGCGTTGTGACAAGGGCGCATCTTTGTAAATCTCCAGGCAGGAACTCAGATCAAGGAAACGGTTTTTCAGACTGAGCCCCCGCGGAACCGAGTGGCGGGCGGGAAACAGAATCAACTCTATCTCCGAGGCCGACAGCCCGGCACAATGGGCCAATAGCAGCCGCAAGTCCGGGTAGGTCCCAAGCATGCGGTACATGTTTAAAACGCCACCACGGTCGAGAGGGACGCCCGCCAAATGTATTAGCACGGGAACGTCCATCTCCTGACTCTTATTCAAATCTTGAGACAGTGCGTCGACTTGTTCACCGTTTTCCCAAGCCATGCCCGAGGCTTGGAGTTTTACGCCGGTCATCCCAGATAGATCCAAACAACGTTCGATTTCGCCGAGCGCACTTTCGACCAGCGGGTTAATCCCGCAAAAGCCGATTAACCGGTCAGGAAATTTTGCGATCTCTCCAGTAACCCAGTCGTTCTCGGCGCATACCTCCTCGCCGGTTTGGGCTTGGTAAGCGGGCGATAGAACGACGGCCCGCCCTACATTGGCTTCATCCAACCGGTTGATAGGTCTTCAGCATCCGAGGCCGGCGTGCCTGCGGGGCGCCATAAGCCGAAACGGCGTACTCCGCCTCAAAAGATGCGTGTGCACATCAATGGCGGCGCCGGTGGCCGCCAAGGGAGGGGCCGTTGGCATACCTTGTCCTTGCGGTCACTGTTCCCCCCATTGGCCCTCACTTCCTGTTGGTCCCTGTACACCCTGCGGTCCTTGAGGTCCGGTAGACCCTTGCTTTCCTGTTGATCCTTGTGGCCCTTCCCGACCCTCTGGACCTTGGTCTCCTCCACAAGCAATCGCGAGTAATGGTATAAAACAAAAGACTAACGCCATTAAAAGTGTGAGTTTGGGCATGACTTTCTCTCCTGCCGCCTCGACGCTCGATGGGCTATGTTTCGCGGCGGCCGGTTCGAAACCGTCCACCACAATGCCAACGGAGAATTTGTAATGCATGCTGGGATAAGTCAAATACGATTCTCCGCTTTGGTGGTTTGGGCCGATGATGCCAGATCAGACTCTACACCGTTAGCATGGAGCACGAAAAAGGCCTAACCTCCCGCCTCCCGATGAAGATCACCAGATCATTCATTGACTGAGACGAAAGGTCAACTTACACTGGTTAGGGAATAAAACCATCTCGGAAGAAATAGGGAGTATGAACGAATCTTTTTATCCCGGCGACGACGTTGCGCTATTTATTGACTGGGAAAACTTCAAAATTAGCCTGGCCGTCGGCCACCGGACTCCCAATGTCTCAGCCCTGAAAGAAGAAGTATCCAACCACGGGCGTGTGGTGGTGGCAAAAGCCTACGCGGACTGGGTGACCAGGTCGCCGGAGCTTCGAGGGGCCAGCCAGTTCATCAACGATCCTCCTGCCCTTTACGCCGCCGGAATCGAACCGGTATACGTTCCCACACGCCTCAGCTTTGGCACTGCCTCATCTACGGGCTATCACCGCACCACCAGGGTGAAAAACAGCGTCGACGTCAAGATGACCGCCGACTGCATCGAGATCGCCCACTCCTATCCGAACATCGCCACCTTTGTCTTAGTATCGGGAGACTCGGATTTCATCCACGTGATCAACACTCTGCGCACCATGGGCAAGCGGGTCATCATCATCGGCGTGAGCTGGAGCATCTCCCACCGCTTGGCCGACCTTGTCGACGGTTTGATCCTGTATGACGTTGACGTGGACCCCGTGACTCCCCAGGATAATGGCGTTCAGGAACCGGCTCCCGCACCCACCCCCGTACCTATGGCGCCCCGGCCCGCGACTCGGGCTACATCTTACTCCGGCCGCTCAGGCAACGGCCCATCTGACGGGGTGGATCTGGCCACCATCATTCAGACGATCGAAGACATCGTTCGCGAGGTTCGCCAGGCCGGCGGCACCCCCCTGCTCACCTCGATAAAGCAACGAGTCGTGCGGCGATACCCTAACTTCGACGAAAGAAAGGTCGGCTATTCCGGTTTCAAGAAACTCATGGCCCGGGTGGCCCAGGAAGGCAACATAAAATTGATCACCGCCGGCCTCGTAGACTGGGCTGTAATGGCCGATGAGCCCAACCCCGAGGAAGCCACAATCCAACGTGCCGGCAACGGACACCAACAGACGGCAGTACCCGCAGCATTCGATGACGAGCCCACGGACGCCCTGGACGTAGATTTCGAAGATATAGACCAAATGGAGGCCGGGCCGGAAGGTGCTCCGGGGTTTGGCGAGGACGACCCCATTCAGCCGGACTTCGACCCTGCGGCTGCGGAGACGCCGGCGGACCCACCCGGAGACCCGCCGGGAGACCTAGGCGCGCTGCTGATCGAGACCATGGCAGGGTTGAAAGAATTGCCCGAGGTACCCGGCGACGGACTAAACGGTCAACGAATCACCGACCTGATCATAATGGCCGACAGCCTGGAACAGCGGGAAGATGTTAGCCACGTGGCTTTCAACTTCCTGGTGGGCGAGGTCTGCCAGGCCCTGGAACAAGGATTGGCGGCGGAAAACGAGGTCATAACCCTGCGTTGGGGCCAGGCGTCATCCCGCACCTACGTCAGCAGAATGCTGCGCTCCATGGGCAACGGCAACCTGTTCGTGCGGAGCTGGCACTCCTCTCCCGACGAAGCCTCAGGCCGCAACAAGCGCCGCCGCACGTTCTATCTTGACCACGAAAATCCTTTGGTCAAGCAGGTGCTGCTAAACCACTGGCAGGAGATCCACCCCATTGCAGGGTATGATGCCGCCGCTGATCAATTTGGTATAGAAGAAGACGCCGTACCCTCGGATTCGTCAGGCGAACCCGAGGTCCCCTTCCTGCTACGCCTCTTCCGGCCCCGGCGGTAGCAGGGGGCACCGGTTCTCAATCTGGTCTCAGGCTTCTTCTCCATCTTTAGTGCATTTATGCATACCTAAAAGTTGGATTCGCTGATTCTGTCAGCCACGGGTGAGGATGGGCTTCGGCCACAATCATCCCCACCAATCGTTAAAACCCCCTACAACCAGGCCTGCCATGATTGATGGCCTTGAAAGGCTAAGCGATTTTTTGAGTAGTATGGCTTAGGCACCTCACGCAAAGGGGGCACGTTGCAGAATCGATATGTCGGAGACGTTGGAGACTTTGGCAAATACGGCCTATTGGAGGTCTTGTGCAGGCCCGTGAGAAACGATGGACCGGCTTTACGGCTGGGCGTGGTCTGGTACCTCACTCCCGACGAAGCTCACAACAATGACGGCCGATTTACTGAGTATTTGGAACAAGCATCGAAAAACCATCTGGCGTTTCGGGCCTGCGATTCGGACCTATATGATTCGTTGGGGGCGATTGTGAGAGGCGGCAAGCGCAACGTTGCTGCCATTCGGCAAGGGCGGATTCTGCCAGAGAGCACCGTCTATTACGAGCCCATATTAGACCTGAAAAGAGATAAATTACGCTCCACCCGCGCTGCGCGCCTTCAGGGCCGTCAGGAATGGGTGAAAGGCGCGTTTCAAGCCACTGAGGGCTATGAAGCCGTCTTCGTAGACCCAGACAATGGCATCGGTTCCACCTCGCAGGCGTATTCAACGCGTGGGGCCAAATATGTGCTACTGGAAGAGGTGAAACCGTTTCTCGACCGGGGCCAGACATTTGTGATTTACCACCATCTAAATCGGCAGGCACCGGCGGACATCCAGATCAATCAGCAAATAACACGAGTCCGCCAGTGTATGGGGGCATCAACAAAAATAATCGCGCGGCGGTACCGCCGCGGAAGTTCTAGAGTGTTTTTCGCCTTATCTAGGGAACCCCAAGTGGCCAGGCTTCTTAAACCGGGATTCCCCAGATCAAACCAACTTTCCTGGATATAGCTCCTTCTGGGATACCGTCAAATATAATCCCGCATTCCAAGGGCATCAAATGCGGCCTGATTCGCTCAAATTCCCCGTTTTCATAT